>CAYFER010000003.1:0-120838 GCA_964342185.1 uncultured Vicinamibacteraceae bacterium | reverse complement strand
AGTCGACGCTATTAAGCAACAATGCCATGAGCAATGTGCCCCCGACAACACTGATCATAATTCTCCATGACCCCACACCGCTACTTACCAGGATCACAGCACCGACAAGACATGCGAGAACAGAGGTTTCTCCCATCGAACCTGGAATGAGTCCGATAAAAGCGTCCCACCAACCAAAACTTTCCGTAAGCGATGCACTGCCGCCCAAGGTGGCCTGCGCAAGTGCAGTCGCACCACTCACACCGTCGGGAGAGGTTTGGGCTGCAATCCACACCGCATCACCTGACAACTCGGCTGGATAAGCAAAAAATACAAAAGCCCTCGCCGTCAGCGCTGGATTCAGGATATTCATTCCCGTGCCACCAAAAATCTCTTTCCCCACCACAACACCAAACGACACTCCCAGCGCAACCTGCCAAAGAGGAATCGTGGCCGGCACAATCAATGGAAACAACATTCCTGTTACCAGAAATCCTTCGTTTATTTCGTGGCCACGGACGGTCGCAAAAATAGCTTCCCATAACCCACCACACACAAACGTCACGACGAGTACAGGCAGGTAATACAACCCTCCGTGTATCAGACAAGCCAGAACATCAGTCGATGAGAATCCGATGCCCAATGCCCCAATAATTTGGCTCTGCCAATTCACAAGAGGGACTGCCCCAGCCTCAATTGCTCGGTTAGCTTGATACCCAGTGTTGTACAAAGCCATGTACACACAACCGGATAACGCAATAACAACGGTCACCATTAGGCGCTTTACGTCGATACCGTCGCGGAGGTGCGACGGCCCTTCAGTAACATGGCCCGGTGTGTACAGCAGCGTATCCTGAGCTTCCCATAACGCACCCAGTCGCTCCAGCTTGCCATCTGATTCGAAGTGATGCGCTTGCCGGTCCAGCAAACGCCGCAGAAACTTCATCTTGTCACGAAGCCTAGGGTTTAAAGAGCTCCGCTACCCCTCCTGCTCAATAATGTCCAATACATTCCGTAAATACGTTCCGTAGTCATTCTTTCCAGGACAAACAAACGTACAAAGAGCCAAATCTTCCTCATCGAGTTCAAGACACCCTAATGTCTCCGCCCTTTCCACATCACCCATTAGAAGTGCTCGTAATAGAGGCGTCGCCATCAGGTCAAATGGCATCACCCGTTCGTACATCCCGATTGGCACAATGGCCCGTCTCGAACCATTAGTCGAAGTGGTCAAGGAAAACTCCTTGCCTGGCAACCAAGCCGAGACAAAAGTTCTGGTGGTCGAAAATTTTCTCAACCCCGGCATTAGCCAACCCAAGAATTCTCGCTCTCTGTTTTCAGCGATTACGGAAACCTGCTGATGGTACCGTCCGAGATACCCATGTACCGGCCCAGAAGCTGTGCGTCCTGAAAAAACCGATCCAGAAACAACACGGGTATCATCAATCTCAAATTCGCCCTGTACCAAGTCGTCCAACGAAACGCCGAGTCGAGTCTGGAGCAATCTCGGTCGCCGTACCGGTGGCCCTCCTAGCGAAATGACACGGGTGACATCGAGGGACCCGGAATGAAAGAGTTTGCCAACTGCCACAACGTCTTGTGCACCGATGTTCCAAGTCATCTTGTGGCGGTTGACTGGATCGAGGGTATGTATATGAAGACCCACGGTACCGGCCGGATGAGGCCCAGCAAATCGCTCATGCCTCAATTGGTCGGACATGGGAACGTGGATATCTGTTTCCGGCTCGGTACACACATAAACCGGACCATCAGTCAATCTACATAACGCCGCCAATCCTCGTTCAAACGCGTTGATGTCTGTAACCACACGATCAAATGAAGGTGCTAAGGGTTGCGTGTCGATTGCCGTTACAAAAATAGAATGTGGTTGGGTTCCTGGATTTGCTACGCGGCCAAAGGGTCGAGCTCGAAGCGACACCCACATACCGGACTCGACAAGAAGCTCTCTAACATCATCAGATGACAAGCCGCTCGGGTGGCGACCGGTGAAGGTTCGATAAGAGACTTCGTCTGGCCCACGGCCTTCACGTTCCGCACGACTCAACTTAATAACAAGAGACTGTAATGCCCTACGTTCACCGCGATGGATGTCGATAACCGTCCCTGCCGCTGGTGCTGTGTATCGCACACCAGGAGTTTTCTTATCTTCAAATAAAAGTTGACCCCGTCTTACTTCGTCGCCAATTGAAACCTGCATCTTAGGTCGAAGTCCAACCGAGTCCGCTGCAAGCACGGCGACTCGTTGGCAAGACGCTGCCTGTTCAATTTCTTGAGTAGGTTTACCTCCAATCGGTAAAGTAATTCCCTTTCGGAACTTATGTAAGCGCATCACATTGAAATTGGAGATTGTGAAATTTTTCTCAAGTAGAATGCTAAAAAATACGGGGCGAACCCCGTAAACACTAAAACTCCCTAAAAATACAAGTCACCGCGTCAAGTAAGACCCTTTTCAAACTTACCCAGATTACTTGTTACGATGCTATCGCTGCACCTGTGGTAAGTCAATGAATGATTGCTCGCCCAAAGTCAACTCAGGAGTGTTTCTGCTACCATGCGAACCAGTCCTCAAAAACGATAGGAATACTTTCTAAATTTTTCGTATGTCAGTACGTACCATTGTCGTCTGTGAAGCACAGGTACCGTTCGTTAGTGGTGGGGCCGAGTCGCTCTCTCGCGAACTCGTCGCACAACTGCGTGGAAGGGGCTACCTCACCGAGTTAATCAGCATCCCATTTCAGTGTGGTCCAAAAGGAGAAATCCTTAGCCACGCGGCCGCCTGGCGTCTAATAGATCTCAGCGAGAGCAATGGAGTGCCAATCGATCTCGCCATTACCACAAAGTTCCCAACGTATTTTGTGCGTCATCCCAACAAAATCAGTTGGTTACTTCACCAACACCGTGCAGCCTACGAGTTATCTGGAACCCCTTATAGCGATTTTCAACACACTGAAGAAGACTTAGGCCTCCGGGAATCCATCATCGATCTTGATACAAGAATGTTAGGCGAATGCCGACGCTTATTTACTATAGCCAAGAATACAGCCAGCCGGCTCAAACGATTCAACGGATTAAATTCAGAAGTGCTTTACCACCCTCCACGCTTAGCTGACCGTCTTGAACCTGGCATCCAAGGCAACTACGTACTATCAGTCGGCAGACTGGAACCCGTTAAGCGTGTTGACTTACTCATTAGAGCAATGTCCTTCGTTGGTCAACCCACGAAACTATTGATCGTTGGTGAGGGCTCTCAGCGTGAACCTCTAGAAGCACTCGCGGCTAAACATGATGTTCTTGATCGTGTGGAATTTCTCGGTTGGGTGCAAGACGAACGGCTAATCAGACTCTACGCCGACAGTTTAACTGTCGCCTACACACCATATGACGAAGACTACGGCTATGTGACGCTTGAAGCCTTTCTTTCCCACAAGCCAGTTGTCACCGCTACAGATTGCGGCGGCACCCTAGAATTCGTTGAAGACGGTGTAAACGGTAAGATTTGTGCCCCTACCGAAGAAGCGATCGCCGATGCAATTAATGCTCTAGCCAACAAACGTAAACATGCAGCCTCGCTAGGAGCTGCTGGTTACGAAATCGCCCGCCAGATCACCTGGGATGGTGTCATAGAAAAATTAGTCGAAAGTTCATAAGTCCTCATCGCCAAAAGCAATGTGGCACCTAAGGCAAAAGAAAACACCAGTTGCGGCACCTAAAGTTCTACTGCTCCCTATCCCTGAAGTGTGAAGGTTTGCGTACAGCCTTGGCAACACGAAGACGCCAGAACATCCGCAGCATGAGTATTAATTTGGCAAACCATCGCGCCGGATGAAAACGTGCACGTGCGACGTGTTTAACGTAATAGAGATAGGCGCTTTCATGGAACGCACGGATTGCAAGCTCTGGCACCGTTTCGCTTGAACGTCCCACGCGATGCATTACCCGAGCTTGGGGAACGTAGCGAACGGTGTACCCAAGACTACGGAGCCGGCGACATAAATCGGCATCCTCCCAGTACATGAAGAAATCGCTATCGAATCCGCCAACCGACATCAGCGACTCACGCCTTGCAAGCATGCATGCACCGGACACCCAATCAACCTCAAACCCTTCCGTGTTGCTACCAACAGAAGTCCGCACGTTACGTTTCGCTAATGCTGACGAAGGGAACAGTTGCATTAACAACGTAGACCTCCCGAACAGGCCAGTCAACATATCAGGGTCCCCGCGAGCACTTCCTTGAACTGTCCCATCAGGATCAATCACACACGGCCCAACAAGAGCACACTCTGGATGTTCTAGTAGTTCTTCTTCTAGACGCGAAACCGCGCCTAGTCTAACCTCGCAATCAGGATTAATAAGGAGTACATTGCGGCTAGAAATTAGTGACAGAGCTTGATTGACGGCTGCTGAAAACCCCACGTTAGAAGTGTTTCGCTGAATCCGAACCATCGGGTTCGGGTTCAGTAAATCAAGACTATCGTCGGATGATGCATTGTCGACCACAACAGCTTCCCAGTCCCTGTTTTCAAAAGCCTTTTCGAGCGAGGCTAAACAGTTACGCAGAACTTCACCCGAGTTGAAGTTGACAACAACCACCGAACACTCAATTGTCACAGTAGACGCGCCAAGCGAATATCGAACCGTTTTTCTCGAATCTTTGCGACTAACCAGCGGCGTTCCAGCCTTCGCCATAAATCACTTACTGAAACACGGCGGCAGCGCTGAATTGCCAGGCGCTGCCTCCAGACTCGCGGAACACCCTTCAAAGCATGCCACTTGGCCTCCAAGAACGGAACCAAAGCTCCCCTTGATGCGTAATAGAGGCCAGCAGCGACAACGTAGAGCAAGTGGCCGGGGAAACTTAGAATTAGCAACGGCCCTGGCGTGTTCTTAAGGTACAACCACTCAGAATTGCGTTGCCCATAATAGACGGCAGTATGACTCACGCGGCCTAACGTCGCACTCCCAACGTGAGCAACGACCGAAGTTGGTACATATTGACACCTATAACCGAGCAGTTGAGCTCGATAAGAAAGGTCGACATCCTCAAACACTAGAAAAAATGCTTCGTCGAAGCCACCCACTTGCTTGAACACTTCTTGACGAAATAGACAGGCAGCCCCACACGCCGAAAAAACATCGGCCGGTTGTGCCATATCAGCAGCCGGGGCTCCATGGCCTCGCTTGAACGCCCCACCCCACAAGGTGACTATGTCACCCGCGCTGTCGAGTGTCGAAGGGTCATGAAGATAGACAATGCGAGACGTAGCAAAACCAGTCGATGGATGTTCATCAAGACCATTTTGAAGAGCTTCCAGCCAGTCTGGGGCCGCCTCCGTGTCGTTATTAAGAAACGCCAAATAGTCTCCACGTGCCGCTGCTGCACCGGCATTGTTAGCCGCGGAAAACCCGATATTCTCTTGATGCTCAATAAGGCGTACTCTGCTAAATTTTTCTCTAATAAGGGCACATGACTCGTCCTTCGAACCGTTATCAACCACTATGACTTCGTGACTAACAGTCTGACGCTCCAAAGCATTCAGGCACCGTTCAATATGTTCGTAACCATTGAAATTGACAACGATAACTGAGATCACCGACTTTTGTTCGTCACGATGCAACATACTAGGAAATTGTTGTCGAAAGTGTCGATGGTCCCTCTTGAGACCGCGTTCCATGCAGGTTCTTATACACGTTTACCGTCTGCTGAGCGGCACGTTCCCAAGAGAACCTCGCTGCTCTGGAGAGGCCAGCCCGTGCGCAGTTCTCGCGGTGTGCTTGGTCGACTACAAGGCGATATAAAGCATCTGCCAGTCCTGTTTCGTCTCGGGGCTCAACAAGCTCAGCGGCATCACCCACAACCTCCCCGGTTGGTCCGTTGTCAGTCGCGACCACAGCTGTTCCGCACGCCATTGCTTCGACGAGCGGCAACCCAAACCCCTCGTACCTAGAGGTATAAACAAGAGCCGTCGCTCCTCGGTAGAATCCTAAAAGCTTTTCATCCGAAACGTTCTCGTAATACTCAACTGCATGGGACACTCCTGCCGAAGCGGCCACCCGATCGAGCACAGATCGATGGCCCCGATCGACTCCAACGATTACAAGACGCAGGTTCTCACCACCGGGAAGTTGGCGTACTCTGGCGACGACGTTGAGCGCCATCGAAACATCGCGTCGCGGGTGCAAGTCACCGACATGTAACACATATGGTTCTACTCCATTAACCGGAGAACTCTCCGTCGTTGCTGGAGTAAAACAATTTGTAGCAGCAAGGGGAATAACGACAATCCGATCTGGTTCAATGTCATACGCTGATGAGATTTCACGTTTAGAGAACTCAGAATCAGTAATGATTGAATCCGCCATCACGGCGCTGTAGCGATAGAACAGGCGTCGAAATCGATCTCGACGATGTGGATACCACTCGGGACAACGTTCATAACTGCAGTCATGAATTGTGACCACAGTCGGTGGTACACCCCACCATGGACATGTATAAGCTGGAGCGTGATACACGTCTAACGCCGCACTACGAGAACCGGCTGGAATTGACCATAGCGTCCATCCAAGGTTTGTGGGCACACCACTTGGCGCCGGACCAGCAACGACGTTTAGTGGAAGACTAAGGCCGCCAGGAGCTCCAATCGCAATTACCTCTGGTCCGTCCGCCATCGCCGCAATTGCACCAAAAAGCGCCCGCGTATATCGCCTGACTCCGCCTGCTGTAGAAATTAATGCCCGGCCATCGAATCCGATTCGCAGTGACTTAATCATGAAGTAATGTCTGTCGATCGTGTAACCGCCTTGGTTAACACAAACGAAGGTTAGCGCAATTCAAGGAAAAGGCGACGCACTCTGACATTGTGACGTGCACACACTTCTCGAATCCTCGTTTCGGATTCCGGATCGATAGACGGGCTGCTTAGGATCAACTCGTCGACATTATGCATGCGCATGCTAAGTTCTAGATCATCCGACCCAGCACGGACAGGCAAGCCAAGAATCCAGCGCCTTTGCTTGACCGGGTCATCATCGAGAAACCCAACCGGGTTCATTTCCCAACTGCTATTAGCGCGCATCTCCCTGGCAAGCATCTGGCCACCTGAGCCCGCACCATAAATCAACACGCGCCGGCTCCGTTTGCTCCGACTTGCAGCAGCTTCACTCATCAGTCGGAAGGATGCGCGAGAAACCATCACCAAAACGAACAACAGCACAGCGTCAATCAACAGTACGCCTCGAGAAAACAACTCAAAGCGATAGATATATGTTGCGGCAAGAATAGAAAGAACAGATCCGCCTGCGACGCCACGGGTTACTGCATACGCATCCCGCAAGCCAAATGTTTCCCACGACCGAGCATATAGCCCAGACGAATATAGGGCGACCAACTTAAATCCGAGCACCACAGGAAATGAGGCTGTGAACGTTGGTAAAAATTCCGTCAACGCTTCACCCTCAAAGCGGATCAAATAAGCTCCGTAATATGCACTGCTTATAAGAAGAATATCGAGCAAAACCTGACCCACGTGCCATTTGAACGCAAGATCCTTCAAGAAGGGGGCAAAAGAACTCTTTTGCAATGCTAAAAAATCATCAGCCTCGTAGGCGGGGACCCTTGCCAAATAGATTCCAAACAAGGTTGAAGCGACGACAAACAAGCTCGCAACTGGAACTATTACGTCCTCTCGAGCAACTATCAGACCTACCGCCAACGCACCTCCAGCAATCCCAAATGCGTACAAAATTCGAACTGCGCTCCGCTCCGAGAAACCTAATGAAACCAGGCGATGCGATACATGATCCGTTCCGCCACGGGTAGCCTTACGACCAGCAAACTTTCGGAGCACTAGTACGAACCCAGTATCAAAAAGTGGAACGGCAAGGATTAATCCGACTGCTAAGCTGTCAACAATCATGTCCGGCGTGTTAGCTAGAAACGGTACGAGTGAGGTTCCAGCGAGAATCCCCCCAATAAACAAACTGCCGCAGTCACCCATAAACAGACGCGCAGGCGATCGATTTAAAATAAGAAACCCAATCAAGCTGCCACTTACCGCGACCAACAGCGCCACGACAGCAGATCCAAGATGAGGTCCGTAAGCCCAAGCGAAAAAAAGACACGCCACTACCGCAACCCCACCAGCCAAACCATCCATGTTGTCGAGTAGATTCAAGGTGTGAACAACACCCCCGAACCATATAATTGCGATAAGGGCTGGAACAGTCGCAGGCGCGGTTTGAGGGGTCACCGCTATCAGACCAAACACGTAGAACGCTCCGATCGCGAGTGATCCGACCAATTTACCAAGAGGAGTCAGCGTGAGCGTGTCATCGGCAAGGCCCACGATGAACATTGCAAATGCAGATCCAACAACCGCCAAGGCGGTAGCCATTCCATCGATTTCAGGTGATACAACGGCAACCACTCCGACCAGATAGACAGATGTGACGGCAATAGCAACGCCTCCGAATGTTGGTGTCGCACTCTGATGCCAGCGATCTGTCCGCGGCGGAACGACCGCTCCTACTCGACGTCCGCTTCGCTGAATCCACCGACTTAGGGCGTATGAAATCAGGATGCCAATTAAGCCCAATGCGACGAGTAGAGTTCCCACGGTTAACAATCCATGTCGGGATAATCAGGTCACCGTCGCATTTGAGACCCGGGGAGCTTTAGTCTCATCGAAGGTAAACGAACTACCGTGCAAAATTCCATCACAAATAACATCCAAACCTGGAGTCGCCCCAGGCAGTAAGTCTTCAAGTTGCTTTAGCGACAGTACAAATATTGGATAACCAGCCCGTGGCGTGACAAACCCCAGCGGGACCATACGACGAAAAAAGAAGTGATAGGCATACCGTTTGGCACGTTGTAATCGGTCACCTTCCAACGCATTCTCAAACGGAAGACGATCAAGAATATCGAAGTACTCGTCCGCTGTGCTGGCATCGTGAGTCACACCTTTATTCCGCACCCACGCTTCCCCGGCAACGACAACTGGTAACCCGACGCTCGTCAACTCAACACCCATCTTGGTTCCGTAAATAATAGCGGCGTTGCATAGTGACATTAACCCGTAAGTGCTCAATTCACTCTCGGCAGGAACAATTATTATGTTGGACGATAACTGCGGGAGCCGGCGCAACAACTCCGGCAGCACCGGTTGGCGCGAACGCGGAAACCCACTAATCTCGGCCGGGTGCACACGAATTAGCAATTGAAGTTCGGGACGCTTGGCGAAATATTCGCAGGTTCGCGTCAACCAGTCCAACATATCCGGAAACGCGTTCGCTGGATAATGCAACTGTGCATCCCAGGTTACATTCGTGAGAAGTCCAATCACGGGACGATCCGGATCGATTCCAACGGTCTCTTGCAATTTAGGCGAGGGTGCCCTGATGGTGGGACGGTGAAACACGATCCAATCAAACAAACCTTCGCGTCGACTTGCCAAATAATCGAGCAAGGTTCGCTCTTTCGTCTCTGTCAACTCTAAACGTTCCCACTCAGATTTCGGTTCTGACATTAAGGTGTGGTGATAGGTGTCGCCATGACTAAAAATAAAACGGCGCTTGCGATAGGCCACGTTCCAGTTCGCCACACGAACGCCTTCTTTACGACAGACTTCACCCATGATCCCCCACGGAACATAAATACCATGGGTAAAAACCCCGCAAGCAAATTGATGGTCTCGAACTAGCCGCCGCGTAGCAAACATCGTGACTAGAGCAGCGTTCAAGTATCGACGTAGGACTGCTTCAGACTGGGGTTCTTGATCGAGCGAACCGGTTGCGAAAAACCGCAGAGCTCCAGCGTAAGCATGCTCTCCAACATTGAGTCCTTCGTGACGGTAGGTTGCAATCTTCTCATAAGGAAGCGATCGCCCAATATCCGTAGACAAGTGTCGTTGGTCGTCCGTCACCAAGGCACTCATCCGGTGGACACGAACACCTAGAGTTGCATAGACACGAAGTGCCGGCTTGAAACAATTGTTACAAAGGTCACCGGCCGGGCCCCGCTCTACAAACCGATCAACACTGGGATACAGCGAAACATCACACTCAGCACACGCCGACAACGCACTATCGCACAGCAATACATGAGGTTCCGCTCCCCGCAATCGAAGAGCGGCGGCCAAGGCACTCTCCAACGAAACCGCATGAGCGTACGAACCGATCGCAGTCGCAAGCAACACGCGCTTGCCACTGCTACTTTGGGTCTGCGCGGCCTCCCAAACATCCCTACCACGGCTAAGGATTTCTTCCCATTCGGGATATGCATCCCTGCGCGCGTGGTACCAACGTCGCAATAGCCGGCTCTGACGCCAAAGCCGAGGAAACCGTCGAATAACATGCTTCATCGTCAGCCGAGACTCAATCAGTCCCCTCCAGCATTGCCAAGAAAGACTCAGGGTCTGGAACCGAATCAATTATCCGCCAAGGGTCATACTCACGAAGTTCATGCTCCGTGAATTCTCCCGTGGCAACAGCAACAGTCTTCGCGCCGATTGCCTTCCCACAAGTCACATCGTGGGGTGTATCGCCGATCACAAACAGACGGTCAAGCATACTGACGTCTTGATCGGGAACCTCCTCTAGAGCTCGCTGCGCGATATCAACCCTAGTCTCGGTTTCTCGCGCAAACGCCCCACCCAAGAAATAATCGGCAATGCCGTAATAGGTCAGTTTGGCATGAGCACCAGCAGCAGTATTTCCCGTCAATAGATACGAATCGACATCCGGCCGCCGTGTCCGACAGTACTGTAGAACTTCCAACACACCGCCAAGAACTCGACCCTCACGAAGCGGAAGCACTCCGGGGAGGTGTGCCTCATAACTATTTACCATTCTCGGCAGCACGTCACTAGAAGCAGGCAACTCTAGATAGTCAAGGATGGCCTTTCCTACCGCAAAATCGGTCAACCCTCCCGTCTTGAGATCTTGTAAATTCACCGGATACCCGGCGACTTCGCCAGCGGCCTTCTCCCAAGCAAAGATGCCGGCACGACCCGTTGTTAAGAGTGTTCCGTCGATATCCCAAAGTAAAACGGTCTTCATGCGGTCATCTTGTACAGCGTCTGTTGCATGGCTTCAGCCAGACTCACTCCGTCTAGACCGTGCGCAGCCAACACCTCGACGTTGCCGCCAGATTCAGGAACTTGAGTTAAACCGAAACGACGAAAAACTAAAGACCGGTCAATGTTTAGTTCCGCGAGTCTAGCGCCCAGCATCGCCCCTTGGCCACCAGCGATGTAGTGATTATCGAGAGTAAAAACAGCCTGACAACCCGAGATGGTTTCGCGCAACCAATCATCATCTACTCGATTAAGCCACGGCAAATTAACAACCTTCAACGAAACGCCGTAGTTTCTCTCGAGCTCTTCTGATGCTCGGACCGCTTGCGCCAGCATGATCGGTCCATACCCAAATACGACGCCGTCAGTACCGTCGCGCAGAGCAACTCCTCGCCCTTCAATCAATTGGTACCCAGACGGGAGTTCGTACGGAACCTGGACCAGGATGGACACGAGACGTAAGTAGCAACTCTCATCGCTACTATTCAGACAAAAGTCAACAGCTAGGGCCACTTCCTCTTCACACGAAGGTTCAATCATGACCAAATGAGGAATAGCACCAAGACTAGAGATGTCACGAACACATTGGTGCGAGTGGCCTGGCCCGCCAGGCAGCAAACCTGCCAACGACCCCACATAGACGACCTTCCGGTGTTCCGTAGCATTGTTGTAGATCTGTTCGTTGGGCCGAGCCGACAGAAAACAACTAAATGAATGAGCAACCGGAAGTAGACCCCGTAGGGCGATACCACTTGCCACTGACACCATATCCTGCTCAGCAATTCCACACTCAATGAAACGTTCTGGAAAACGGTCGCGAAATGGAATCAATCCACAGTCGAGGACAAGGTCAGCGTCCAGAGCAATCACGTCTTGTCGCTGTGCGGCTTGCTTCACTAGCGATTCTGCATAAACTGGAATAAAACGCTGAGTGCCTGACCGTGGACGGGTCGGCGGCCGAGGAACGCCTTCAACTCTCAACGGCTCGACGCCAAGTTTCTCAAGCTTTTTATTAGCCGTCGCTAGAAGCTCAGTATGCGCCCGAACATATTGTTCAACGTCGGGGGCACCACTGTGAAAATGATACATCTGGTCTTCGGGTGGCATGGCTGGTCCTTCCATGAAAGACACGCCTTTGCCCTTAATGGTGTCAGCCAAAATTACGCTGGGCTGGTCACCTGCCGCCCGGGCGGCAGAAAGTGCCGCACCGATTTGGACCGGTTCATGACCGTCGCATCGTTGAACATCCCAACCAAATGCTTCAAACTTTCGCTCAAGATCACCCAGGTCGCTAACCTCACGCACCCAAGTGTCTGACTGTATCTTGTTGTAGTCGACTATCGCCGTTACCTCATGTAAATGCATGTTGGCTGCTTGCTGTAACGACTCCCAAATCTGACCTTCCTGTAATTCGCCGTCTCCAGTTAACACATACACTCGCCCGTCTATTCCGAGTCGTCGATTCGCAATAGCAATTCCTTTGGCCTTCGAAATACCCATTCCGAGAGAACCAGTATTCATGGCAACAGTAGCCGTGCCAACATCAGGATGACCAGGAAGACCACCTAAGCGACGAAGAGTATGAAGAGATTCGAACGGCAACCGCTCAAGAGCGATCATTAACGCATAAAAGGCTGGAACATCATGACCTTTCGACGAAAAATACACATCCTGAGGATTTCGTGGGTCTTCACCGACACGCAATTCATTGAGCTGTAACCAAGCGACGAGATCGAGACTACTAAATGTCGTTCCTGGGTGACCCGACCCGGCTCGCGCGATCATATACAGAACATTAATACGGGCCAGCGCAGCAAGAACTTCCACGCGTTCGTTGGGATCGTCTTTCGCCGCAGCCATTGCCCGTCTAATTTCATCCAAAGGTACATACTGAAAATCACTCATAACTCATCCACTCATTTCGGTTCAAATCGATCAACTGACACCTGTGGCAACGGAACGTTTTCTTGCATCACCAGTTGCTCAGCGAGCATCCAATCTTCTGCGTCATTAATGTCGAACCCTTCATTGCCTTCCGTCAAAAACGGCATCACTACCTCACCAGCAATCGTCCGTCCTTCAAACACAACTCGCGTCCAGGCTATCTCCAAACTAGCATTTTGTACATGGATAACCGGTAACGATTGATACTGACTACTGTGCCACGGTTGTTCAGCTGGTCCGTACGGAAGTAATGGAGACATTCTTCGACCACGAACCACCCACATCTTTCCAGGGTGTTGCCGAACGGTTTCGACCGCTCGCAGGGAATCAACTCCGGTCTCATTCAGAAAAGCAACCCACGCTCGCTGAATCGTGATCGCCGTTCTCATGGGACTCGTTGGACGCAAGAGACTGAAACAATCGTAGTCGCGACCATCGGAACGCAACTTCCCAAGCAAGTCTTCAATCCATTCAATGTCAGGTGATTTATCGCCCGACAACTCTTGCGGTCTAAGAAAAGGGACTTCAGCCCCGTAATGGCGAGCCACCTCAGCGATTTGTTCAGAATCCGTGGACACGATGACATCACGAAATACACCGCTATCTAATGCCGAGGCGATGGTATACGCAATCAGCGGATGGTGGCCCAGACGTCGAATGTTCTTGCCGGGCACACGTTTTGATCCTGAACGGGCGGGAATTAATGCGACGATCGATGGATCACTCGAAGACGGTTGAGACTCGATCATACCTGCGTCTCATCGTGGTGAATATAAACCGTCTTTAACTCGGAATAAACGTCAATAGCCTCTGTCCCGGCTTCTCTAGTGCCATTCCCAGACTGCTTCAAACCACCGAATGGCATATGTGGCTCACTCCCATAGGTAGCACCGTTGACAACTGCTACTCCACTTTGTACACGTCCAATAAATGTCATGGCCCGATCAATATTAGCGGTGTGTATTGATGCGGTAAGCCCGAAAGGAGATTCGTTGGCCAAGGCCACTGCTTCGTCAAAGTCACCCACACGGTATAGACAGGTAATGGGACCGAAAAGCTCTGTGGTGGAGATGGCTGCCGTGGAAGCGGCATCTTCAATAATGGTCGGTGCCATATAGTAGCCACCCTGGTGAACTTCGTCATCGAGACGCACGCCACCGATCACAACAGTGGCACCATCTGCTTTAGCCCGTTCAATCGCTTCAACCATCTGATCAAGCTGACTCTGATTAATTACCGGTCCAAAGTCGTCGTCGTCGTTGGGGCCAATCCGTAAATCCTGCGTCGCCTTAACTAGCATTGCCTTGAATCGCTCGTAAACTTGATCAAACACTATCAACCGACTACCTGAAGCGCAGCGCTGTCCCGCATTGCTGAAGGCCGAACCAATCGCCATGGAGACCGCACGTTCCAAATCAGCATCTTCGCACACGACGAGCGGATTCTTACCACCAAGCTCAAGGCAAACCTTTGCAAGGCGCCGGCCGGCCGTTTCGGCTATCCAGCGTCCCACACTACAGGACCCTGTAAAGCTAACAAGGTCAACGTCAGAATGCTCGACCAAAGGGCCACCCGCTTCTGGACCGTACCCATGCACCACCTGCAAAACCCCTGAGGGCGCACCGGCCTCCTCTAGTAAACGAGCAAAGGCCCACGCCGATAGAGGGGTGTCCTCAGAAGCCTTCAGGATTGCCGCGTTCCCACATAGCAGCGCAGGAAATACCTTCCAAGCTACATTGGCGATCGGAGTATTAGCCGCAATAATAAGACCTGCCACCCCAAGCGGCTGACGCACAATCATTGCCGACCGACCCGGCACTCCACTGGTCGTCGTCTTACCGTAAAAGCGACGCCCTTCACCCGCCACAAAAAATCCCATTTCAATCGCCGCGCCAGTCTCTCCAAGAGCATCTTTTCGCGATTTCCCTGTTTCACTCGATACAAGAGCCGCAATCTCATCCCGGCGCTGCATCATTAGTATTGCGGTTGCCCGGAGCACTTCGCCTCGACGAGCAACCGTCTCCTCGGCCCAAGCGCACTGCACTGATTTCGCAGTCGCGACCGAATCATTTATGTCATTTTGGTCAGAGCGGGCAACACGACACAACAGTCGTCCGGTAGCAGGGGCATACTTGTCCAAGGTTCGCCCCGAAACCGCCAGACGGTCTTTGCCCTGTATCCAATTCGGAACAACTTGTGGTGTAGTCAGATCAGTCATGTTCTACCATGCAGTAAATCCGCCATCTACGCGGAGATTGATACCAGTCACATACGCGGAAGCTGGGGACGCCAAGAACACTAGCGGCCCACCAAGATCACCCGATTCTGCCATCCGTCCCAATGGAACACGCTGAGCATATTTCGCGAGAAAACTTTCATCTTGGCTCGCCTTGACACCACCAGGCGACAGCGTGTTCACTCGGACCCCCTGTGGTCCCCAAAGTGTTGCAAAGTACTTTGTCAGATTCACCACGGCGGCTTTTGAAGCTCCATACGCTGGCGTCTTAAGAAACGGTGGTTCTCCCTTTAAATGGTCATAGAAGCGCTGGTCCGGAGACACACTCGCATAAAGCGAACCGATATTCACTACCGATCCTCTTCCACGACTCGCCATTTCACCACCAATAACCTGGGTCGCCAGAAAGGTTCCGGTCAAATTCACAGCCACCATCTGGCTGAACAGTTCAACCGGTAACTCTGAAACACGATGTCTTGAAGCCGGCTTGTCAGGAGGTTGGTCAAGGCCGGCGTTGTTTACAAGAACGGTCGGACAACCTAACTGGTTCGTTACCTTCTTTAACGCCGTCTCAACCGTCGAACGGTCGGTGATATCGCAGTCGACCTGGCAAAGGTCTGTAGAATCAAAACGAGCTACCAGCGCTTCGAATTCCGCTGATGGTCCACTGGTCGGAAGATCTAGCGCGGCAACTTTAGCGCCAGCATGAATGAGCGCCTCAATCCACACCGGGCCGAGCCGTCCAAGTGCACCAGTGACGACCGCTACATCATCGTCAAGCCTGAATACCGCTTCGACCAGGTGCTGGGTCACTTAGATTCTCCAAAGTGAAACTTTCGTCGACCGCAACAGCCTCAATGGTTGTCAGTCCCAATATGCGATCAAGTTCATAAGGCGGCAAACCATCACCAGGAGACTTGATAGCAATATCTTCAGCAGAAAGCACGTGCCCGGCCGGAAGATCTCGCGCAGCTACGAGCTTTTTTCCCATCTTTAGAATTGCGGAGGTCTCACTCGCGTACACCTTCTTCTCTCCGTCACCAAGCGCTAGGTGAGCACGCCCTAAGTCCCGGACCATCTTTCGCATGCCGACGGGTTCGAGTGAGAAAGCATGGTCGGTGCCCTTCATCGCCCGGTTTAACGTGAAATGCTTTTCCACCACTCGAGCACCGAGTACATAGGCGACCGTCGGCATTGCGATACCGTTGTCATGACCTGAATACCCGATGACCGCATCAGGAAAGCGGTCTCGATAAGTTGTAATTACCAAGAGATCAAGCTCCCTAAACTCTGCCGGATATCCTGCCGTGCACTGCATAATGCAGAGTTGGCTATTAATCGGCATGATTGCATCGTAGGCACGCTCAACATCGTCCATCGAAGCACCACCGGTGCTTATTAGTATCGGTTTTCCAACCGCAGCGACATGGCGCATTAATGGAATATTTCGTAAGTCTCCCGACGCAATCTTGAAAGCGGGCACATCGAGTTCGGCTAAAAAGTCGGCACTAGAAAAATCAAACGCCGTAGCAAAAAAATCAACTCCAAGCTCACTCGTAAATGTTTTCAGATTTTTGTACTCGTCTCGGCCGAATTCCAACGCTTCCCTGTGTTCACCATAAGTAGCACCGAAGCTGTTCTCGTTATCGTACGGCTTCTCAAACATCGCTTGGGAGTACAAAGAGTGATTGTCTCGTTTCTGCAGTTTGACTGCTGAAGCGCCACAAGTCGCAGCCGTCTGAAACATCTGCCGACAGGTCTCAAGGTCGCCCTGATGGTTATGCCCCACTTCAGCGATGACATAGCACGGACTCTCATCAGAGATCTTCCGCGACCCAATGGTCAACGTGCGTGACAACTAGTCCCCCTCTCGGCATAAGTCAATCGTTTTAAATGGACGCATCCACATCACTGTTCGGAACTCCCAACTTGAACCGTCTGGTGCGCCGATACAAGACGATCGACTAACTTCTCCCAACCGTATTGACTGCGGACCGTCTCCGCTGCGGCATTGCCAATTGTCTTCAATTCTTCAGGCTCCGGCAACCGAGTACACTTGGCGATATCGAGAACATTCTGCATGTGCACCATCGCGGTTGGCGAATGTTCGTCGAGGTTCGTCAAAACCGAGCAACCACACTCCATCGCCGCATTTACCGTCGTATTGTTCGCACGCAATCCGTGTTCAAAGAACGCCGCGAGCAGGGATGCGTTCAGTAGATGGTTATACACCGCTGTATCTGACAGATAGCCAAGAAAGTAGACGCGATCTTCAAAGATGGCCTGTAACTCCTCAAACGTCACCACAAACGAGCCGTCAAAACTGGTGTTTTCATGCAGTGCCGTTGAGACATAAATCGAATAGCTCTGCCCGGTCGCATCAAGCAGTTCTCGAAGCCGACGATAGAGCGGCACCCGAATCTTGTGTGCCATCCCGAATGTAAAAACAGATAATTCCGCAGGTGCAAACGGGTGTGCGTCGAGAATCATCCCAGGACACCACAGTTCCTCAACATCCGGTCGCTCATCTACTAGAGCCACAAAAAGCTCTCGATTAGCACAATAAACACGAGAAGCCGCCTTGAGAAGCCGTCGCTCCGTCTCTGTGCCGTCAAATCCGTGGAAAAACAATTCAAAATCGCCGGCGTGCTGGCGGACCCACGAATCAAGAACACGAACGTCCGGGTCAGAAAACTCGGAAAGCTTCACTGAAAGCAGGGGACTACTGTAGCGAAGGTGCTCGAGGCTAAGCACGCTCACAATCGGGACGCGGACCCGTTCGCCCAGAATCGAATTAAACTTTGCGATCCCGCAAGTCCATGGGTTGAGGTGATATCCAGCGATACAATCGAACATAAGACCAGTCAGCGAACCTAAAATGAGCCTCTGTTGTGGGCCCCATTGTAGCCGAACTCAGTCATGCCCGACTTTTTCCATTACTAGAACACGCTGCTTATCCAACCAATCCATCTTCGTTTCAAGATCGGGTCTGGAACGACAGCCTTCCAGCACGAACATCACGCGGAGGAAATCCTTATTAAGGAGTGTTATATGAGTGGGGTCAACGTCGAATTGTGTCGTGTAATCAACAAGACTCTCGGGAGCCGGATGAAAACGAGTAGTGCAATAAATAAACCGCGAGGACATCCGCACCATATTCGACACTGTTGCCTTCACTTGAAGCACCGTCAGGTGTTCTAAGACTTCACGACAAATCACCAGATCATAGGCATGTTTCGGTTTTAGTTCGTCGTACGTATTCCCGATAGTAATGCGATCGCGCACCTCCGGGGTTGCCAGTTCACGACTACTTTCGGCAAAGTCGATTCCTTCCACTTCCACACCAAGTTCCGCCAGAAAATGCATTAATGCTCCCGGACCACAACCCAGGTCCAAGACTCGCTTTGGCTGGAATATCTCTTTAATTAATTCCGGGTTTTTCGCTTCAATTTCACGCCGGGTCTCAAGCGAGTAATTGTTGCCCTCAGCCCGCCAATCTCCGGTGAAATACTCTCGATCATAATGCTCGGAAGATGTGGGCTTCTGGAGGAAGACCGCTTCTTCGAAATCTGAAATAGTCATAACGGCGTCCTATGTGTTTGCTCAATAAATCTCTGGAGAATACGACTGGACGAATCTTGCACCGTGTCGAGGTAGACCAGTTCGATGTCAAATCGCCCGCAGATTTCAACCTGCCGGGCCGGTAATCGTCCCCGCCAATCAATCCCTTTAACGTAGTGGCTAGGCCGAAGCTGCTCAAGTACCGTCTCTGTGTCGTAGTGGTTTATATGTGTAAATGAAATATATCGGATAGCATCAATGACCTCGGCACGATGTTGCTCAGAAAGAACAGGATGGTGTTTGGTTGCGACATAAGCATCCGACGCCACATTGCATAGTAGCGGAACTTCTAGCGCGGCGGCGGCCGAAAAATACGTTATGTGTCCTGCATGCAGAGGGTCGAATGCACCATCGACCATCGCGACTGTACCAGCATGCTCGGGAAGTTGTTCGAACGAAAGAATCACGATTTTGGTGTAGCCAACAAGCCACGAGTGTCGAGCTCGGCTAATGCATGCTCAAATAGATCGACGGGCCGCTCGTCAGAACGTTGAGCCCATTCAATGAGTTCAGACATACCTTCTTCAAAACTTGTTCTCGGACTCCAATTTAGAGATTCAGACACTCGTGTGATATCCGCAAAGCAATGTCGAATGTCAAAGGTTCGCCCGGTTCTTGTAACCTCTGGTTCAATTGACTTACCCGTCAGTCGCGCTAAGGTACGAGCAATTTCAAGAATCGTAATCCGTGTACCAGATCCTACATTGACCGGCATGAAATCAGCACCGTCTTGTTCAAGTATGCATGTAAGACAAGCTATTACGTCATGAATCGAAACGAAATCGCGCAACTGTCCCCCATCCTCAAAAACAACCGGTGCGCGGTCGTTCAATAGCCGACCAAGAAAAATTGCAGCTACTCCAGCATACGGATTACTCAGACTCTGACGTGGACCAAATACATTAAAGAACCTTGGCGTGACGGTCGGTATGCCATAAGTCCTCCCGATCAGCAGTGCCATTTCTTCTTGGTGGTACTTAGTCATGGCATAGATATTGTCCCTGTAGAGTGGCTTCTCTTCACTTGTCGCCTGTCCGACCAATGCTGCATCACATTTCGGACACTTGGGTTCCCAGTCTCCTTGCGCAAGTTGCGCAGCATCCCGTAGAGGTGGAAACTGCGGTCCGCACGACCCACATTTATATGCACCCTCGCCATAGACCCCAACCGACGACGCGACAATCAATTTCCGGACATGATGTTTTTCGTTCACCAAGATGTCGAGAAGACTTCCTGTCGCACCAGTATTAACTCCGACATACCGATCAAGCTCATACATGCTCTGGCCGACACTTACTGCCGCGGCAAAGTGCACCACTGCATCTGCAGCCAATACACATGAAGCCAGTGCCGCCCGGTCTCTTACATCGCCATGGATGTAGGTCGCATCTACATTCGTATAACTCGGCCAATTCCCTGAACGATGGACTTGTGGCTCAAGATTGTCCAGCACGGTGACCGAGTAATCACGAGAAATCAGTGCATCGACGAGATGAGAACCGATATAACCCGCCCCGCCGGTAACAAGCACGTTCTGAATTGCCAACTTGATCCCCTAACTAGTAGAAGTTCTAATCGCTTCCCCGCCACCGAATACTCTATCGGCAACAAGAGGATCCAATCCGAGACCCTCAAGGCTTCGAAGGTCAATGGTCGCGAACTGTCCAGCTTGAGACTCCAGATAGACTTTCCGAGCGAGGTACAGGTGTGGATGAAGAAATCGTGGATCACTCATAACTGCCACCGTACTGACACCAAGAAGTGGCGCAAGCCATGTCAAGCTTCCACAGGTTCCTACGAAAAGTTTCGCACGGCTGATTACCTCTGTCTGTAGACCCAGATTGTTTTGAGGAGTCATCCACCGACTCAGATTCACCACACCAGGCTGGCCGTCGAAACGATAGTCCTCATGGTCATCAAGATTAAGTCCCGTATCAAGCGTTACAACCGGAACAACTGAAGAGATCCGGCCAATCAAAGCACGCAGAAGCCGACGACTCTCGTTATTGTCAGGCAATGATGCGGCAGTGTACAACTTGACGGCGACATATTCGGTTGGAAGTTCCGTCAAATCAAACTTCGAATCGATTGTTATCTTCCGGTGGCGCGTGTAGGACTCCACATGGTTCAAGGAACGGTGGCCCAACCAAAAATTTCGTAACAGTCGATACATGAGCGAAGGGTGACAGATCTCTGGATTGACAAAGCCGAGTCGTGATGTGACTTCTCCCACAATCTCCCGATCTAAAGACGATATCTCTAATTGCTTGTGACTACCGTTCCCCCCTTGACGCCGCTCATGGTTTCGTCGAGCGAAGGTCGCCGGATCAAATAAATCAAAGATGTCAATATAATGTGACGCGAGATTTCCATACCATGCTCCAACACCTCCCCGTGACACGATAACCGTGTGGTCCGGATCGAAATGGGTCTCGGCCTTGAGCCAATTAAGGAAAGGCACCCAATACAACACTTCAAAACCGACCTCGGAGAACCATGGTCCGACCACCAGCGGTTTCCTACTGCGTACCACGGCGAGCGCTTGACGTTCAGCGTGCCGCTCAAAACGTCTTTCGACCCGACCCTCGCGCGCCTTCCGGCTTCGCTTCCAAATACGAACAAACGGTTTATGTACCCGGCCGACTCGTCTAAACCCCAAACGGCTAAGATTGAAAATGCGGCGAATACCATTCTTAATTTTCTCCACAGATATACGTCTCGTTCGCTTTAACCCTATTCCGTAGTGCCGCATCGACTTCTGGAGCAAATTAGCGAGCCTCTTCCGCGCACGTCCACCACGATAGGTTACGAGGTAAACCGCCGAGCGCATTTTTCTCGACAGAAGCGATAGCCCCGTCAGGTGCCCTGGTTGTGGATTCCTAGCTGTCACGCACCGACCCCAGCCGCTAGTTGGTCCAGCGCGTCCGGCGCCGCCACGTCGATATTACGAAGTAACTGGTTACCCCATTCGTCGAACGCAGCAAGTGCAAGATCGTAGTGTGTTCGTGCAAATCCCTTCGGAACTGAATGTAACCCTATCGACGGCACGCCGAGAAATGGCGGTAAATAAGAGAAACCGCCGTACGTCCCAACGAACGCCTTGGCTCGTGCAACGATAGAACTTTGTAACTCGAGATTACTGCGTGCCTCGACAAGACCACTTATGTCGCGCAATGAAGGAATGTCATAGGAATTATGCTCATCCAACGTCAATCCAGTAGCTAATGAGACGACTGGAATCGAATTTGTCACCGATTCCACTGCTTGACGGAGAAAATCTCGATTGGCTTCCGTTGACGGAAAACAGTCATTGAAATAAAACTTCGCAGCAACGAACTCGGCCGGCAAATCAGCCAACGCTGCATCTGGTGCAGATTGCTGAAACGGTTCAAACCGAGCGCAAGCACGGACGGAGTCAGTCGACGCATGTCCCCACCAGAACCGTCGATACAATTGATACATTAATGAAGGATGCAATACAGCAGTGTTCGATTGACCGACCACTGCAACAACTTTGTCGATCACGTCTTCGTCGAGCTCACTACGCTGCACCTGCTTCTGTTCGCCAATTTCCATACGACGTTTTTCATTAGCACGCCGAAATTCCTCTGGGTCAAGATAGTCGAAGACATCGTAGTAAGAGCCTGCAATTCTCCGGTACCAGAGTTCAGGCCCGCCTCTCGACACTGCAACAATTCTCCGGCGATCGATCTCAAACCGCGATGCCACCCAGGTTAGAAACGGTATCCAGTACAGCAATTCAAAGCCGACCTCTCCGAGCCAAGGTCCAGCAATGATCGTCCTATTACTACGAGCGATTCTCGTTAGTTGGTACTCGGTCTCTACCCTGGTCCTAAAACCGAGTATTCGACTCGCACTTACCTTCAAGGAGCGGGGAATCCACGGTGAAACATTGGATTGGAAATTTAAACCAAAACCGCTCGGGTGGTCCCTCATTCCAGATCCGCTCTCGAACTTGCCCGTTCAGCAAGCCGTTGCTCAGCCGATTGCCAATCCTCAAGGGTATCAATTGTGATCGAATCGGCAGCCGGTATCAGCAATGGCCGACAATCACGACCATAGAGTGAGTTCTGTTCGAAAAGCGTCCTTTCTCGACAAGCGTAGACAGTGCCGTCACGTATGAAGGCAGGCCTTGCATCTTGGCGCCTCGTAATGCCGGCTCCCTCAGAGAGAAACGACAACAAACGACCCTCTTCGATTCGCATGACGTAATCAGGAGACATATGGCGAGGAACTTCAACCACGCTGACTACTGCATCCGCCTCGGTCGTACTAAGAATCGTCACTGCTTCAACGAGATGCTGCGGTTGGCGTAGAGGTGAGGTCGGCTGTAACACTAAAACAATGTCTGCCCGCCAGCCAGAGCGCCTTAGCGAAGACACCGCATGCTGAACCACCGGCAGCATCGCTGCGCGATCATCAGCTAATTCTGAAGGGCGCATAAATGGAACATCCGCGCCAAGAAATCGTGCCACATCAGCAATTTCGTCTGAATCGGTTGATACAACAAGCCGGTCAACCACGTTTGACAAGCGCGCCACTTCGATCGTGTATTCAATCAGCGGTCGGCCACCCAAGTGACGAGTATTCTTACCGGGAACTCCCTTGGACCCGCCTCGAGCCGGAATCAGACCGAGAATTTGTCCAGGCATACCTGCTTAGGGACGCGGAGCGTTCTGAATGTATCGAAGTTCGCGCCATAACTCTGACACGTCTTCAGGACGCGGAAGGTTGACGGGCTCTGGCGTAGCTGGTCGGCATACGTAACCCACGTGTAAACGGTCTTCTGAATATTCAACCCGGGCGATATCAAAGCCAGCTCGCGTCAAAAAGGCCGACATCGTGAACTCAGTCAGATAGAACGGATGGTCAACCTTAACAGCCTGCTCAATGGACCAATTTCTCAGATAAGCAGCACGAAAATCAACAATATCAACGAAAAACAGTCCGTCGGCAGCGATAAGTCGCCTAATCGCTTCAAGAGCTCCCTTGATGTCGAGCAAATGATCAATTGCCTGACACATTAGAACGATTTGAAATTGGCGGTCACCAAGGTTCACCTTTTCTATGAAGCCAGTCACTGTTTCCAGACCCAATCGCCGTGCTTCTTCAATCTCAAGAGGCGCTGGGTCGACGACTGTGCTGACGGCATCAAACCGTTTCGAGAAGGCGTGGGCAACAACTCCCGTCGAACCTCCGATATCCAATAGGTTTCTTTCGGCTCCATCGGGTAAATAAGGTTCGAGTAACGTAGCTCGCTCTGCAGCATACTGGCGCTGTTCACCCTGAATCGAATGCGCATCGATAAGACGCCCATGATATGCACTCACTAAAGGTCGATATACTGATTTATAGAAGGCACCGTAAGCCTCCACGGTCATCACCGGATTAAGAAACACCAAACCGCAACGTCGACATCCGTGGGCGCGAACCGGAAAACCATAGCGGTCACAATGGCTCAACACCAGAAAAGAATCACTGCCGCAAAGGTTGCACTCGCTCACGGTACGTTGTGGATTGCTCAAATAGTCAAAGTCAATCGACTGAATTCGATCACGACGTGCCGTCAACTCATTATTGTGAAGTTTCGCGTCGGTATTCATGCTGTTCTACCATCAGTAACTCAGACGTTTTTCGATAGTAAGTTCACTTTCGGCCAACTGTGTAGCAATTCGTGGTCCAGCTTGACCGTCACCATAAATCGGATCCGACGCTGGACGACCTGCGCGATTGTGAGCACGAATCGCCGCAGCTATCTCATCACGGTCATATGACACATCCGCAACGTTCCGCCCTCGATCGCGGCCTGACTGACGTGTCCCGATGTTCACGGCAGGAACGCCAAGATAAGCGCACTCACGGATAGCGACACTGGAATTTCCGACGATGCATGAGCAGTTACACAGAAGTCGCAAGAAATCTTCCGGCAGCATGTTGCGGAAAAAATGAAACCCCGTTGGTTTCTCCCGCTCCCGAAATAACCGAACTCCTTTCGAGGTTCCATCTGACCCGGCATCGACATTTGGCCAAAACAACAGTGTCGGCATTTCTTGGGCGTGCACAGCTTCTAGTGTTTCTGTGATTTGCCTGCGGGCCTCGTCATACTCCGTCGTAACCGGGTGTTGCATCACGACCAAATAGCCGCTCGAAAGATCCACCGGCGCACCAACGCCACCGTATTTGTCCATCGGGTCAAAATCCAGAGACGGCTGAGCCAAAACGGTAGCCGCTAAATCAATAGACGGACAGCCTGTCACAAACACGGTACCAGGATCCTCGCCCAAACGAACAACCCGGCTACCGGCGGCTTCTGTGGCGACAAAATGCAAATTCGATAATTTTGTTACAGCGTGGCGGACTTTCTCATCTATGGAACCTGTAACTTCACCACCTTGAACATGAGCGACCGGAATGTTCATATAGGAAGCGGCAACCGCCGTAGCAAGTGTTTCGTAACGATCTGCAATTGTGACAACGACGTCCGGCTTCAGGTTATCAAGAACCGTAGCCAATTCAACCAATCCGAGGCCTGTAGACTTAGCTGACGTCACGAGATTTTCACCTTCAACTACCATGTAAACACGAGCGGCGATCGCAAACCCGTCGTGCTCTATACTTCGAACTGCTGCGCCGTACCGATCTAACAATGCGGACGCAGCTACCACGAGTTGCAGCTCTAAATCTGGATGATCAGCAATAGATTTCAATGCTGATTTGATTCGTGAATAGCTAGGTCTAGCCGTCACTAGCACACAAACTTTACGTTTCATGGCTTTGGCACTTTCTCGAGGTCGGACTCAGCTAACAGCGTGTCAGCCTCAATAGAACGCCGTAACCGCCGACCGATGAATTCCTTTAATCGAGTTGCCGGAATACCAGTACCTGGTTTCTTTCCAAGAAGATGCTCGTCGCCAAGTACAGTTCCTGCATCGAGTGCAGTTCGCACCACTACACTCTTCGTAAACAAATTGCGCAATGACGTTAGGTCGTCCGCCACAAGATCTTTATCAACTGGGTTTGCGCGCATCCGCTCCACAAAGCGAATACCACCAACCAGTTGTCGTAACTCGGGGATCGTCACAGATGCCACGACATCTGGCCCAAACATGTCACGACTCAGCGTCACGTGTAATTCGAGAATGTCCGCACCAAGGGCGGAAGCCGCCAAGCCGGAGAATATCGTACCGGAATGATCTGAAAGACCAACGGGACACTGATAGCGTTGACGGAATTCTTCGAGAAGATTGATACCAATCTTCTCCGGCGGACACGGATACGCGGTAGTGCATTGCAGCACTGCGACAGGCGCGTTGGTGCCGCGGATTCGCTCAACAGCCAAATCAAGTTCTGAGAGCGGACTCATTCCTGAAGACAAGATTACCGGGCGTCCTGTAGCTGCAACACGATCGAGCATCGATGTGTTTCCTACCTCTCCAGAAGGAATTTTCCACAGTTCCATGTCAATGCTGTCCAATAATTCAACAGCCTCAATGGAAAACGGTGAACTGAGAAAAACTAAACCCTTTTCTTCTGCGTGCTCACGCAATCCCTGCCATTGTTTTTGCGAAAACTCCATCCGACGCCAATAGTCATAGCGTGTCCGGTCTTGATGGCTGAAATTAACGCGAAACGGCTCGCTGGGCGTGCTTTCGGCAGCCGCTATATGAGTCTGAAATTTGACGCCATCCGCGCCGGTCTCTGCAATAGCATCTATAAAAGCATGTGCCAGTCCGACACTGCCGTCATGTGTCAAACCAACTTCAGCAATGACAAAACAGGAGCTCCCTCCGAATTCAATCGTCATGCAACTGCCACCCTTTCAGACCCAAGAAGGCCTTCCCACGTGCCTACATCATCCGTTCGCACAGTTACAAATGGTGGTGTCCGAAGATCATGAAATGTCCGCTGGGCCACCTCTAGATGATCAATACGAAACGCCGCGGGGTTCGAATAAAGCGCAAGTGTCTTCACCCCAAATATCGGTCCCACATATGAGAATCCTCCATAAGTTGAAACAAATGCATCAGCTGATGCGACTATTCGGGTCTGAATATCCAGATTGGTACTGGGCGTCATAAGATGCTCAACCGTATGTACACGCACTTCGCCACCTTCGTACTCACCGTGGTCGTCTAACGTCAGTCCAGTATTCAAAAGAACAACATGTGCTTGTCTTGCAAGCCGCTTCAAGATCTCCCTCACAAACCGCTGATTGTCGGGGGTCGACGGAAGCGCATCATTCGTATAAAACTTCACAGCAATATAGCGGTCAGGAAGACCTGGTAATGGCTCAAGCGCCGGCACTTGCATTGCCCGTGGCAACAAGAAGGCCCTCAACAAAGACGGTGGGGCCAATTGCATCCAAAAAGCTCGAAATAAGTTGTACATTAAACTAGGATGAAGCCAATCGTACCGTCGCAGTTCAAGATGCGCCGCTGCACGCTGCGCAAGTTCCTTGTCAAATGGCGTGACCATGTAATGTTTTTGCCCGTCGTGCAACGCGAGTCGCCGATCTTGGGCACCACGAAAAGTCTCCATAGACACCAAGTCAAAAACATCCACGTAATGGGAGGCAATTTCTCCATACCACGACGATGCACCACCTCGAGAAATTACCGCGATCCGATTGGCTCGCAAATGACCGTACCTCTGGGCCCAACGTAGAAATGGTATCCAATACAACAACTCAAAACCCGTTTCAGAGAGCCATGGTCCCACCAAAATCGGTCGACCGCTGCACCTCATTTCAGTAACGGCTTGTTGTACATCAGCAATTTCGTCTTGGTTAACACCACCGGCCCATGCACGGCGACGGTGAGTGGATGGAACAATGCGCCGCCAACGCGTTTTGAAGCCCCGATCGAACCAGCGTTTAATAGGTCGTGTAATCAATCGGTTAACCCGAATGCGCAGCTTTTGGAGATCGTGCCGTGCATCCTTTCGAAAATGCCGAATGTGCATCTTCCTCCGGCCAATGAAAAGACGTACCGTCAAAATAGATCTGGATAACCAGACACCCGCGCTACTGGTTGCTGGTGGAAGAGGTGGCGACGACGCGAGAAGTTCTACGGCATCCGCATAGCGTGAGCTTCCGGACTGGTCCAACCCGTGTGGTCGGATAAACTCTCTTATAAAACCGGCGTGATTAGGCGGAGTCTCACCTCCCACTGCAGCCGCCAATTGTTCAAGATGCTCATTGATTGAACGAGAGGTTCGCAGAAGTCCCCCTCCCACATCCGTCAAATAATGAAAATGCAGCGTACCTTCTTGACTCTTCCAATACGACTTCGGTAATACGGCCAAGACGGGCTTACCCACAATGCCGGCTTCTAGAAAGGCACTAGTATTCAACCCGACGACCGCAGCGCTGTGGTGCAACGCATCGAAATAATCATCACGTGATTTATCATCAATCGGATTGCTGCCATGCATTGCGACGTCCAACGACGACAAGTCATGGGAACGCCATTCGTCAAGTCGACCTGGATGGGGCCTGACCAGAATGCCGAGGCCTGAAAGACGCGGGTCACTACTTTCACGGATCCCGCGAATCCACTGAATTGTAAACTCAGCCTCGGGTGGACCTCCACGAAACAAAGAGGAACATACGTAAACTACAAACGGCCGGTCATAGGCCAAACCCATCTCCTCGCAGAACGCTTCCCTCGAACGACTCGGCTTTCGATCAAACCACTGGTCATAGCACTGAGCACCGGTTACCGTCACCCTATTCCCAGGAACGTCATGCATTGACATCGCCTCACCGCGCTGCACCTCGTTCCACACAGTAACCATGTCGGGTAATGTTCGAATGAGTGCTTTACTTGATAGATGGTCCCAACTGCCCACACTCAGAACCGAACGTAAACCGAGGGCCCGAGCACTGCGCATCATGTCAAGCTGCGGTGAGCCGAGATCAATCATCGGTGTGAGCATGACTACGTCCGGAGCCTCAGCAGTTAAGAACTCGGTGTATGGACCATGCAAAGGCACGCCTTGCTCCATAAATTTCAATATCGCATTCAAGGTCCGTCGCCCTAGACCAAAGCGAAATCCAGCCTGTTCCACAAGCCAAACCGTTAATGCTGACGTTCGCTCCTTAGCCCGACGCCGTAACATCGGAGTTCGGTCATATGCACTTTGCAGATAACGAAGGTAATCGGCTGACAGTCGAATAGCCGTGGCCAATTGAAGCCACTCGTCGCTCTTGTCCCGTTTCGGAGTCCATCCGACCGTCACTTGAGGATAGCGATCCGCTAAGCGCTGGACCATTGCTAACCCTCCAGCACTCTCCTTCCGGTCCGCGGCCAAATGCAGCTGGTGCCCACGTTCAGCTAGGACGACAAGAGCCGCCTCGAAGTTCCGGAGATAACCGAAGTGGCGGGCGCAAACTAATATTTTCACACCATTCAGCCTCCCTCCGACGCGACGTTTTCAGTCATTCCTAAGCCAATCCGAAGTACATCGAGATCCCGTACATCCAGAGCAAGGAACGACGCACTATGGAGATCTGTGAATACACGCTTCGCAATTTCAAGATGGTCGATTCGAAAACCAGCTCCATCCGAAAAAAAAGCGACCGCGTCAACTCCCAAGAGGGGAGCAAGGTAAGAAAAACCGCCGTACGTTCCTACAAAAGCTTTCGATCGCGCAATGACGTGAGTCTGAATATCGAGATTGTTCCGCGGACTCATTAAGTGTTCGACCGTGTGTAAACGTTCTCGCCGTTCTGGCTGGAAGTCTAAATGATCATCAAAATTAAACCCTGTACTGAGTAACACTACATCGTGATGAAGAGTTAATTGGTTGAGATAAGACGTAATAAATGATCTATTCGACGGCGTGTCTGGAAAACTATTGTTAGTGTAGAACTTCACAGCGATGTATTGCGAAGGAAGCGCCAGTTCAAGATCATCAAAACCAGAGATTTCTATGTTGCGATGAACTGTAAAACCCTGAACCAAACCGACCGATGCCTGCAGCCGCCAGAAAATCCGAAATAACTTGTACATGAGGGAGGGATGAAGGACCTCGACGTCTCGCGTGCCAACCAAATTCTGAACATGACCAATAATCTCTTGATCAAACTCTGCCACGCCTACATGTTTCTGCAAACCACCTTGCTCGACAATACGTTGTTCATTACGATCTCGGAACTCCTCAGGTGTGTAGAAATCGAATACATCGTGGTAAGTAGATGTCATATGGCGATACCAATTGGCACACCCACCTCGGGAGATCGCGATTAGTCGATCGTCTCTGAAGTTTCCGTATTGTTTTGCCCAATTAAGAAAAGGAATCCAGTAGAGCAGTTCGAAACCGGTCTCGCTCAACCAAGGTCCGACAATGATTGGCTTGCCGCTACGTGCCATGCGAGTGAGAGCTTCCTTTGTGTCCTCGACTTCCTCGACGGAGTCAAACAGGTTCTGCGCCCGATTACGAATACGTTCTGATTTCGGAAGCACCACAACCGGCTGTTCACTTCTCGCCCGTTTCAGGATCAATCGCTTAAGCGATTGACGAACGCCCCGTTTGGTTTGCTGAACCCAGCGCTTAACGTTACGTCGACTCTTCTTTCGCGCAACCCTCCATTCACCCCTAAAGACACGTAACCAAATAAGCGGGTAAAGCAGCGGTCTCAGTAAAGACGCCACCACACCAGGACCTACTGAACCTGAAGATGCACTCTTTCCAAGAGCCTCGACTGCCTCCACGAGAAGAGGAGTGCCCGCCACTTTCAACCCGTACGGTCGTACGAACATTTTGATGAATGGTTCGTTGTCAATGGTCCGCCCAGACAACGTCTCTTGAAGTTGGGCGCAATGTGCGGACAAATTTTGTGCAGCACGCACAAGACCACCACCGACATCTAATAGATACGACCAATGAACTGTGCCTTGTTGGTTGCTCGCATACGCCGGTGTGACAATAGAAAGTACGGGTCGACCGACTATCCCCGCTTCGATTAGTGAACTGGTATTGAGCCCAACGACCGCACCGCTGTGATAAAGAGCGTCAAAATAGGCATCCTTAGCGCCTTCGTCATTCGGATAACCGCCACGGATAGCGACGTGATCGTAATCGCCAATTTCAACCCGTCGCCATTCTTCCTGTCGCTGTGGATGCGGCCGAATCAGGATATTGGCTTCAGACAAAACCCCTTTTCCGCTTGCTCGTAATTGCCGTATCCACTCCTCTACAAGATCGGCTTCCGGTGGACTACCACGAAACAGTGATGAACACACCCATGTGACAATTGGCTGCTCCGATCGGAAACACAAACTCTCGCAGAATGCTTCACGAGACTGCGATGGCTCCCGGTCAAACCATTGATCAAAACACTGCGCACCAGTCACGACCACCCGATCGACCGGAACACCATGCCAGTCAAGCAACTCTCGTTTTTGCGTTTCGTTCCAAACAAAGATGCGATCTGGACAGTCACGGATTCGAGACTTGCTTGATAAATGATCCCAACTACCAACGCAGAGTGCAGTCCGAAGACCTAGCTTTCTGGCTGCGCGCAGGTGATCAAGTTGAGGCGAACCCAGTTCGACTAACGGCGTAATTAAGACAACATCGGGCTTTTGTTCCGAGAAGTACTCACAAAGTGCTTTCGATAACGGAGCCGCGCGCTCGAGAAGGTTCAATACGAATTCCATTGCCAAGCGGATCGGCTTAGTTCGATATCCAAGTAAGTTCAATAGTGCGAGTACCGTCGTCGGTATGCGTTCCTCAGCGCGCAGACGAAGCTGCGGGGCGCTGTCGTAATTCGGATCTTGGTATCTGAGAAAGTCTTGAGCCAAGCGTAACCGGGTTGCAATCCACAGCCAGTGGTCCGCTTCCCGATCAGGCGTCCAGCCCATCGTAAGCCCCGTGTGTTCGTGGGCCCAGCGCTCCACCATCTCTCGACCCCCAAGCATTTCTTCTCGGTCCGCAGCAATATGCACCGTATGTCCAAGAGCCAAAAATCGACTGATCGTGCTTTCATAGTTCCTGAGGTAACCGTAGTGACGGGTCAAGAACAGAATTTTCATCGTGTTCCTACATTCCGACGAAAACGCCGCAGACCTGCCTGTACCCGCAACGTAAATTTATAACTCCGATGTACATATAACTTTCGCTTGCGATCGATTTTTCTAGCTATCGAATACACTCTCGATACCACTCCTTGTAAACGGACCAACATCTTGCGCCAGCGATGACGACGCCACTTCAACTTATGTGCACGGCGGTGGTCATCAATTCGCTTGGCGCGCACTGATTCTTCCGCAACTTCACGAGCATCTGTCATCGCCCACGCGAGTAAACCAAGCTCGTTCACGGCCACGACGGAACGGGCCATTACTCTTTTCCAGAAAGCCACTTTGATCGGTGCGCTCGTCGCTCCTGACACCACCATCGATTCAATCATTTCGACAAAACGAGGCGTCGAGGCATATTCAAGCCCCAGCGGGCGAACGAAGGCTCGTAAGAATCTCTGTTGTTGGGCTCTATGCGCTACGTCACCGTCGAACGTGTTCTCAAGGTGACGTACATGTTCATTGAGGTCAGATCCAACCTTGAGCAACCCACCTTCGATTTCCACGAGATAGCGAAAGTGAAGCATCCCCGCCTGGTGGGGTTGAAACTCAGGAGGTGTGATTGTCAATACGGGCCGTCCAACAACAGCCGCCTCAAGAAACGCACTTGTGACAATCCCAACGACGGCTTCACTATAGGCAAGTGCGTCGAAATAGTCCGCTTTCGCGGATGCCTCAATCGGATTCGAACCAGTGATTACTAGCGGTCCGAGATCAGACCAAACAACATTCTCCCACTCCCTCCGCCGTTCAGGATGCGGCCGGACAATCACTCCGACGTTTTGTAAACGCGGATGTGTACTATCACGAATCGATTCAACCCATCGCCGTACAAATTTAGCCTCGTTCGGATCCGGTGTCATCGCCGAGCAAACGTACAAAACGAATGGGCGGTCGGGTGGAAGTCGCATATCGAGCAAAAATTTTTCCCGACTCCGACTTGGTGAACGATTAAACCATTGGTCGTATACCTGCGCACCTGTAACTACCACCCGGTCCACCGGAATACCGTGCAAACTAACCGCCTCGTTACGCTGTGTTTCATTCCAAACAAATAAGCGATCCGGCACAACACGAACTTTGGCCTTACTTGATAAGTGGTCCCAACTGTATACACACACGCCGCTTGGAATATTTTTCGCCCGGGCACTTCGTAAATGATCAATCTGAGCCGCTCTAGGATGGGTAACAGAGCCAAATAAAATGACGTCCGGTCGCGCCAGATCGAGAAATTTATCCATTGCCTCAAGACGAGGCATACCTTCCTCTATCACGGTCAACACAGACATTAGAATCTGTCGGATGCCAAGGACCGGAAGCATCGGCACCCTCATTAATCCAGTGACAAACCGAGGTGCCCGTGCCTCCGCCCTCTGGCGAAGTTTTGTAAACGGGGCATAACGGCGATCAAGAAATCTGAGGTAATCCAAACCTTGGCGAATCTTTCGCGCCAGGATAAACCAAGGTTGGCCGCTGTAGGACGGCGTCCGTTCATGGCTCACACCCGGTAATAACGAAAGATCTTTCGCCAAAGATTGACCACCAAAAGCGTCGTCTTCATCCGCAAGCAGCACCACCTCGTGCCCTCGTTCGGACAACGTTCGGATAACCGATTCAAAATTTCGAAGTAACCCGAAGTGCAAGACAGACAGCATGATCTTCATGTGCCATCTTCCGTATTTCGACTCGATATTCTCTCTCGCTGAATCAACCACGTTGCTAACTCAAGGTCCCACAATTCATCAATATCGATTGACTCTTCTTTGGTCATCTCTAAAGGACGCGTATCTTGCCCATAAAGACTCTTGTATTTCTTCAACGCCGGTTCTCGCACAGCGACAACAGCTGGACCGTTTCTGGCGTACAAAGTGGATTTATCCTGACGTCTGATAACGGTAGGCTTATCACCCCACGGTACAATCCGGCCACCCTTCTCCTCCAGCACCGATGACGGATTAAAATTGTGGGGCACTCGAACAACGCTTACCACCGAATCAGCGCCAGAATCAAACAGAAGATCAACTGCACTATCAATATGGTGAGCCCGGCGCAGCGGTGAGGTTGGTTGTAATAGCACGACAATGTCTGGCACATAGTGTTCGGTGTCCGAGAGCCGGCTTAGTAGATTTTCAAAGACTGCGTAAATCGGCGTGTCATCGGCGGCCAGACGACTCGGGCGCATGAACGGCACCTCTAGGTTCAGAAGCCGTGCAGCCTGAGCAATCTCCGTATCGTCTGTGCTGACAATGACACGCGTCAATCGAGCACTTGCATGCGCCGCCGCGGCGGTCCATGCTAGCAATGACTGCCCGGCGATGACCGCTAGATTCTTGCGAGGTATTCCTTTGGATCCGCCACGCGCCGGTATGATCCCAAGGATCTCCATTCTCGATTGAGTCAATAGGTGAGATGTTTCTGTAGTTTGATTGAAGTAGAAGCGAGAATATCCGCAATGCGCTGGCCAGCATTACTGTCTCCGTACAGATGGTCAGACGGAAAAGGACCATGAACAACCTGCCGTTGGATGGCTTCGACAATGGCATCACGCTCGTAGTTCACGTCAGTAACATTTTGACCTCGGTCGCGCCCTCGTTGCCGTGATCCAATGTTTACAGCTGGTGTTCCAACAAAGGCGCCCTCGCGAATGAAGGAACTTGAGTTGCCCACCAGACAGACCGATCGCTTCATCAACCGAATGAACGTTTCAACCGGAAAATTCTTATAGAAACGAATCTGTTCGGGCCGATGTTCCTCACGAAACTTCCGCATTCCCCTAGCAACATCCTCGGAACCTGCATCGACATTTGGCCAAAGCATGATGGCCGGAAGCTCCAGCACTTGAAGTGCCATCAGCGTTTCTGTAATTTGACTTTCACTCTCACCAAATTCTGTAGTCACAGGATGTTGAATCACCAGTAGAAATGGCTTCGTAGTGTCGACATGGCCACCGACTCCTTCTCTTTCCAACCACTCATCGTTTAGCGAACTATCATCAGATTGAATAACTTCCGCGACAAGGTCGATGCGGGGACAGCCGACAACGTGAACGGTTTCTGGATCCTCACCCATCCTGATAATTCGGTCTCCCGCTGCCGCGTTTGCTGGAAAATGAAGATGTGACAGCTTGGTGATAGCGTGCCGAATGCTTTCGTCAATAGTTCCACTGACTTCTCCGCCCATAGTATGAGCCACAGGGATATTCATATAAGCTGCGGCGATCGCTGTAGCCATGGTCTCGAAACGGTCTCCGACGCTGACCACTACGTCCGGTTTAAATAGCTCGAAGAGTGTGGGAAGCTCCAGGAGGCTGAGCCCCGTTGACTTGGCCATGGTTCCCGGTGTTTCACCTTCAACGATAATGTTAACGCGAGCATCAGGCTTGAAGCCGTCAGCTTCGATAACATCGACAACTGAACCAAAACGGTCAAGAACGGCGGAAGCGCCAACGATCAGTTGGAGCTGGAGATCTGAATGTCTCTGCACGGACCGCATCACAGACTTAATACTGCTGTAGTTGGCCCGTGAGCCGATCATCACGCAAATTTTACGCATCGGGAAGAGACTCCGTGAAAGGTGGAAGATCGCGTGTGTCGTAACGCGGGAGTTCAAGTGGGTCGTCGGCAACACTGTCGACAAGTCTCCTCGCCGTCGTAAATGCCGTCGAGTAACCGCCCGCGCGAACGGCATCGACTGTCACCGAATTGTAGGTGTGTGCGTGTCCATACGGATAGCAGAATGGCACCACAGTCTGATCCGTAAGGGCTCGTATACGAGCACAACCCTGCTGAATTTCCTTCCGTTGCACCACGGCTGGCAAGCGAGACAAAACCCGATGCTGTTCAGTATGAAAGCCAAATGTCATATTCGCGTTTGACATCTCACGAATTTGATCCTGAGAAAGATACAACCGGCGTGCAAATATTGATTCATCTCCAAGATATTTTTCAAAAAGCTCATTAAGCAACAAGTCTAATAATTCGTAAGGCAGTTCGTAATTCAGCAAGCGCTTCAATTCCGTATGTCGCAGTAAGGCATCATAACGATAGACATGTGGCAAGTTAGACATGTTGGCATCAACCATGACTTGACGGCCATCGAGTATTCGACGGATTTCCTCGAACAGACGTCCAGCGCCTAGTGCCTCAATAAGGAAGTGAGTCTTGTGTACGTTTAAAACTTTGGGAGGATCATCTAATGGAGCACCCGCAAGAAAGAACACGCCAGACATTTTTCTCGCTTGAAGTCGGGGCAGTACTACTTCGTAATGATCAACAAAGCCATCGTCGAACGTTAGTAGTGCCGCTTGACTGGAAAATGATCGCCGCTCAACGACATTCCTTTCAAAATCAGTATATGAAACGACGTGTCTAGCCTGAGAAATTGTATCGAGTTGCTTGTCGAAGTCGCACGGTGCGAGTGCATTAAGACTGGGGTGCTTCGTTCCGGCAGTGTCCCTGACGTAATGGTACATCGCAACTAGACAACTGGCGATCATGAGACATTTGGGACACTAAGCAGGTCTACCTTCGTATCCCGTGCCGTTTGGTCCTCTAGGTATTCGGCGATCATTCCATTCGAAAAATTCCGCCATAGCTGCCGTATAGCGTCCGCAGAAAACTGCTTCCGCTGATACAAGCGTCCTTTATTAATCTGAGGTACTGGCTTGAGCCTACCTTCGGCGTGTGCACGGGCCGCCTGCACAAGGGTCTCCGCGCCCGCAATGATGGCCCTATTGCCCAGATCATGTGGCCCATCCTGGGCATCGAATTTTGGCCTGGCATGGGCGATTAACGGGCCAGTGTCAATGCCGGCATCAAGATAATGAATTGTCGCGCCGACGAATTCTGGCTCCCGATTAACCAGAGGCCAAAAGTTCGTACCAGCACCCCTATAGTATGGAGATAGTCCCAAGTGCAGGTTAATGATCCGCCCAGCGAATCTCTCGATAATGTTGGCACCCAAAATTCCCGTGCCAAAAACCAACACCACATCAGGACATAGCGCTGACATCTGGTCGATCTCGTCCTGTTTGTTGATGATGCCAGACGGGCCGGTACGAGCAGTTATACCCAGCGGTAATTTTACGGTTCGGTGATCTTCGAAGTAATTAACCTCAGAGTTATCACGTTCCGAAAAGTGCTTAGTAATAACAGCTATGTCGTCATCACTGGTTGCGGTGCGGAAGGGTTTAAATGATTTCTCCTCTTGCAGCACACCAGCGACTTCCAGGCGGTCTGCCACGTAATTCACGACATAGTTATGTCGACGAAATGTGCTGGTCAAAATAATGACACGCAACTGGTTTAGTCTCCCTAGCCGCCTATCGCTCGACGAAGCAAGTTCGCAATAATCGTCTGCACACGCGCCCGTCGCTTCCTCACCATTCTGCGGCGTTTCTCACGGTAACGTTCTATTTTCGATTGCTCTTTCGCCCGTCGTGAGATGACCTTTCGATAGTGGTCCTGACTTTTCTGTTTCACGCGATCAAATTGAGCCTGCCAATTCTGTCGCCGTTTCATTCTACGGTGCTCACGAATTGTTCTCGCTCGAACGTGTTCCTCGTTGATCTTCAACGGATCCCAAAAAAGAGAGCGTGTCAGTCGTAACTTGCATGCGACCTCCAAAACGCCAAGCACACTACGCGCAAACCCGGCACCCTTATCAATCTCCGCTCGTCGTGCCGGCGTTAAGGCGAGACGTTCGAGCGTGCTGATCATTCGGGGTGTTGCGGCTTCATTACGACCGTTCGGACGCAAGAACGACTCGACAAAATTGACGCTCCGTTCAGCATATCGACCGGGCGAGTCAAGGGCTTCTGCGAGCTCCGATAGATGCCCGTCCATCGTCCGTGTGGCGTGCAGGAGACCACCACCAACGTTCAGGAGATACGGAAAATGCAACGTCTGCTCCTGATTCTCTTGGAATTCTTTAAGAAGTAGTGTAAAAACCGGACGCCCCACGACCGCCGCTTCAAGAAAAGCAGAGGTATTAAGACCGACGACAGCTTTGCAGTGGCTCAAAGAATCGAAATAATCCGCTTTTGTATCCACATCGATTGGATTGCTTCCCCAAAGAACGACAGGTCCAAGCCCATCGAGCTTCACATCGGCCCAGGCCTTCAATCGTGAAGGGTGGGGACGTACCAGTACCGGAACCTCACGAAGTCGTTCATGCGGGCTCTCTCGTAGTGCCGTTAGCCAGCGACGGACAAATTTCGCCTCCACAGGACTGCCCCGAAATAGTGCCGAGCACACGTAGAGCAAAAAAGGTGGTTGCGACGGGAGGCCAACACGGTTACAGAAATCTACACGAGTACTACTGGGGTTTCGATCGAACCACAAGTCGAAGCACTGTGCGCCAGTTACCACGACCCGATCGGGTGGTACTCCATGAAGCTCAATAGCTTCAGTTCGTTGGGTCTGATTCCAAACTGTAATGATATCCGGCACTGATCGAATGAGTGCCTTGCTAGAAAGGTTGTCCCAACTCCAAACACCGAACAGAGTGCGCAAGCCAAGAGCCTTAGCGCTCTTCAGAAAATCAACTTCCGGTGATCCCAGACCAATAAGCGGTGTGAGCATCACAACGTCAGGACATCGCTCTTGCAAAAAATCTTCAACGGCCGGTACCCGAGGCAAGGCACGTTCAAGTCCTCGTAGCCAAGTAGTCAATACCCGTCGCACCATTGCCGTACGAGCACCAGGAACCTTTGTCAACCACAGCATTACCAGCGGTGTACGCTCAGAGGCTCGTTCGACTAGGCGGGGAGCAGAACGATAGGCAGGTGCAAGATAGCGTATCCAGTCGAGAGCCAGACGAACCTTTTCTGTGACCGTTTCGGCGCCGTTCTCGGACCGTCTTGGGGCCCAGCTGACGCGAAGACCTGGCAACTCGCCTTGCCAACGCGAGACCATTCTGGACCCACCGAGTGCGTCCTCCTGCAACGCGGTAACTTCTACATCGTGACCGCGAGCGACGAGACCTCTGATTACGCTCTCGTAGTTGCGCAACGCAGCGAAGTGTCGAGTAACGACCAGCAGCCGCATTAAAGTTACCGTGAGTTTTCGTTAACACCGCGGCGGAATTCGGCATAAAGAGGCGCGGTCACCTTGGACCGCTGGACTTGCTTAGCGAGACCGAAACCCGCAGCTTTAAGTAGTGCTTTCACCTGTTCCGCCAGAGCCTCTTCATATTCAACGAGAAGGCTTTCAAGGCCAGGCGTCTTTAAAGTTTGCTCGGCGCCACGTAAAACATCGACCTCGGCACCATCGACGTCGAGTTTTATATGCGTCGGCGCCGGAAGATTAAACTTCTCCACAAGGTCATCGAGACGATACGCAAAGACTGGTTGTACAAGGCGTGACCCGGACCTGCCACGCAGTGGTCCGTAGTTACGCATCGCATGACGGCTCTCACCAGGCTCGGTCGAGCGATACTTCAAATTCATCATTCCGGTTTGGGACCACAGGGGCATGGGTACTGGAATTACTGCATCTGCCACCTGGTTCAATACCAAATTGTCACAAAGATGCGCAAAAGTCGCGTAACCGGGTTCAAATGCAACGACCTGTACGTCCGGCGCCCGCATCGCAGCGATGAGAGTAAATGGACCTACGTTCGCGCCGATGTCGTACAAGACAACCCCAGACCTGACATATTTCTCAAGCCATTCGATAGTCCATGGTTCCTTACTACATGTCTTTGTCCGCCATTTTCGCTCACTGGCTGACGTTGCAATGAGACGGATCTGCACAGGTGTGTAGTCAAGCACTGCCGTCTCTAGCACTTTGCTTACAGATGTTGGCGGGGAAGCTGCTGCTACTTCAGCGATTCGCTTAGAACTAACCGACCTCCTCGGTTTACGTTTTACCAATCGCACAATAGCCCGCGTCATCTCAGCAGTTGCCGACCGATCAAGCCCCTTCGGTCGGACGAATTTCTGAATGAATTCACTGAGTCGTTGACGATCATATTCGCCGGCAACAGATCGAGTGAGCTGCCTGCAGTGCGTATCCAAATTTGGCGCTGTCTGCACATAGCCACCTTCGGAATCGAGCAGGTAACGAAAATGTAACGTGCCCTGCTGACCATCTGCGTACTCATCTGGCACCGTGATAGTCAGGACTGGACGTCCGACGATACCTGCCTCAAGTTCAGCACTGGTATTGAGACCAACAACTGCTGAACTATGGAAGACGCACTCATACAGCAACTGTGCTGCCGAAAACGGCGTGCGGACAGCAACGACTCCATGAAAATCGAAAGGTTTATCCTTCCGCACTCGCAAGGGCCCGGTTGGCGTCTCCCAAACAATGCGCTCACCTGTCTTATTCCAGCGCCGATTCAGATCTGGATGGGTCTTAATCAGAATGTTCGCTTGTTTTAACCCGGGCGTACTTCGTACAGCGCGGATCCACTGCTCAATGAATTTTTCTTCACGTTCTGACACAAATTTTGAGGAACCGAGATACGTGATGATTGGTTTCTCAGCATCCAAACCAAGTTTCCGGCAAAACTCGGTTCGTTCGACAGCGGATTTCAATTTGAAAAACGTGTCAAATCTTGTTGCTCCAGTGACGACGATTCGATCTTTCGGAACCTTGTGGAAGTCAATAGCTTCCTTTCTCTGTATTTCATTCCAGACGAAGACAGCATCCGGAAACTCGTGAATGGTGCCCTTAGTTGACAGATTGTCCCATGAGAACAACGCCATCGCATTTGGAATACCTAGTTCACGTGCTGCCTTAATGAAATCCGTTTGACCGGAACCAATATCGATCAGCGGGGTAATGAGCAGGAGATCTGGTGACTCTTTGGCGATGAAATCTACAAGGGACTTATCTGGAGGTATGGCCTTCTCAATCATCCCAATAAGTGCCGTCAACCTGTCGATTTCATCGTCCGTCAAGCCAAGCGCAGCATCTGAGAAACCTAACTCCGACTCTCGAGAACCGTGGGACAGGGTCTGTATCAGTTTGTCGAAGGCTCGTGCCCGAAGCTTCAATGCCGGTCTGAAGGGCGGGGTTAAGTACCGTAGATAGTCGCCCGTGCGGCGCACCAGGCTCGCACAGTTTTTCCAATCATCACCGCGCTTACTTGGAGCACTGGTCGCTGTGATTTGGCTGTGACCTTCAAGCTCTGGCGGTAGTTTCGCAATTCCGTCTTGAGACGCTAAACGAACAGAATGCCCTCGCTTGGCAAGATCGCGAACCACTGTGTCAAAGTGGCGCACATAGCCCATCTGTTTCAAAATAAATAGGATTCTCATTTAGCCGCGCTGGCGTCGTCTTTTCTAGCGAGCACCCTCAGGTTCTTGCCGTATGCACCCGCATTAGCCAAGAATTGGAGAACGTCGACAATCCGATCAAGTTGATCTGTCTTCTCACCATGCAATTCTCGCCTCTGCCATGTGTAATCCACCATATCGAGACCCTCAGTCGTCACAAGTTCAGCTCGAAAACCAGTACGTGCGAGAAGATCAACAAGTGTGAGAGGTGTGTAGTAATTTAGATGATGTGTCGGCCAAATGAAGTGCGCGTCTTGACCCATTAGAAAGCGAGATGCGGAATCGTAATTTGGTACGTAAACAAATACGATGCCACCAGGTGCTAGCAGTTCACGGCATCGTTCAAGAATTAATCGAGGACGAGGCAGATGTTCCAACACATCAAAGAGTGAGATAGCCTCGTAAGCCTCTCCCGTGAGCACATCGTCTTCGATACCGGCGACCTTCAAAGGTAAACCACGGTTTCTTCCGGATTCGACCGCGGATGGATTCAGATCAATGCCAAGCGACTTCCATCCACGCTGCACGGCAGCTTCCACGACAAAGCCGGTACTACAGCCCGCGTCAAGATATCGTACGTTGTTGTCCGAGTCAGGCCTAACGTACCGACTCATAATCTCAACACGTTCTATGCCAAAACGCTCGACTCGATATTCGTGGCTCGCCTCGCCCAAGTCTCGCATGATTCGCTGATAATCTTTTGTTCCGTACGTATCGCGATAATGCTTTTCATCAAATATTGGATTCACATACACCAGGTCGCAGTCGGAACAACGGACGAGATCCAGATAATCCTTGGACAGTTCATGCCGTGATTTCCGACCTCCGCACGTCGGACATTTCCGCTGGTGTAACAGGTCATTTGGGATGCAGCCATGTTGCTCCACTAGCTTTTCGATCGGGTGGATCCGCTGAGTGAGAAGCTGCTTGTAAGATTCCTTCGGACGCAATCGTGCGATATCAACGGGTGCATAATCCGAAAAATCTCGGTACGGAATCGTAAATTTTTTATCGCGGTGATCAACCATCGAACTGTATCCTCTCGACATCGTTAAACTTGGTCGAAAGTGGCCTAATTTTCGTGGTTCCTCTCGCCTCTCCTCCCCGACCAACATGTGCCGGTGAATACAACAGGCTAGTAGTTACACCACAAGCAGAGCATGTCGACAGACCGGTCACGCCTTAACTCTTATTCTTGAGGTCCGGGTCAGTACGGTGTTTAACAAACAGGGCAGCCCTATACCGACCATGGCGCACCAACCGAACTGCTCGACGGACGGGCTGAAGGATAACTTTCCGAAGGGATTGCCATAGAAACCGGCGGACTAGTCGTGTCAGTCGCAAAGGACCGCGAATGACAGTTCGCGCGACCCGTCGACTCGTCGTGCGAACGCCTCGAACGACAGCCTTCCGTAGTCGGTGAGTCTTTGAGCGTACCGCCTTCCTCAACGACCTCGACATCCTAGGTCCACCGGCGACAAACGCCACAAACCCCGCTATCGCCGCACCCAATAGCAAAATCGAGAGTGCCAGTAGACGATTACGCTTCACCGGCACAGACTTTGCCGCTTCGCGCTGAGCTAAGCGCTCAATCGCATCCGTTATTATCGGAGTACAAGGTTTATCGAGTCCGTGCGGGCGGATGAACGACGCGAGAAACTTTCGTGTTTCTTCTCGGGTCGTCTCTGGGTGTTTCAGGACATCAGCGAGTTGCTGAATATGGTCCTCAACATGCGCCGCCACATGGACGCAGCCACCCGATTCCCGTCGGAGGTAGTGAAAGTGAAGCGTCCCTTCTTGGGTAGCTGCAAACTCTCGTGTCAGGATTGACAACACCGGCCGGCCAATGATTGCTGCTTCCAGCATCGCGCTGGTGTTGATCCCAATTACGGCGTCACCATAATAAATTGATTCGAAATAAGTCTCACGCTCTCGTTCATCGACCGGGTTATAGCGTTGGCGTGGCCACACCGAGACGTTACTTAGGTCACTCAGAGCGTCCATTTCCCATGCTTTCGTGTTGTATGGATGAGGACGGACCAGTACAGACAAGTTTCTAACAACAGGATCCGAGCTTTCTCTCAGGGCTTGAATCCAAGTCTTGACGAATGCAACTTCTGCATGCGACTCGGAAATAAACCCTGAAGAACCCGTGAAGAGCACAAATGGCCGATCATCAGACAGGCCAACGGTGCGACAAAAAAGGGTCCTGTCTCTCGAAGGCTGGCGTTCAAACCAGCGATCGAAGAGTTGCGCACCTGTGACGGTCACCTTTTCTGGATGAATCCCATGCAGTTCAGCAGCTTCCGTCTTCTGGATCTCGTTCCAGACCAAGACCAAGTCTGGCTCGACGCGCATAAGTCCCTTGTTGGTTAGGTTGTCCCAACTTGCGACGCAGACTCCTGTGCGCAGGCCCAAAGCCTTAGCGCTTTTTAGTAGGTCTACCTGTGGGGACGCAGCATCAACGAGTGGCGAAACCAGCACAATGTCTGGGTCGTAACTGCGAAGCCACTCCTCTAACCGCCGGCTGCTGGGAATGGCAGCTTCCAATGTTCCAAGTAGCTGCAAAACCCGTCGCACGGTTTCAACCGAAAGCGAACCGACAATATCAAGTGGCCAGAAAGCGAAAGGAAGCACTTTTCGTTTCATTCGAGCGCGAAGTGCCGGTGCAGCGGCGAACTTAGGATGAAAGTAGCGCACATAATCAATCAGGCCACGAAGACCTCTGGCAATTGGTTCCCACACATCTCCACGACGAGGCACACTGCCAGCAAGTTGGATCCCTTCACCATCAGCCTCCATTCCTTCCAAGCGCGCCCGTTTCTTTTCGCGAAAGTGCCCGACGGCGATAATGACTTCATGGCCGCGCTCTGCGAACAAGCGAATGGTCGAATCGTAATAGCGTAGGTATTCAGGAGAGGCCATCGTGAAAATCACACGCAGTGCATTTGGGCCGCGTCTTGGCGTGGCCTCAGCTACCGCGACCGAATTCGTTCTCTGTGTTTTTAACCACTGGACGATTGATGCAACCGGGCGAAGGCACCCGCGAAGAACAAGCACCCACACGGGGTCCAATCTCGAAGGCGGTTGTTTGCGGGAAGCGGCCTCGATCGCGTCTGCAAAAGTGGCCGCAGCCGGACAGTCGAGACCGCCTGGCCGGATGAATCCTTCGATAAAGTTCCGGCTCTTTTTGTCTAGACCGGCAGGTTGGGCAAGGCCGTGCTCCACCTGCTCCAAATGTTCCTCAAGATTTTCTGCCACATGCAGAAGACCGCCGCGCTCGTGCCTGAGGTGCTGAAAATGAAAAGTGCCATCCTGAGTGCCGGCAAACTCCGGTACCAGCACTGTATAAACCGATCGTCCGACAATGCCCGATTCAATGAGCGCGCTGGTGTTCACTCCGACGACGAGCGCGCTGTAATGCATCGAATCGAAATAGTTAGCCCGAGCTCTGACATCAACTGGGTTCGCACCATCATGCGGCCAGATTGCTACAGGCCCACGTTCAGACAAATCTACGCCGCGCCACTGTTCGAAGTTCTGTGGGTGCGGCCGAATGAGCACATTCGCTTCTTTCACAAGTGAGTTCGTTTGACCACGAATCGCACCTAGCCATCGTTTAACGAAGTCCACTTCATTGGGTGCAATGAACTTTGACGAACAGAGATAAAGCAGAATGGGTCGGTCAGCAGTTAGGCCGATCCGGCGGCAAAATTCGACCCGATCAACACTAGGTCTGGCTGTAAACCAATGGTCGTAGGCTTGGGCTCCTGTAACAGTGACACGGTCGGTGGAAATCCCATGCAGTTCGTTGGCTTCCTGGAGTTGAGCATTGTTCCATACCGTTACATGATCGGGAAGATCGTGAACGAGTCCCTTGGTTGTTAAGTGGTCCCAACTTCCGACACAAAGAACACTCGGGATTCGCAAACGGCGGGCGGCGCGGACATAGTCCACCTGAGATGACCCAAAGTAGATTAATGGCGTAATGAGTATCACATCCGGTTGTTTCGTCGATAAAAACCGCCGAACAGTGGCCGCGGCCGGGATGACTCGCTCCATTAGGCGAAAGCTCACCATCAAAGCTCGCCGACCTAAACGCATTCGAAACAACGACAGTTTTACGAGAGAACGCGCAAAGCGCGGTGCTTGGTCGGCCGCACGATCTCGTAACTTCGGTGCACGGTCATATCGAGAATCGAGGTAACGCCAGTAATCGAGTGATAAACGGATCCCGCTTGCCAGTGCACTCCACGGCCGAAGTTTCGGATTAGGCGCGCGCTCGTATGTGATCCGCTCCGGATAATCGCGCACAAGACCTTCAACCGTCCGCATACCGCCAACTGAGTCTCCCCGATCGGCGGTCAGATGGACGCTGTGACCACGCTCGGCGAGCAGGCGGATGGCAGGCTCAAAGTTACGCAGAAATCCGAAATGATTTGTGACGAAAAGAATCTTCACGACTACAAAATAACGATACGGCGTGAATCTACTGGGTCAGAAGCCTAATGTTTGTTGAAAGACGCGCGGAACTGACGTCTCAGAGAGTCCTCTTTCTGCCGCTGTAATACGTAGCGTTTACATCTTGTCGACAGACTTAGCTTCATTTCGATGAAAGTACCACATGCCGGCAACCAACATGATGGCAGTGACACCAATAGACGTTCCGAAGAATCGTTCGTCAAAACTTCCAATGCCAAGCAATCCCCACTTGAACGTTTCAACATAGCCGGCCATCGGGTTGAGCATCATCCAAATTCGATACTCTTCGGGCACTTGAGACAACGGATAAATTACAGGAGTTAAATATCCCCAGAACCTTAAGACATACCGAAGTGTGTACCGCACATCCTTCGCCTTTACTTGCCAAATACAAGTAAATAGACCCAAGCCCAAGGAAAGCACCACGACCATACACATCGAGAACACTGAAACGAGTAAGCGTGGTCCCATTACCAGATACCAACGACCTTCCGACCACAGAAAGTACAAGAGGGCAATCAGGATCAAGACAGCAAAGACCACGAAATACACCACTGACGGCGACATTGAAGAAACGGGCACTACCAAGCGGGGGAAATAGAGTTTCTTGATGAGTCCCTTATTCATCTCAAGGCTACGGGTCACGAAAAGGCATGAACGCTCAAACACCATCCAAATAGCTGACCCGACAAGAAAAAACAAAAAATATGGAACTCCTTCAGACGGCACACCTAATAATCCGCCAAAGATAAGCGCACCAATCATGATCGGAATAACTGGACGTAGTAACCAGAATTTTCCGAGTACAGTGCCCTGATACAGTCGCTTGATCATCCGGATAGCGAAAAACCAAGCGATGCGCCGATAGGCCCACAATTCCGCCATCCTAGACTGAAACCCTTCACGGCGTGGTTCGATCACCCACTGCCCGACAGGTCTGTCCCGGTCGTCCGTGGAGGCATTCACATCATTTCCCAAGTTTGTATCCGACCCAACTAGTGCAACAATCCGCCTAAGCATCGCTGACCACCGAATTCTCTTCGACCACGGCTACTCTCCAATCCAGACGGGGTGCGAGTAGTCCCCCCTTAAGTACTGCTGGGTCGGTCGGTCCCTTTCCTGTTGCATAACCCATAAAAGTCACCGCGTTATAAATGATGAGTGAGGAGTTGTGATCTCCATCCTCAAGTAACAAGAATACGTGCACGCTATAACTAATTTCCGACAGGAAATTCGCAGGTATCGTTCCCCAACCTTCATAGACGCCGGGCGTGTCTATGGCGTGTGTCACCTGGTCTATGGAGCGAAATAGCAACAAACGCCGACGATACAAATCGAACCCAACACGAATCGTGATCGGCGCTCTCGTGACTCGGAACCTGATACGGATAAAGACCTCTTCGGAAGTCGGCGCAGCACCGATATCTTTCCCTGTTGTTGATACAAGTCTTGCTCCGATCAGTTCCGCAAACTTGTTCCGATGACGGCCGCGCTCAGATTGAGCTGCGTCAGCACGGGCCCACGCCGCATTTTGATATTCTGTCACTATCGCCTCCGGATCTCCCTGTTGAGAGATCTCACCGCCGTGAATCCACATCACGCGATTACAGACGCGGGTAATAGCATCCATATCATGGGACACGAACAGCACACTCAAGCCATCCCGTGCCAGCTCAGACACCCGATTCAAACAACGCTCCTGAAACGAGATATCCCCCACTGCCAAGATTTCGTCGGCCAACAGAATGTTCGGCTTCATATTGATGGCAACCGAAAACGCCAAACGCAAATACATGCCGCTCGAATAGAACTTGAGCGGAGTATTGACATAGTCCTCGATTTCAGCGAAGGCGATGATTTCATCGAGATGTTGACGGACCTCAGTTCGAGGGATCCCGTACATAGCGGCGTTCATGAAGATATTTTCATGCGCTGCCACCTCTGGATTGAATCCGGCTCCAAGTTCCAATAGCGAGACTACGCGTCCAACTCCCATGACGCGGCCTTCCGTCGGTGTAGTAACCCGCGCGAGAATCTTCAGTAAAGTACTCTTTCCTGCACCGTTTGCTCCAATGATGCCGAGTACCGTTCCTGGTTCGACGGAGAACGATGCGTGTCGTAAGGCCCAAAACTCTTTCGTCTTTGGGACGGAACCTGGCCGAGCTCTTCCAGTTAATGTATTTCGCAGAACGCCTAGTAGCTGCCTCGGGCCTGAACTATCCCGACCTTTCGTAGCAGTAGGAATGTGATAACACTTCCCGATGCCATCAGCAGTCAAACTATTCATAGTTGATTTACCCGAAGAGCATTGGCTGTCGTCATTTTAAACTCGACCGTCTAATGACCTGTTTTAATGCTGTCTTGACGTGCACGAAGCGGGTGCGATAATTCACAGTTGATCTTGCCGACCGAAGCAATTTACGAAATTGCTTGCGCCAGTGGAGCATCGTTTTCGGAAACCGCCTCAATTCTCGTCGCGCCTTCTTCTTGAATTGATGGAATTCGCTGCCCATGTTTCGCCCGGCTCGGCGAAACGTTCGAGTGACATCACGAACGACGTAGGCAAAACGATAGGCTGTCGCTGCTAAAAACACCCCTACACTAATAATGGGTCTGATAGTAACGAAGGTGACAGTTCGACCGGATGCCAACGCGCGAATCACCAACGCTATCGGATAGACCAGAACACGCGCGGCCGGAGCGAATATTGACTCCGTCTTCGGTTGCGAGCCTGCGGCCGCAATGGTCTCTACTGTTTCAACTATGAAAGACGTTACTGCTGTTTTCATGCCACGGGGACGAACGAAAGCCTCAACGAAAGGTTTCGTTTTGTTCTGAGTCTCGCCAGACAAGATAGAAGACAGTTGCCGTTTATGTGTTTCGAGATCATCTCCAATAACAAGGCATCCTTCGTTTTCTTGAGTCAGATGACGGAAATGCACTGCGCCGACCTGAGCATGAACGAAGTCTTCATCACGTACCGTACAAGTGATACGACCGACTACAGCAGCCTCGATCAATCCACTGGTGTTGATCCCAATCGCCACACCGCTGTAAAAAAGAGAATCGAAGTAGTCGCGTTTAAAGTCGGTATCCCCAGGTTCGAACCCTACCGGCGGCCAAACAGAAATGGCAGGCCATTGCTCAAGATCTATCGCGCGGAACTGACGAGAGTTGGCTGGATGTGGCCGAATGAGGATACCGCAGTCGGACACCGTCGGATCAGGTGAATTCCGAATCGCCGTGAGCCATCGTTCGACAAAATCGAGCTCGTTTGGTGCAATGAAAGACGAGGACCCAAGATACAGGAGATATTTCTTGTCATGGGGCAAACCCACCATGGCACAGAACTCTTCTCTGGTCCGACTCGGCTTCCGCTCAAACCAGTCATCAAAAGTCTGTGCCCCGGTGACGATGATTTTTTCACTGTTCACACCGTGCAGTGACTGCGCTTCTTCTTTCTGGCGTTTATTCCATACTAGGATCCGGTCAGCGTGGACCCTGGCTAATCCCTTGCTGGTGAGATTGTCCCAACTTGCGACACCGTGTATCGACGGGATACCAAGTCGGCGAGCAGCCTTAATGTAATCAACTTGCTGCGACCCAAAGTCAACAAGCGGTGTGACGAATAGCACATCTGGTGAAAGGTGTTTCAGGTACGTATCCACGCTGGCCGGTATTGGGATTACCCGCTCCAAAGTACGCAATAACCAGCCGACTGCGCTACGCGCCAGTCGCCCTGTTCGAGCCGGAACAGCGATGACCGCCCGAAGAGGTTTAGGTACACGCTTTTGCGCACGAGCGAGTAAACGAGGTGACTGGTGAAAATCTGGATCGAAATAACGCAGGTAATCCTGCATTAGCCTCACTGCCGTCGCCACACCCTCCCAAGCTTGCTCAAATGCATCGGGCAATTTTCCGCCGGGAGAAAGCACCTTGCCATGATCGTCGATCGTCTCTGAGTCGCTGGTAGAGGGCCTCCGGTCAAAACGACCACTTCGTTCAGCCGCGGGATCCGACCGAAGAAGCACTTGCCGAACGTTCTCGAAGCGATGTGGCAGGGGCCCAGCCGTGACCTGCGGATACTGGTCGGTCAGTCGGCGCAAATCCTGCTGTTCGCCAAGCTTCTCACGTGCGTCCTCATACGCGATATGAACCAGGTGCCCTTTCGCAGCCAAGGATCTGATGACGGATGCGTAGTACCTAACGAATCCGGCATGCAACATGACAACCAGCACTTTCATGTCGCCACCTTTGGTCGGGGCTATGTTCGACACTCCACTAGAACCATCGGTTGGCATAGAACTGAACGGCTCGACCCTCACCGAGAAATCCGTCATCGGATGACCACTTGCGAACGAACTTATTGGTGAGGTTATCGCATGCGTTCGTTACCGCCTGACGGTACTTACTCTGGGCCTGAGATTCAAAACCTGGTGACTGTAGTTGCGCAACCATCTCTTGCACTGCAGCAACGATCTCGTCACTTGTATTGGCTCTGTATCGATACTGCTTCGGGGAACGGAGACGACTATAGTAGGTATCGGTCAATAGTTCAGGCAGTTGTAATTCTCGACCCGTATCGAGGTCGACTATTGTTTTGAGAAGATATAAGCCATCGCCCCGCACTGGATATACCAGTACAGGATCCGTTGCGTTTACCATCAAGAGTGGCGTGTTGGTAAGGTAGCTCACTAAGTGTGGACCTGAATCTCCCACCATCAGAAATTCACTGCGAAGCAGCACATAGACTTCCAAGGCAGCCGTCCGTTGAGAGCTTGTTGCTAAGTCTATGACCCCACGCCTACGTACAGGATCCATCGAAGGATCGCCAATACGGACAACTGTGTATCCCTCGCCAACAAGATAATCAATCGCATCGAAATAACTTTCGAGACGAACGTTCCTAAACGATTCGTCCCGACTCCCGACTTTGATATCCTGAATGTCCCATCCGCCCTTGAAACCAGGGGACCTAGCGTGAACAGCGACTACCTTCGTGTCGCGAGTAATTCCTAACGCTTTCGCAGCTTGATCAGTGGGCCCTGCCGTTTCTGGGCGAAGGTGAACTGGTACCGGATCACGCAACAGACGACGGCGGTAGTACAAGACGTGATCATGTGATTTCGTGGTTGGCTGCTGGTCCAGTTTCTTCCAATATCGATGAGGACCAGCGCCCACGCGCTTACTGATCTTTCTCAGACGCTCTCGCAGCTCTTTCGGATAATCGGCATTTCCTGCTTGTCTCGCCATTTCACGAGCGACATCCACTCGGGTTGTCCTCAGATACTCATCCCAACCCGCCCGCCCCTTCGATTCAACGAGTCGGCGACGAAGAACATTACGAAACGTGAGCTGGCGAAGTCCCCGCGGTCGAAGAACCGTTACACCGGTAGCGTCAAGATCAAACAACGCTGGATTTGCCGCAGTCTTGTCCGAATCGAAATAAACATCAGCATTCATCTCCCGAGCCAGCGCTAGGGTCATGGCCATTTCAAGAGCCATGTGACCGTAGACCTTAGTATTCGGGCGTGCGATAAGCACCTGACGGCCATCCCATTCGGTAACGGCGCCAATTCCAGTACTAGAGTAGTGAAGCAGATCCATTAATTTGCTTCCAGCATCATCCTGAAAGAACGCTTAGTGTGCCAGTTGAAATCTTGATCGTTGACCAACACCAGAAGAGGGACAGACTGCTCCGATAGCCTCTTGGTAAAAACCAGATCGCGGGTGGCTGACCGGGCGGTTAGACAAACACGTCAGCTGACTTGCCAGTAGTATTGGATCCGATTGCCGCACCGGTTCCCGCATAAACAGATGAGAGAGCCTGATTCGTGGGACCATAAGGACAGGGAGGACAGGTATCAAATACGAGACGCTTGTAATGTTCTTGCCGCGCCTGGCTCAACCAGAATTCGCCGAATGTTTGATCCAGAATATTTCCCATTGCAAAATTTACATCGTGGCGAGTATAGCAGCATGGGTACACGTCCCCAGTTGCCGCGATGTAGGTGGTGTGATTAGCATAAAAACATACGAGATTGGGATCGCCAAGTTTCATCGTGTCCTCCGCCCGGTCCACATTCATCCAGATGCGAAAGCTGTCGGTCTCGAATTCTTCGCGTGCCGAAAGAATATCTTGCTCAACTTGACTTGAATATTGATTTGGTGTTGTCTGCCTTTCAAACGGCGTATCGGGTCGAAACGAAATCCCGTCGACGCCAACTTCCCTCGCCAAGTGAGCCGCAACCTTTACGTCATGGGCGTTGGTACGGTAAACCACAAAGCTGGCGTTAAACTCTTTCAGTCCTAGTTCCTTTCTTGCTTGACTGAGTCGCCTGGCATTCTCGCACGCTCGCTGATGGGCGCCCTCGCCCGTTTTCCCTTTCGGATTATTGACCTCACTATACGCCTCTGGCGAACCAGCGTTCATGCTCCACCTGACCCACGACGCATGTGCCAACTCGCCAATCACCTCGTCGGTGAGTGGCATGGCAAGGTTCGACGTCACTGCAAACTTGAGCCCACATTGCTGAACCTTCGTTAACACTTTATCCATACTGGGAAACACCAACGGGTCACCTGCACCAGTAAAAGACACGGCACTCGTTCCAATTTCAGCTAGCTCATCAATCAATCGGAGCATACGGTCCAAACTGAGTCGCCGTTTGCCGGTAAAATCAAAGTTTGGTAAATTGGCCCGCCTATCGTCGGCATGCCACCAGCAAAAACTACATTTAAAATTGCACGATTCGGTTGGCTCAAGCCGTACGTGGATCGGTGGGCAATCCAACCCATCGCCACGAGCAGCAGCCTCAAGCACGTCCGTATGCTGCAAGAGGCGAATTTCCTCGTACAGACTTTCTTTTTTCTTGGTACCCATATCCAAGCTCACTTCCTTGGTCGCAACCACCCACATCGGTTGCAACCCTCAACAGTGCCCTCGCGATGAATTAAACCTCGAAATTGTTCACAGGCCGGTCCATTAAAAATGTCGACCAATGACGTGTCCTTTACGTTCCCCATTTCTACCGCCATGCAGGGAAACAGTGCACCATCCACATTAATATGAACGCTTGACCAAGGAAATTTACAGGGCTCAAAGAGTTCACCTGCATACTCCGACTGATTGATATACCGGAGATCGGGCAACGGCTCCTCTACGGTAAGCGAAGCGACCGAAGGATGGAGGAATGCCACTGCCTTGGTTCGATTATTGTACTCACGGACCGCATTCAGTTGATCAACGATTGTATCGAATCGATTGTATGTTGGCGCTTGCGACTTCGTCAGAATGGCTTCAACCGGAACCATGTAGTCAGCGTGCTGAGTCGGCGATCCTTTCAAAAACATAAACGAGTGAGTGTCGCACGACAAATCTTCAACACAATACTTATGGATATCTAAGAGTTCATCAGCATTCTCGTCAAGTACCACTGTCTTTGCGTCTAATACACACGACGACTTAAGCTCATCCCGCCGCTTGGCAAAGTACCGCATCATCTCCTCGGTATGTTGCCACTTCTCATTACTTATGCCGCGAGCGGTGTTACCGATATCGTCAATGGAAATAGACAACACACGAAATCGATCGTAGTCCAACATAAAATCAATAATGTCAGGTTTCAAGAGCACGCCGTTGCAAATCATGTTGCAATCAAAACGTTCAGCAACATAACTGAAAACCTTGCGAAATCCTTTAAACACAAGCGGTTCACCGCCTGTGAGTGTGACACGGGCGTGATCAGGCAATTGCTTCGCTACCGACAACCAATCGTCGGGCGTCATAAAACCCTTACGTGGCGTACGTTCCTGAAAACAAAAGTGACAATCGAGATTGCATAGATTCGTGAGCACAAATACATACCGGTCGGGCAACACGCCCGCCCGGCCATATGCATAATCCGTAAATGCTTCGTGCTTATCATGCAGTTCAGTTACTGCTCGTCGGTCTTGCGTCGTGTTCACTCTGTAAGATCCCCTCCTCGAATCATCACGCCAAACAACTTGCGAATTCGATGAATACCGTGCCGAAACCGCTTCAAACTTCGACGTAGAACCATCAAGCCAATCAACTTGCGAATTCGATGAATACCGTGCCGAAACCGCTTCAAACTTCGATGTAGAACCATCAAGCCAATCAACTTGCGAATTCGATGAATACCGTGCCGAAACCGCTTCAAACTTCGATGTAGAACAAATCGAATCCCCTTCACAATTCGATAACTACCCCGCCGCAGACTGCCAATTACAAGCCTACCTAGTCGAGCCAACCTACGACAACCCGTCAGCATAATCGCCAGCGTCCTTCTAGCGACACGGGCAGGTCGCTTGATAAACATTCTTAATAACTGTTTCCGAGTCTGACGGAGGAACCGACTACCCCGACTCCTTGTTACTTCTCCCATCCTTAGGACAGCTCGGCGTAACACTCGACCCCACCGGCGCACGGCAATGCCGACTGGTATCAACAATTCCCAAAACCGAACCAACGGAATAGCTGCATGAACGACCACAAATACGAGTGGGCGAATCGCAGTCATGACTCCGTCGGCGACACGTTCATGGGGAGTCCTCCGCTTTTGTTTTTTCGCTCGAGGGATGGGTTTGCGGCTGGTTGGCTTCGAACCGGACAACCGACCGATAACATATGCTGCTGCACGAGCTGGATAGAGAGCCGAAAAGAACGGACGAGGTGTAACAGCCAGATCAGCGAGTGCCTCAATTTCACTCGCCAATATTGGCGACACTTCCTTGCTTATCCCTCTCGGCCGAAGAAACGCCTCCGTAAACTTTTGACTCTTTGGATCTGGACGTTCGCCGGCTCGAAGTCGTTCCCGAATTACTTTGATAAATTCTTCCGTGGTCGTAGCCGTATACAACAGACCACCGCCAGCTCTGAGCAGATGGTCAAAGTGAAGCGTGCCCCCTTGGGAGTGAGCAAACTCCGGCACGACTGGTGAACACACAGGTCGTCCTACGATACCAGCTTCAACCATCCCGCTACTGTTAACGCCCGTAACAACCCTACTGTGGTAGATGGAATGGAAATAGTCCAATCTATTCTCTGCGCCAAAGAAGTCCCACAGAGAATCCTTACCATCATCCGGTACGCTCTCCAACGGTGGCCAGAATGAGAGGTTTTCAAATCGTAGAGGTTGACGTTCACGGACTCGCCAGGCCTCACGAGTGACGGAAACTTCCGTTGACGAGACTGAGCCATTAGAAGCACCCGCCGCACTAGAGCGCTCGAAAGCCCTCCAGTGGCGAATATTAGTCGGATGCGGACGCACCAACACACCTATTTTACGCATGTCTAGATCCGGTGCGTGTCGGAGTTCTTCGACGAACTGCAACATAAACAAAGCCTCATCAGGTGCAATGAATCGAGACGATCCAACATACAGAATGAACGGATATTGCGGATTCAAGCCAACCTTCTTACAGAAGCTTTCGCGTGATTCTGTTTCAGTAGTCTCAAACCAGTGATCAAAAATTTGCGCACCCGATACGACAACTTGTTCGCGCTTGACACCATGCAATTCAATTGCTTCTTGTCTCTGCGACTCGTTCCAGACAAATACTCGGTCTGGGATTTCACGGATCAAGCCTTTGTTCGTCAGGTTATCCCAACTCGCAACGCACAGGCCTGTAGGAATACCGAGAGCTTTCGCTGCCTTAATATGCTCCACTTGGGAGGATCCAACGTCGATAAGCGGCGTCACAAGAAAAACATCGGGTTTCTGATCTCTAAGAAACGCAAGGGCATCTTCGTTCACGGGCATCGCGCGATCCAGCCACGACAGCAACCATAGGCACGTCCGGCGAGACCACGAACCAAAAACGGCGAAGATGTTGGCGAACCACTCTCCGCCTAATGGAGTCTTGGAAGCAACACGTTTCCGTAACTCCGTTGAAGACCTATATCTGGGATCAAGGTAACGAATGTAATCCTGTGTAACTCGGATAGGAAGTGCAGCAGACGTCCACACACTGGGTTTGCTTTTGGGCCATAGACCATAGGTTATATTGGAATGCTCTGCCATCAGGCGATCGAGGGTCGACTTTTCCCGAAGTTTGTTGCGGGCAGTCAGAACTGCAATATGTATCTGATGGCCTTGTGCGGATAGGTGTCGAACCGTCCGATCATAATTTCGAACGAATCCTACATGCGCGAGGCTAAAAACGATTTTCACGATGAGTAGTTGTTTGGATGGCCTGTTTGGTCGTCAAGCCTTTAGATATACGAACGAATACCTGTATCAAGATCCGTGAACGACATTCCTGGCAAGACGCGTCGCAAGGTCGATATATCGAACACTAAATCGAACTCCCGAGTGGTATCAGCCGCTGTCCGCACGACACCCCCAGTCTTTCCGAATGCTCGGCATACGGCTTCCCCAATCGACAAAACCCGATTACTTTTACCCGTTCCTACATTGATTACACCATGATGTGTAGTAGCCAGCAGTTCAACGACGACCTGTGACAAATCAGGAAGAAATACATAATCACGAAGTGTGCCACCGTCGCCTGTCACCGTTACAGAACCATTTTCTTTAAGGGAGCAAACCATCTTTCCGATAATGCTGTGGTCATTCGGCCACGCGCCGTAGATTCCAGGAATCCTGAGCACCGTCACCGGACACGCCACTTGACCAGACGACAACAACGACCACTCTCCGATGTACTTGGCAACACCGTACCAAGAATCAGGATCGATTCGGGTGTCCTCTGTAATCGGCGTTGGAGGGCGACACCCATATACCTCGGCAGTGCTGAAATGGATGATCCTTGTGACTTTCGCACACTTGTGATGTTGTACAAGATTATAGGTGAGCGCCGTATTTTCTAGATAAGCTTCATAGCTAAGAGCCTTCCATTTATTGATGACTGCACAAAATATCACCACCACTGGCACATCAGATAGGGACCGAAACATTCGCTCAACGGCTTCTGAGTCTCGAAAATCACAATCCGAAGATGATGGAGCGTAAACGACATACCCACGTCGCCTCAACTCGATCAGAAGGTGTGCCCCAATATAACTTGTAGCGCCAACGAGAAGAACGTTCTTCGCGCCAGCGGCTGATGACGTCATAGCCTATCGTAGTCCGCCTCGAAATACCGTTCTACCCAAGATGCTCCGATATACCCATTGCCGAGAAAGCCCCGGTCAGCCCCCCATTTCCGTACATAGGGCAGGCCCCCGAGCCGCTCACGCTTATCGAGAGCGACAGCAAGGGCAGTGACCTGCTCCCGATAGGCTTTCTGTTTTGAGGTTGCCACCCATCCATTGCGAAGACCGGCAACCATTTCGCGCACAACTTCTAAGATATCATCTGGGGTGTTGTCTACATACTGAAACGATGTGAGCTGTCTCATCTTACTCAGGTATCGGTGTGTCAGCATATCGTTAAGTCTGAGCGGCTGACCCGTTAACCGGTCGAAAACGTGTTTGAGGACATAAAGACGATCCTTGCGAACTGGGTACCCACTCACAGGGTCCGTGGCATTTACTAGCACCGAAGGTGTGTTGGTGAGGTAACTAACTGAATAGGGACCGGACTCCCCACACAGAACGAACTTACTCTGCCACAAGCAATACAGTTCCATCGCCGCTGTCCGCAGGGAGGACGTCGCCAAGTCAAATACCCCTGTCCTTCGGTACGGAGCCATGAGTGGGTCCCCTAACCGCACCACCGCAAATCCTTCATTGACCAAGAAGTCGATGGCCTTCGAGTAGGAATCGATTTTTGCATTCCTCACGACATCGGTACGCTGGTCAACACGGCGACCTTCCAACAACTTGACGTTAGCGTCTTGCATTTCCTCGCCACTGTGAAACCCAGATTCACGAGCGTGAACCGTTACCATCGGTGTATCTGGCTGTACGCCGAGTTTGGCTAACCGCTCTACAACATCAACACACACATCGGACGGGAGACTGATATCGACTGGATAATCGATGTTCCGACGTACTAAATAGAGTTTTGCGGTCTTCATACTAGCGAATTCGTCAGTGTAAGGATTTTGACGCGACTTACCTGGGTGGTCTCGAAACAGCACTTGATGCCCTCGGACATCGAACCAGAGACTAACTTCCTTGGACCATCGAATCAGCGTGGCAGGAAGATATCTTCGTTGTGCATATAGGTGAGCTTCGAACGCCAATTTGTTGCATAGTTCAATCCAGAATGCTTCATATTCCGTGAATTTCCAGAGCAGTTTGAACCACAACGATCGCCACCCGGTGCAGTGCACATTGTCGATACCATTAGCTTCAAGTTTAAAGAGTGCCGGATTTACGACCGGGTTCGGCTGCAAAGTATATAACCGCATACCCGTAAGACGACTAAATGTAAGCGCCATCAACATTTCAAGAGCGCAGTGTCCGTAGTGGCGACCAGACGGAAGACAGATCAGCGCAGGCTGACCACGAACGGAGGTCTTCCGTAGATATTGGATATAGCCCATGTAATTTTCCGGGAAAAGACGTTCTGTCTAACTAGACTATTTTCGATAGAACGCGTGCACACACTCGAGCACATAATCCAATTGCTGAGGGGTAACGTGCTGATGCGCTGGAATGGTCAATATTTCAGAGGCTTGTTGTTCACATTCAGGAAAAGACCCAATTCCATAGCCAAAATCCTTCGCGGCGTCCTGAAGATGAAGAGGAATTGGATAGTGCACACGACATTCGATTTCACGAGCCGCAAGGTAGGCCATCAGTTCATCTCGCCGCGTCGCACGAACGAGATAAAGTTGATACACCTCACGATATGCTTCCGGCCGTTCCGGTGGCGAGATGTAATCGGCCAAGTCGCGCAATCCTTCATCCAATTGTCTCGCATTTTCGTTACGCCTCGAGATCAGTGTTTCCATTGAATCCAAGAGCCGACTTGCTACGATAGCTTGTACGGGCTGAAGTCTCTCATTGATTCCCCAGAACGCAACATGATCGCGGTCGACCAAGCCATGATTACGATATAGCCTTAACCAAGCGGCAATCTCATCGTCATTAGTTACAACGATGCCACCGTCTCCCCAAACGTTTAACGGCTTCAACGGATGCATGCTAAAGGCGTTGACGTGGCCGAACGTGCCTACGCACCGGCCACCGACCTTAGCCCCAACGGCAGGGCACGCATCTTCCACCACTTTTAGTTGGTGTTCGGAAGCAATGTCCATGACGCGCTCGATATCGCACGGACATCCAGCCCAGTGCACCGGAACAATTCCTCTCGTGCGCGAGGTTATCGCCGCAGGAATATGATCGACATCGATTTGATAACGGTCGTCGCAATCGACAAACACCGGCTTTGCTCCAACAGCGACAATGGCCCCGACGGTCGCTACAAATGTGTTGGGCACCGTGATGACTTCGTCGCCAGGCCTAATTCCAGCCGCCCGAAGCGCAAGAATTAACGCACCTGTGCCGGTATTCGTGCCGACTGCGTGTTTGACGCCAATGTACTCGGCAAATTTGCTCTCAAATGCTTCCACGTAGGGGCCAATGGTGAACTCTCCAGTCGACACCCATTGGCGTAGGTCGTCGAAATAAGCATCGACATCAGAGAATTGTTGGTCCAGATATGCGTAGCGAACGGGCGTCACAGCAGCTGTGTTGTTATCAGTCATCCATAAAATTCCGTAATTAACTCAATTATCCGGTCCTGGTCTGAGGTCACCAAACCTGGATAGAGTGGCAGGCTCAAGATCCGATTCGCCTGTTGACTTACAACAGGGAAAGCATCAGGACCATACCCCAATGACCGAGCCGCCGGCTGTCTGTGAATAGGGGTGGGGTAATGAACGATTGCTTCCACACCGTTAGCCCGAAGATGTTTCTGAAGGTCATCACGGCGATCGCATTGAATGGCATAAGTCTGGTAAACGTGCCGCTCACCCGCACCCTCGACCGGAACGGTCACCGACGAAGCGAGCGCCGCATTGTATCTAAATGCCAGCCGCCGGCGCTCCTCGGTCCACGTTTCCAGATAGCCCGCCTGAATCCTCAGAAAGGCCGCTTGCAAGGCGTCCAAACGCTCATTGCCGCCCCAGAATTCACAAGTGTTTCGATCGCGGAGCCCGTGACTTCTGGCGGGAACCAATCGTCCCGCGAGGTCTGAATCATTTGTTGTAACGATACCGGCATCTCCGAATGCATGGAGGTTCTTCAGTGGATGCAGACTGAACGCTGCCGCGCGTCCCCAACTACCGACACGACACCCCTCCAATTGGGCGCCAACGGCCTGTGCAGCATCCTCAAGTACAAACATTTGATGGCGCTCTGCGATTTCGATAATTTCAGGCATCCGAGCAGGACGACCGGTCAGGTGAACTGGAACCACACCTCGCGTTCGAGGTGTAATTGCTTCTTCAATTGCAGCGGGATCGAGATTCATGTCTGCGCCGACATCTGCAAACACCGGACGTCCACCCACCCGCGCAATAGCCGATGCCGATGCAATATACGAGTTCGGTGCAGTGATAACTTCATCTCCATCCGATAAGCCGAATGCTTCAAGAGTTAGCTCTAAAGCAGCGGTTCCACTAGCCACTCCAACGGCATGCTTCGCGCCACAGTATTCGGCAAACCATTGCTCGAAAGCTGAAACTTCAGGACCAAGAATGAACTGTCCACTATCCAACACCTGCTGAAAAACGCGAAACAACTCGTCCCGCAATTCTGGTTCGCGCGGTATCAAATTCGCATAACGAATATCGAATGGCATGTGACTTACGCCCGCAGAACAAACTCAGAAGACTCGTTTCGCAAGAAATCCAGGTGCTGCTGGCCCCATCGGACCATTCGTCCGAGACCATCAGCCAGGCTAATCTCTTGTTCCCACCCGAGTTCTTGCTTGATAGCCGAACTATCCAGCCAGTATTGTGAATCTTCTCCTTCTCGACCAGGTGTAATTTCACAGAGGTCTTCAAAGGGCATACCAAGCGCGTCAGCCACTCCAGCGACCAAATCGCGAATGGAGATTGGTTCGGGTGGGCCTACGTTGTAGATTCGACCCAAGGGAGCCTTTTGCACCATTAAATACAATGCAACGGCTAAGTCTCTCGCGTGGAAGTACGATTTTCGTGCTTTGCCTCCACCCTGAAGCGGCAGCTTCTGATTTGTCAAACCGGCCACAACAGCACGCGGTACTACTCTGTACATCTGTTGCCCTTCACCGTAAGCGTTCGATGGACGGATGATATTCATTGGGAACTGGCGTACATCAAACATCGAAAGGAGGTGTAGATCTCCAGCCATCTTGGACACACCGTAGGGACTGCTCGGTAGAAGAGGTGCATCTTCTCTGGCTGGTGCATCAACAGCGCCATAAAGTTCAGAACTTCCTACATGGATATACCGCTGGAGATAATCACGCTCCGCTAGTCCTTCAACGATCTTCGCGAGAGCCGTAACGTTACTGTCGTAAAAACGCCACGACTTTGTCCATGAGGCGCCGTGCGCCAACGCAGCAAAGTTCATGATGATTTCAGGCTTGGCGCGGTCAAATAATTCAAACAAGCGATCCTGTTCATACACGAGGTGGATCTGTTGATATTCGTACCGCGCGTCACCCACACCAAGACCAAGTGAATAAGCCTCGGGTTTCTCTGGGTTCCGACCCACGCAAATCACCGAGCGGGTATCCTGCTGTTCGAGTAGGTACTGAGCTGTATGGACACCGAAGACACCGTTTCCGCCTAAAATCACATATGTATTCAATCCTTATTCTCCCTACTTAAATCTACTTCGTTGCCGTTGATAGCATCCTGTTAGAAAGGTCCGGTAAAACTTGGGTCAGGCACATCAAGGGGTTGACCAACTTCGTCTGGTAATAACGTCGATGATACAGGCTCTATCTGCATCATTTCAGCCGCCGAGGCTAACACATCAACTGCACGCGGATAATAGTTTTTCGTAAGCGCTGGCGACGTTGGTACCGGACACTCCGGAAAACCAACTCGACGTGGCGCCACCTTAAGCTCCCCCCACAGATGTTCTGCAACCGTAGCCACAACCTCGGCTCCAAACCCCATAGTCTTCCAGCTCATGTCAACGAATAGTAAACGCCCGGTCTTGTGCACGGACTCAAGTACCAAGTCTTCATCCCACGGCCGAATCGACCGGAGGTCAACTACCTCGGCCTCAACGCCGATCGCTGCCAAGGCATCAGCCGCGCGCAGTGCTTCAAGTGTCATGTACGAGCACGATACGATCGTAAGGTCACTTCCGTCCCGCAACACTCGAGCCTGACCAAGCGGTACATGGTAAACCGATTCAGGTACTGGACCACTGACGTTATATAGCCACCGATGCTCCACACAGATCACGGGATTGTCATCCTCGACACTTGAAATCAGTAATCCCTTAGCGTCGTATGGTGTCGCTGGAACAACAACTCGTAAGCCAGGAACGTGTGCAAACCAACTGTGCAGACTCTGGGAATGTTGCGGCCCTTGTCCCCATCCGCGACCAACCAGCATTCGAATAACGAGCGGAACTCGCATTTGCCCCGCGAACATGTAATGCCATTTTGCCGCCTGGTTCACAATCTGTTCGATGGCAAGCAGAGCAAAATCGAGTCGTTGATGAACCATGATCGGCCGTGTGCCCATTAAGGCGGACCCAATAGCAACACCGGTCATTCCATTCTCAGACGCGGGCATATCCGTCACGCGATCGGCACCGAATTTTTCCTGAAGTCCGGCAGTCGTGCCGAACACCCCTTTCGGATCAGGCACCCCAAGTCCTAGCAAATGCACCGATGGGTCCCGTTCCATACAAAGGTCGGTTGCTTCGTGAATGGCTTGAGAATACTTAAGTTGTCTTTCCATTGCCTTAGGTGGGTCAGCTGGCATAGACATTCGCCGTCATGTTTTTCACGTCTGGAAAGGGCGATCGTTTCGCAAAGTCGACCGCATCCTCAATTTCCCTGTTGAGATCTTCTTTCAACTGAACGAGGGCATTCTCCGTAAGCAAATCAACCTTCCTCAGATTGTTCTCCATCTGCTGAATTGGGCACCGTTTCTGCCACGCCTCAAATTCATCACGGGTACGGTAGCCAAGATCGTTGTCATCGTTGGGCCCACAATGCTCTAGCCAGCGATAGGTCATCAATTCAAGAAAGGATGGCCCCAACCCCGCACGTGCTCGACGGATTGCTTCGCCCGCCAACGAAAAAATTTCTAGCACATCATTTCCGTCAGACTGCCTCGTCCAGATGCCGTGTCCCTTCGCCACGTCAGACACTGTGGTCTGATCTGGCCTGCGGACAGCTAAGGGCGAATAGACAGAATACATATTGTTCTCACACACAAACACGACCGGTAACTTCCTGAGGACGGCAAAATTGACTGCTTCGTGAAAAACACCCTCTTCAACAGCAGCCTCTCCAAAGAAGCTCACGACCACCTGTGATTTTTGTTTCAACGCTGCCCCCCACGCGGCACCCACGGCGATCGGAATTGTAGAACCCATAATTGGTACGGCACCCAAGAAACCTGCCTCAAGGTCAACTAAGTGCATGGACCCGCCGATTCCGGCCGAGCATCCCGTTTCCTTGCCATAGAGTTCTGCCACCATCGCTTTAATGTCTCCCCCTTTCGCAAGATAGTGCCCGTGAGATCGATGCGCACTCAACGCCAGGTCCTCCCGCAGAAGGTGAGCACACACACCGACTGGTGGGGCTTCTTGTCCGATCGACAGGTGCACAGGACATCGCATTTCCTGCTCTGGGTATAATTCCGCAATTTTTTCTTCAAGCATGCGGATACGTAACATTTGGCGATACAACTCGACCTGCATCTTCGAGTTCACATCGGCTACGCCACCCTCATGCATAGATTCACCCCCCACAATAGCTTTATCCTTCATGCAGGTCTCTACAGAAAAACCAAACGCATGGTACATTCCATGCGACACTCACTCGGCAAGGGTCCAATAATAATCTCCCGTATACCCAGCCTCGTGGAACAACGATTTCCATGCTTCAGGTGCCAAGCAAGTCAATGCCGTAAGCACCCAACGTTCAAGGTTCTTTCGATGTTCGTCAGTAAGCCACGAATCAACTTGAATGTACTTATGCCGGCGACTAACCCGCTGAATCTCTCGGGTTGCCTCTAAACACCTATCTCTGGGGAGATTATGAATCGTATTGATCGATACAACGAGGTCGAAGGAATTATCTGGATATGGCAGCTGCTCGGCATTACCGACGGATAGGCGAGAGGAAACATCGTCCATAGACTGTTCGACCGCGTACTCTGAGATATCAACACCATAAACATCCACGCCTGGAACAACCTGTAGGAGATCGTGCAGCATAAATCCCTTCGCGCACCCGACATCCAGAATCCGATCACCAGGTGCAAGCTGGTAGAAGTCCTTAAATCGTCGCGCGACAGCTATCCAACGCCCATCATATCGATAGCCGCCGTACCCTTGGGTTCGGTCGCCATCAAAATACTCTCGGCCAAATCGCCTGGCAATGATTCGGTTGTTGGGGTCAGCAGACCGATTCGCACTAATTGGCCGTTTCGCACGCGGGTAAGAATCAAGAAGATTGATTTCTGTCATACATGATGCTCACGCTGCACCTGAGCAGCAACAATCGAGCGGTCCCACAGATCGGCCAGAAATTCAGGCTGTCGCAGTGTCGATGCATCTTCTCGTCTGACAAACTTTAAATCCTGCCCCTCAAAGCATCGCACCGGTTGCTTTTCGTCATACAAAGCCCAAAACACCGTGAGCTGGTACTGATTGCCTTTATCCGTTTCGACGTCACACGAGAGCAACCAATACAGATCTTTACATTGATAAGCGGTTTCTTCAAAAAACTCCCGGCGGGCACACTGTTCAATGGTTTCGCTAGGTTCTCGGTGCCCTCCAGGGAGAACCCATAATCCTGCATGATTCAAACCTGGCTTGTCATCTCGATGCTGAAGTAAAACCGAGTTGTTCTCACGAAGGAGGGCGACGGCCGCTACGTCGGTCAAAGAAGCTCGGTAATTCACGAGAGGGTCTGAAAGATGGGCTTTGATATATGCAATACTTCTTCCCTGGGCTCAATGGCCAAACATTTCATCACTGTTTTACTCAATAACGCGAACCTCTTCTTAGTAGACGGCCACATCTCACTTCCTGTCAATAACCGTAGACGCGCTGGCATCTCGTTTCTCATCATAGGTATGTACGATCAAGCCTCAGCCTAGCCAGACAATGCGCATCCTATACTGATGCAGCATGGAGTCAATTCGCAGACGCTGCAGGAGTACCCACCCGACGGTATACAAACCCTAACCTGCTACAGCGCTCTCCATCGAGCACGCCATAGGGATCAAGAATAAGGCGACCGCGCATCACGTCCATGACGGTTTCCAGTTCAACCACCTGAAACTCAGGCCACGGCGTCATAACCGCGAGCACATCAGCACCCTTAACAGCTTCAAGCGCGCTACTTGCTCCGAACATATTCTCTGGCGCAACGCTACCGAGGCGCACCTTCGGGTCATACGCCCGAACGTCAACTTCGCCCAGTGACTCGATCAGTGCACAGCCAGGAGAATGCTTCGTTGACCCCGTCCCCACCTTGTAGGCAAGTCCCCACACAGCGACGAGGCCATCGTCCCGTGAAGTGAGCTCAGGTTCAAGTAACCGATATACCCAATCCCGACGATACGCGCTATCCACCAGCCATGTGTCGACAATTTCAGCATGGGTATTGTGTTCAGCGGCTAGACCCCGAATAGTCACCAAGTCTCGCAAGAGATTCGTCCCGCCAATACCCAGTCCAGGACTCAAATAGGCCTTCGAACCAATCCGCGCATCGAGTCTCAATGCCGGTATAACTTCCGCCCACTCTGCGCCCACGACCTCGCAGACCTCAGCCAACATGTTTGTGGTCGTGACAGACGAAACTAGGAACATATTTACTGCGATCTTGGCAAGCTCGGAGCTTTCATACCGCATCGGAAGAATTGGACAATCAAACGAACCTAGAAATTTGGCGTAAGCATCAGGTAGCGTAGTTTCAGCACTGACGCACCCAATAATAAAACGCTCAGGATGCAGTGCACGCTCGACCGCCCTACCAAATATCAAGGTTTCAACCTGACAGAAGAGACGGTCTGGTGAAACATCATAAGCACCCGTCGAGTAAACCAGAGAACGCGTGAAGCCCGGTGGAATCTGACTTAACAAAACAACCGTCGTATCTGGAGCTACGTGTCTCACAATCTTTTCGAACAACTGCCGGACGCCCGTCAAGTCACTATGCCCGTCAACATCAACCGGCACATCAAGCGTGAGAAACACCAGATCACACGACTCCAACACGCTCGCTGAACTCTCAAAGACGAGGCGCTCAACGTGCCGGGAGATCAAATCGTTTAATTCTGGTTCGACTACTGGTGGTTGAGCAGCACGTAACTGCTGGCACAAGACAGCATCTGAATCGTAGGCGATAACCTTAAAGCCCTTCGCGGCGGCAGCAACACTTGACACGATCCCGAGATGGGATAAACCAGCAAACCCAACTACAGGACTTCCATTCATGACTCAGCCACACTTGAGGCACTGTAAGCATCGGAACTAGACAAGGAAGTTTCATCAAGCGATTGGCCAAGGTGTCTCATTATCGAATTGATCCAAATATCATTATCAATATTGGTTGAAGCCGTGCCACAGAGCCCCCTAAAGTACTCGTACTCTGCCTTCCATGTTGGGTCCGACTGAATCAGCGTCTGGGACTCTTCCGGTGGTTTACCACTCGGAAGAACTCTACGACGAACCGTTAAAGTGCTAGGACCCCATTTACACAGGCAGTCCACGTGCATGCTGCCTGTCTCACCGTAGACATCCCAAGAAAAACTGTTTCGCCAAGACATCAATGTGGCTTCTAGTTGTATGACCGGCCGTCCAGAAAATCCAAACCCAACGTGATCAAACGAAGCGTTCTCAAATCGATTCGCGCTCCACACGTCTGGCAAACCTTGGGGACGACCGAAACAAAACAGCGCTAGATCCAGAAGGTGAGAGCCAAGATCAGCTACAACACCTAACCCTCGATCACGCCACGGTGAATTTCTAACGTCTCGGGCAGTTCCATTCCCATAGAATCCCCTCACTAAGTAAATTTCACCGATGTGCTGGGTCGCTACGCACTCTTTCAGCCGAACCAGATGCGGTTCGAAACGGTGATTGTAAGCGGTGTAACATGTAGCCCCTGTCCGACGACAAATCTCATTAAGGCCCATCAGTACATCATCGTCCACGGCAAGTAAGGGCTTTTCGACAAGAACATGTTTTCCAGAGTTGAGCAGATACTCTACGATCGGAATTTTCACGTCGTCAGGGGTGCACACACAGGCAGCATCATAGTTCTCGACCGAAATTTTTTCGATAGCAGTAAAATCCGCACCGCCTGCTACTGGATCGACGGTCGCTACCACGTCGGTTCCAGCTATTCGTCGTCGCTTCTGCCCTTGCACGCCCATACCGACGATGACCAATCTCATCTATAACCTACCTGCCGCTCGATCAATTCCATCTTTGCCAACACTTCCTCTGGGCTAACTGGGCAGTTACCGTCTCTTTCGCACTCAACGGCAGCCGCCAGACTCCCAATGATCGACGCCTGTACAGGACATCGACTCGCAGTCATACTTAACGCTCCGTAGGATAGAAGTGCGTCGCCAGCCCCCACCGGATCGACCAAGTTAGTAGCAAAACTATCGATCGCGAAAAAAGCTCGTACGTCGTCGGTACCATCCCTATATGTGATAATGCCTCGGTCGCCTGCCTTTAGGATCAATGTTTTACACCGTGCCCGTTTGTAGAGTTCAAGCGCCAACGGTCGAATCACAGAGTCCTGGTCACCAAGGGCAAAACGCGCTTCCTTTTCGTTGGGCGTTATGAGATCAAAATCCGAAAACTCTAGAATGTTTCCCCACCGACTCGCCACCTGACTGTCCGCGATTCTGAGAGCATTCGAGCGTAAAGCGTCGATGAATATCGGTGTCGTTTCGCGATTAAAAATACCGTGCCGAAAATCACTAAACACATAAGCGTCCACCGATTGGTCGCGCAGATACGCCGTGATTTCATCTCGGATTGATTTTGAGATGGATCGATTGTCGACTTTGTCGACCTTGAGAAGGCGGTAGTTGTCAGCAATAAAGACGTTCTTTTGTGTTGTGGGACGCGTCGTATCTACAATGGCTTGGCAAGTAATCCCACGATCCTCCATTTCCTTAAGCACGAAATCCTTTCGCGCATCTTCTCCTAAAACAGTCGTAAAGACGACGTTGGCACCGGCTTCTCTGAGATGTTTTGCAACCACCGCAGCACCACCAACGAAATCGACTTCACGCTCATATCGAAGACTCAGTGTCGGCGTTTTACTTGTAGTAGCGCCATTGTTTGAACCGTAGATATATGAGTCAACGATCGTGTCACCTAGAACATGGACCCGAAGGTCTCTAAACTTGGCTAGAGTTGACCTCAAATCATCAAACCGGATGGATTCCGATCCCATCAGCGCATGCAGTTTTTCGCCAGCGATATTCGGACGCGCCTGCTCAATAAACGCGGACGACGAAAATACGACATCTCCTGGTGTGAAGATCGGCTCGCCACCAAAATTATTCAGCGCATCAATCTCTTCTTGAGTCTTCGGCTGAACCTCACCATCAAAGTATTCATAACCTTTCGCAAAGTAGTCAGGCTGGAGGATGTGGATGTTTTCGACCGGGGTTTCATTTTCGTCAATTAGCACATAGTCGACCATTTCGAGCGCTGCGAGATTCATCGCGCGAAGTTGCTGAGGTACAAATGGACGAAAGTGAGCCTTAGCGATATAAGCATCGCAGGTAAGGCTAGCGATGAGAATGTCCGCTTTACTCTTCGCGTACATCAGATGTCGAACGTGGCCAGGATGCACAAGGTCAAACGTGCCATGACACATGATAACTTTGCGATCCCGAGGCCGTAACCCTATAGCGCCAAGAAGTTCATCGCGCGTCTTGATCTTGCGGCGATACATTTCCTCGTGTGTTCGATCAGTCATCATTTTTTACCGACAATGTAGCGAACCAACTTCGTGTCGCAGCTTCGATTGACTCCGGATCCCAGACAGGCGCATCTCGCCAATATTCGATGCAATCCACCATAGTAGCCACGCCCTCCTCGAAAGACACACGGGGCTCCCAATCGAGCTCCGCATGAATCTTTTCGATATCTGCCCACGTGCAGTCAGGCTCTCCAGGCCGTTTCGGCAGGTGTAAGACTTCTCCGCCAAGTAACTCCACCAACCGATTCACGGACTGAGGACGCCCCGCACCGACGTTATAAACCTGCTGATGGCGTTTTGATTCTGCCGCCAGGAAGAACGCACGAACCAAGTCCGTAACAAAAACAAAGTCGCGAGTTTGCTTTCCATCTCCAACAACTGTGAACGGTTTTCCCGCCAGTTTCTGAGCAAGAAAAACACCGAAAACAGCTCCGTATGCACCAGTAGTTCTGGACCGTGGACCATACGCGTTAAAGATTCGTATCGAGACCACCGGCAGATTGTAGAGACCGCCCCAATGAAGCACAGCCTCTTCTCCCTGGTATTTACTGAGTGCGTACGGATATTCAGGCTCGATCGGAGCATGTTCAGTCGTTGGGAGCTCCGTTGCGATGCCGTAACACGACGAGGAAGCCGCATAGACAAATTTGTGCACACCGACATGCCTAGCTGCTTCAAGTATCCGCACAGTTCCCAGCACATTGGTCGACATATAGTCGACAGGCCGCTCTACCGACGGGACAATATCGCCGATACCGGCAAAGTGAAAGACATACTGGGCTCCGGCGAAAATTGAAGCATTACTCGCGAGGTCGCGTATATCAGTTTCGTCCACGTGCAGGCGATTGTTCCGCTGGTGGGCAGCTAAATTTTCTGGTCGACCACCAACCATATTGTCAACAACCCGGACTTCGAAACCGTGGTCCAAAAGCAGGTCAACCATATGGCTGCCAATAAACCCTGCACCACCAGTTACTACTGCAACAGCGTGATTGTTCATTATTTGAGCGACAGATTCTTTACCGTTCGAACATTGAAATAGCGATCGTTATCCAAACTGTCTGGAAGAAGCCCATCACGAAACGCTCGGCATAAATCTCGTACGGCATCTTCAGTCGACCGAGCAGGAGCCCAGCCGAGATGCTCCAAGATCTTCTTAGACGAGACATGATAGGAGCGCAGGTCATCAGATGGTGTCGTTTGAACCGGAATCGGAGCAAGCTCAGGAAACTCCTCTTCGACCACACCTTTAACCTGTTGTGCCAGTTCCGCTACTGAAAAATTTTCATATCCAGCATTAAAAATCTCCCCACTGATCTGCTCAGTCGGTCGTTCCAATAGTTCGACGTAGAGATCGGTAATATCATCAATATGTATATTCGGTCGTTTTTGAGAACCTCCAAACACAGTAATCTTGCGGTTATTAATAGCGTGGTTGGTCAGGATGTTTACCGTTAAATCAAGCCGTGTTCGAGGTGAGTATCCACACACCGTCGCTGGCCTGATAATAACGGGCGTAAAAGTTGAGGACTGGTATTTGAGTAATAGCGGTTCTGTTAACCCCTTGTAGCGATTGTAATCTGTCAGAGGGACCAATGGATGTTCTTCAGTAACATTCGGGGCGTCACTCACTCCATAGACGGAGCTGGTCGATGCATACACATATCGACTTACTCCAGCGTCGACCGTGGCCTTAACCATCGGTTCAAAGCAGTCAAAGTTAATCGATCGACTAATGGTGGGGTCCAAAGCAAAACTCGGATCATTTGAAATACACGCCAGGTTAACGACAGCATCTTGTCCCTTTACCGCACTGGCATAGTGGTCTATATCACGAATATCACCTTCGATGACTTCCAAGCGGGGATCAGAAGGCAAACCTTCGGAACCGTAAAGCATGATGTCGTACACCACGACACGGTAGCCCTTCGCCAACAGCTTGGGCACAAGCACACAACCCTTGTATCCAGCACCACCGATAACTGCGAGTGTTTCCACAGATCGCACAGGTCCTCCCTTTTTCAGTGAGTAATGTTCAATAAGAAAATATTTGTCGAGTAGTTCCAGTGTCAGGCAGTTACGTTGTCGCGTTACGACCTGTCGTCGAGATGCAATAACCGGCGGCCACCGCATCATTCCGAAACATTTTCACCGTATCGAGGGAATATTCTAAAAGGTCCTTGTCAACTAGGTTGAGCTTGTCGAGAACATTCGTGGTTGCCGTAATAACGTGACAACCGACTGCCTCAGCTTGAAACACATTAAACAGTTCTCTTGGACTCGCCCATATGATTTCCGTTCGATCGAGAAACTCCACTAGCCGGACCGCTTCGCCGACAACCGGAACGGGGTCAACACCCGTATCAGCCACCCGCCCGGCAAAAACTGAAATACAACTCGGCACATCGCTCGACAGACAATCCGCGATACGTTTGACTTGCTGCGTTGTCATCACTGCGGTCACGTTCACCTGAACTGTCGCCTCCACCAAACGGCGAATCAGAGAACCAGCGAAATTGCCCCGAGTGTCGGTCACCGGAATCTTAACGTAGACATTAGGGCCCCATGATGCAATCTCCAAGGCCTGTTCTTCCATCTCAGAAAAATCGTCCGAAAACACCTCAAACGAAATAGGACGGTCAGGAACAATCTTTAGCAGCTCTTTAGCAAAAATCGCATAGTCATCAACACGCGCTTTTCTCATCAGAGTCGGATTGGTCGTAAATCCTTTGATGAGTGGATTCAATGCCAAATCTCTAATCGTCGATAGGTCAGCTCCGTCAGCAAATAGCTTTACGCGCAGGTCAGCGACGCTTGCCATGAATTGTCTCCTTACGTTGATCTTGAATTTGTCGACGGTTGATACTGGCCTTAACCATCCTCGTCCGTTTGCTACGTTGTGTTTTCGATTGACTCACGGTTGACTGCACGCTTGCTCTTAAAGGCAGCAGTTTGTCCTTGTCAACACCAAGCGCAATTAGGCGTTTTATTACCTTCGAAGATTCATCGAGTCTGGCAACAATCAGTAGATCGTACTGGACCTTCCTATGTTCTTTCACGCTACGCACAGAAAAGCCTAAAAATTTCTGACTCCCCTCTTTATCGAAGACGGCTTCAAGGTCAAGTCCCAGTTCCCGCAGGACAAGAAAGGCGACCTCGGCTGCCTCGCCAGTTCCATAGATTGCCACTCTCATCGGAGATTGGACCTGACTCGTCAAGACCCGGTGGAGATGCCGCCGAGCATCCCTATACAGATCAAGGGAGTATTCCATAAACTTCAGCGTCAGCCGAGCCTTCTGTGCAAGCCCACGCGGTGTGATTACATAAGCCAGTCGGTTTGCTCGTATGGTTACACACTTAATGTAACCCTTTCGGATGAGACGCTTAACATAGAGGTTGGTCAGCCCTAATGCGATACCCAACCGAGCGGACAGTGTCCGCTGAGTCAAAGTAGACTCTTGCTCAACGACGTCAAGTAAGCGTAAAACTCGCTGCGAATCAATATCCATGGATCAATCTACTGAACAATTGGAAGAAGGTTACAGAGACGCTTCCGCCCCGTCAGTCACAGGACCGCTAGCCTCAAAACCCGGAAAACGTTCAGAAATTTAGAACGTCTTGTTCACAAAATGAACACTAAAATTTTTAACAAAAATATTCTATCTGTCAATATTGTCGACCCGACAATTCTGATTCTTAGACCACGATCTACTTTCGGGGAAGGGTGCTGCCACGATACTCGAGAAACGGATTCGCGATGCGCTACGCCGCTGGCACTATCTTGAAACTTGAATAAATGAGGACGTTTTTACTGGGTCACCTGACCAATAATGGCCTGGCTGGCGGCGGCAAATGAGTCAACACCAAGATCGTATTGATCGGGCTGGCGTTCGGTATATCCACTGCGGATGAAAATTGTCCGACATCCGGCGGCTTGTCCAGCTTCAATATCTCGCCATCGATCGCCGACCATATAGGAACTCGACAAATCTATACCAAGTTCCTCCGCGGCAGCCAACAACATCCCTGGAAGCGGTTTGCGGCAGCCGCAACCGTCTTCATCGGTGTGAAAACAGACACGAATGTCGTCTATTGGAAGCTTGCTTCTCAATTTCGCATGCATAGCATCAACGACTTCGTTGGTTTGGCGGCCAGTCGCCACATCGGGCTGATTAGTCACCACCACCACTAGGTAGCCGGCGGCCTTCAGGGACACCAAGCCTTCACGAACGCCGGGTAGTAATTCGAACTCACCAATCGTAGACGGCGGATAGGGCTTCCCGTCGACGACCACGGCACGATTCAATGTACCGTCACGATCGACAAAAACCGCCGGTCGACTCACGAACTGCTTTTGGTTGGGACCGACTCCCATTTCGTTGGCTGCTGCTGCAGCGCTGGGTGTGACACAAGAGAGTGCCAAACAACAGCCTGAAACGCCTCACTAAGTGGCGTTATAAGCTTGGAATCCACCGTCGGAACCACGATTACCTCGTGACCATGACGGGTCGTATGTCCACCATCACGACCAACAATCCCAAAGATTGTCATACCACGACGCTTGGCCTCATCAACTGCTCGAACGAGATTTGGACTAACGTTCCGTTCAGCGTCTCCCCCACCTACTGACAGAACAAAAATTGCGTCTTGATCGGTCGCACGGCTCACTTCAAGATAGGCTTCGAAAACTGTCTCCCAGCCATCGTCGTTAGTTCGCGCAGTTAACTCCGATACGTTATCCGTCGGCGCGTAGGCTTCAATACCAGCAAGCTTTCGAAAGTCATTAACAGCATGACCGGCATTGGCCGCACTACCGCCAACACCGAGTACAAATAGACGTCCGGCTCTAGACCGAAGCGCAACAAGAGCATTGGCTAAACGCTCAACAGCCACGCGGTCAAGCCTCGCCAAAACCAGCTGTGCACAATTCAGAAAGTGATCAGTATGATTGCTCACAATGCCCTGCTCAGTGAAACAATAGTCTAAATTGCGTTCGGAGGGGCAACTGGCACCGCGGGGATACCGTCTTGAAGGACGGAGTGATCTATACAGACCATGAGAGTTCTTGCTCGTTTGTCAGCTATACCCAAAGACCCTTAATAAAGTGGTGGTGTCCCTTGACACCGAAACATTGTCACTCGTGGAGTAGCGTATGGACACGCCCAACATCAACACCGTGCCCAAGGGCTGTCCGCAGCAACACAGTTGGATTGCTAGAGCCGCTATTTACCCGCATCAACTAAACTCTCTTAACTTAGATGCGGCATTTGTAGACCAACAGTCACACTGAAAGTCCAAACGGTATACTGGAAACTTCTACTAACGGCGCTCTTATGACACACGTCGCCTGGTTCACACCGTTACCGCCTATCCACTCAGACATCGCTAGGCTCAATGCCGAACTTCTTCCGATTCTTGCCAAAACCCATTGCATTGATGTTTTTCTAGATTCGCTTAGCAATACACCGCTCGATGGTGTGGCTGGCGTCTTCAGTGCTCATGACTTCGTCTGGAAACAGCACCAGAATCCATATGATCTCGTGGTCTACCAGTTGGGCACCTCTACCCATCACGACTACATGTGGTCTTATCTCGTAAAGTACCCAGGACTAATTGCACTGCACACCGGCCAACTGCATCACTCGAGACGCCGAGCACTGCTCAAAGCAAACCGAGCTAATGACTACCGAGTTGAATTCGCCTACAACCATCCCACTACTGACGGTGGAATCGCAGAACTTGGAATTTCAGGTTCACCGTGGTCGCAAGATTATCTTTGGACTGGGTCGCTTGGTTCCCTGAATTATCTCTGGCCAATGAGACGGGTTGTTCTCGATTCAGCACGGGTGGTCCTTGTGCACAATTCATGGCTTGCAGAAGAGATCCAAGAAGAATCGCCAAGAACGCCGGTGACTTCTGTCGAAATGGGAATCCCCAGTCTGCCACCGATTACCGAGACCAACCAATCAATACGGCGGCGCCACAACATTCCTGTTGAAACGACGCTTTTTGTAGCCATTGGAGATATCAGTCCAGAGAAACGCATTTTTGAGACTCTCAAGAGTCTCGCTGCGCTCAAATCAGAAATGGCTTCTTGGCACCTGCTCCTGTGCGGCCAGACGGTCGAACAATACGACGCTCGGACCGAAGCCCAACGTTTGGGCATCAGCGAACAGATCAGTATCATCGGCAATGTTGCGGACAAAGAACTCTCAAACATCATCTCCGCGGCCGATGTATGTCTGTGTTTACATTGGCCACCATCCCGAGAAACCTCTGCATCCTGGCTACGTTGCCTAAGTGCCGGCAAGCCGACCATTATCACTGACCTCATCCATACTAGTGACGTACCGTCTCTCGACCCACGAAATTGGATGGAGGTGGGCGGACCTCGCGGACGGACTCGTCAAGGACTGTCGATAGATCCTGCCTGCGTAACTATTGACATCGTTGACGAAGACCATTCTCTCTCACTCGCATTGGCTCGGTTGGCTGTCGACACCAACCTGCGCACATCGCTTGGCAAGGCTGCCCGGAGACTCTGGTCTGATAGATTCACTTTGGAGCGAATGGCCACCGATTACGAGAGAGTTATAGTGACCACATTAGCAACAGCGTATGAACACGGCCGACAAGATAATCTACCGCCTCATTTACTCCAAGACGGAAAAGAAACGCTTCGGACGTTGCTACAAGATGTCGGCATGCCTTCAAATACGTTGTTTGACAGATAACTCTCAATAGAACAATGACTTAGCCTTGACTTCGTGAAATGCGATGAGTACGCTCCGAGCCTTGAAGATCAGTTTAAACGGCGAACCCTTTGAGATTGTAGGTCCGCTCACAGTCAACCAACTCCTCACAGAAATAGATCTCGATCCTCGAGGTGTCGCGGTCGAACACAACCTTGAGATCGTGAAACGTGATTCATACGACTCACTAATCATTACGGAAGGCGACCAGATCGAAGTTGTTCACTTTGTCGGCGGCGGCATGGCGGATGATCAGCTGACGCTTGGCGGGACAACATTTCACTCCCGCCTGATCGTTGGCACGGGAAAATACTCCTCCCACTCAGTCATGACACAAGCACATGAAGCCTCCGGAGCCGAAATGGTGACAGTGGCTGTCAGACGAGTAAATGTCACCGACCGTTCTAAGGAGTCACTACTAGATCACATTGACACTGATCGTTACGTTCTGTTGCCAAACACGGCTGGATGTTATTCCGCGGACGAAGCTATTCGGACTGCTCATCTAGCTCGAGAGGTCGGTCTCTCAAATTGGATAAAACTCGAGGTAATTGGAGACAAAGAAACGCTTTTCCCGGACAACGAAGCACTGCTCGAAGCTACGCGAGCCTTAGTCAAAGACGATTTTGTTGTTCTACCCTATACGAATGACGACCCAGTGACGTGTCGCAAACTCGAAGACGCTGGAGCCGCGGCGGTAATGCCACTTGGAGCACCAATCGGATCAGGTCTTGGTATTCAGAACCCTAACAACATTCGAATCATTAAGAAGTTTTCTAAGATTCCCGTAATTGTTGATGCTGGAGTTGGCACTCCATCAGATGCTGCGATCGCCATGGAACTCGGTGTTGACGCGGTACTGATGAACACTGGTATCGCCGGCGCACAAGATCCGGTTGCCATGGCACGCGCTATGCGCCTCGCTGTTCAAGCCGGTCGAACGGGATTTCTAGCGGGGCGTATTCCACTAAAGATGTACGCCACGGCGAGCAGTCCTTTGGAAGGAGTGGTCAAGTAGGTACAACTAGACTTCCTAAGAATAAATGGTTTAACGACTGCGCCCACCGCCAAGAAGCAGTGACCACTAAGAACTGGTCCGGACTGGCCGGACACACTACAATTGGCCACCACTGGCATGTCTAAAAGCAGCATTTCTCCCTCGGATTTGAAACGCCTACATGATGAGCGAGAAGAAGCCAGTCGTTTATACAATGACGCCCTGACTGCCCTTGACAGCGCACTACACCGATTGCACGACATGCCAGACGCTCCGCCCGCGCATGACGAGCAACAAATCAGAGAGCTCAATGAACGGTGGAATCTCCTCGATCTCACTCCCAATACCGAGGGTTGGCGTGGCAAGTTGCGCGGGCTTGTCTGGAGCACCCTCGCACCTCTGTTCGAGCGTCAACACGCTTTTAATTCTGCGCTTGTCGACCACATTAACCGAAACGCCAAGATGAACCGTGACGTTTCGAGAACCGTGGCCGAAGTGATCGAACTACTGCGACAAGGCCAAGACAACCTTGTCGAGTTTGAACATAAATTGATTCAATTTGCACAGCAGATTACAGGTTATGTAGACACTAAAGACCGTGACGCGGGCGGGGCCCTACAAGCAGGTGTTATCGGTGCTCTTGGAGGACTATCGGACGAGTTGCAGAAACGCTGGGAGTCAATGGTGGCCCGAGAGCGGCGCTACCAAGCAAGTGTGGATGAGGTTCGCTCAACTACAGCCGTATGGCATGAGGTCACGGCATCGCTCAAGCGAGAACTAGACGGGTTGAGAGTACGAAACTCTAACGATACAAAGAACGACTCCGAGGCATCAGTTACACCACCTACCTCAGCTTACGATGGTTATAAGTACGTCGCGTTTGAGGATAACTTTCGTGGATCCCAAGCTGAAATCCGATCTCGCGTAGCCGGATACTTACCGTATTTTGAAGGAGCCACAAACGTGCTCGACGTAGGTTGTGGTCGTGGAGAGTTTCTAGATCTTTTGCGCGAACGGGGTGTGACCGCGAGCGGTATCGAGCTTAACCATGACATGGTCGAAGTCTGTCGCACGCGTAATTTACTTGTCTCAGAAGGAGATGCAGTTTCATATTTAGGCACGCTTCCAGATGATTCTTTAGGCGGACTGTTCTCTGCTCAAGTTGTAGAACACCTTGAGCCGGAATATCTTCTGCAATTCATTGGCACGGCCTTCCTTAAGCTCCGTCCAGGAGCTAAATTAATACTCGAAACTATCAACGTCGCTTCGTGGTCGGCCTTCTTTGAGAGCTACGTTCGAGACATCACGCATGTTCGTCCGATCCATCCCGACACCTTGAAATACCTAGTCACAGCAAGCGGCTTCCAAAAGGCGGAAATAATCTACCGATCACCTTACCCCCAAGAGAATCAACTGAAAATGTTGGATCTGTCTACACCAAAACCGACGGCTCCCACTCCTGCTATCGACGCTGAACTGACCTCATTTGTTTCAGTCGTCAATCAGAATATCGCAACGTTAAATCGTTTGTTGTTTTCGGACCAAGATTACGCTGTGATTGCCGAACGGAAGTGACAGCTCACGGTTACCCAAAGGCGAGTTCAAGTATTCAACGGCAACCGGTAATATTCAGGCCTGCAACTCAGGCAACATACTGTCATCTCGTTCCGAGGCAACACCCAACCGATCCAGATCCGCATCAACCATCATCTGGACCAACCTACGGAAATCAACTTGCGGCTCCCAGTCGAGCTCGACACGAGCCTTCGAAGAATCTCCTATAAGGTGTTCAACCTCAGCCGGACGCAATAGATCAGTGTCCGTACGAACATGACTGCGCCAATCTAATCCGACGTGTGAGAAAGCGGCTTCCACTAAGTCTCGAACTGAATGACTCACACCAGTCGAAACCACGTAATCTGATGGTTTTTCCTGTTGTAGCATTGCCCACATTGCCAGCACATAATCACCAGCAAAACCCCAGTCACGATGGGCATCAAGATTTCCCAGTGACAAAGAATCCGTCAACCCCAATTTGATACGAGCAACTCCATCACTTACCTTTCGTGTCACGAATTCCAATCCTCGTCGGGGTGACTCATGGTTGAATAAGATGCCGGATACCGCAAACAGATCGTAGCTTTCACGATAGTTCACCGTAATGTAGTGAGCAAATACTTTGGAGACCCCATAAGGACTTCTGGGATAAAAGGGCGTCATTTCGGTTTGCGGTGTTTCCCGCACTTTTCCGAACATTTCGCTCGAAGACGCTTGATAAAACCGAATCGACGTATCCACCTGACGAACAGCCTCTAACATTCGTGTCACACCCTGCGAGTTGTACTCTCCAGTGAGCATTGGCTGGTCCCAAGATGCTGGAACGAACGACATAGCCGCAAGATTATAGACCTCATGTGGTCGCACATCATCGATCAATCTAATAAGTGAAAGCTGGTCCAAAAGATCAGCTGGGCGGATCACAATTCGGTCCAGCAGGTGCTCTATTCTCCAGTGATTTGGAGCACTCAAACGACGAGCCACACCCACAACCTCGTAGCCTTTATCTAGAAGCAACTCAGCGAGATATGAACCGTCTTGGCCAGAAATACCTGTAATGATGGCGCGTTTAGACATTGGTAAGTGCCTGGATTCTAGTGTTGTTCTCTAGAGATTCGCAAACTCGATTTATCGTGGTTACCGAGGAAATTTTGTTGTAGATAGGGTCTAAAGCGCTCATAACTTGAAGATGTTATCCCTTTTGACACCCTTTAGTGCATTCCGTGTATCAACAACTACCGGTGCTTTTTGTGCAATCGATTCATAATCGAATCCACTATGGTCAGTCGCAATTACGGCGCAATCGATTCCGCTACTTAACGCTTCGTCTGGATCAATTGCGTCCAACACCAGACCGCTATCCGCAAGCCTCGGAACAAAGGGATCGCTATAACTCACCAATGCCCCACGCTCCTTGAGTAACAGGGCTATATCGATGGCTGGTGATTCGCGAATGTCACTAACATTCGGTTTGTAGGCTACGCCGAACAAATGAACACGCGAGCCACCGATTGGAAGAGTTCGAGTATTCAATGCATCAACTACACGATCGACAACATACCTCGGCATCCCCGAATTAACGTGTCCCGCGAGCTCTATGAAACGACTTTCAAAACCTTTTTGTCTTGCCTTCCAGCTTAAATAGAACGGGTCAATCGGAATACAGTGTCCGCCGAGCCCGGGCCCAGGATAGAAAGGCATGAATCCAAAGGGCTTACTTTTAGCCGCTTCAATAACTTCCCAGACATCAACATCCAAACGAGCACACATCAGGGCTAACTCATTCGCGAGACCTATGTTTACAGCTCGAAAAGTGTTCTCAAGAAGTTTGACCGTCTCCGCGACCGTGGTTGAGGACACGGGCACCACTGAATCAACGATCTGTTCGTATAACAGGGTCGCCACTTTAGTTGAGATCTCATTGATCCCTCCCACAACTTTTGGAATATTCCGAGTATTCCAATCGACATTACCTGGGTCTACACGTTCCGGTGAAAATGCTAGATAAAAGTTCTCGCCGGCTTTAAGGTCAACTGCTTCAAGTTTAGGACGTACTACCTCTTCGACAGTGCCCGGATAGGTTGTCGACTCGAGAACCACAAGTTGACCGGAGTGAAGATATTTCGCGATTTCATCAACTGCAGAGACTACATATGACAAATCGGGATCACCAGTCTTCCTTAAAGGTGTCGGAACGCAGATATCAATCGTGTCAACGTCAGCAAGTTGCGAAAAATCAGTCGTAGCCGTCAGATAGCCTTTCGTGGTCACTGCCTGGATTTCACCATCCGGCACATCACCGATATAGGACTTCCCTTGACGGAGCTTTTCCACTTTGTCGACATCAACATCGAATGCAATTGTTTTTAGACCAGCCTTGGCAAACTCAACAGCCAAGGGAAGACCAACATAGCCCAAACCAATTACGCTCACACACGCCTGACGGGTACGAATCTTCTCGATCAGCGCTTTACTCATAACGTTCGTCATCACACTAGAATTCAGACAGACTACCACCGTCCCATGGTTAATAATTCACTCTAGACAGCACACTAGTCTACGATCAAAGACATCTGTGGAACGGATTGATGTTGCTATCATCGGTGCTGGGGTTGTTGGTCTCGCCACCGCCAATGCTGTATCCCAGCAGGGTTACAGCACCTGCTTATTGGAGGCTCGCCCACGACTTGGCCTTGAAGCCAGCACTCATAACAGTGGTGTAATACACGCTGGAATCTACTATCCAACAGGCTCACTCAAGGCAAAACTGTGTGTCGAAGGCCGGGAACGCCTCTATAGTTTTTGTCGAACTCACAACGTACCACACACTCGGTGCGGAAAATTGATTGTGGGAATGACCACCGATGAAATATCGACACTAGAGGCCCTTGGAGAACAAGCGAAAAAGAACGGTGTGGATGTAGACATAGTAGATCGGTCTTTTATTAAGAAACTCGAACCAAACGTCAATGGTGTCGCTGCTCTTTGGTCACCATCCACCGGCATCGTCGAGGCCGAGGCACTTGTTCGAACACTAAGTAAGACCGCGACCGAAGTCTATATTCTTACTGGTACTCCAGTCATTGATGGTATTCCCTGTGTAGACGGCATCGAGATCAAAACGGAACAAGAACATATTCTGGCAAGAGTAGTCGTGAATGCTGCTGGTTTATACGCCGACGATGTATCAGCCATGCTGGGCGGTGAAAAATTCACCATCTATCCCGTCCGAGGTGAGTACGCTGAACTACTCCCTCGATCGCGCCATCTAGTTACTAGACCTGTCTACCCACTACCAGACCAATCCGGCCATGGTCTTGGCGTTCACCTCACACCTACTACTTGGGGCAGCGTCATGTTAGGCCCAACTGCGAGGTACCAAACCACTAAAGACGACTATGAGAGTAATAGACTGCCAATCGAATATTTCCACGAGGCAGCCCGAAGCCTTCTTCCAGGACTCAACATAGCTGATCTTCGACCTGGCGGCACTGGAATCAGAGCTCGTCCCGCGCCGGCCGACCAGACATTTGCTGACTTCATCATACGTTGCGACAGGCAAGTAACAGGACTCATCCATGCGGCCGGAATTGATTCCCCTGGACTAACTGCGTGTTTAGCAATCGCCGAGGAGATTTTTCCTCTAGTTGATGAAATCCTTCAGTAAATGACACTACACAACGTTCAAGCGTGCCTTAGCATATCGACTCACAGCATCCTGCCAAGTCGGCATTACGATACCAAGGGATCGAAGCTTGACGTTCGACAGGGCACAAAATTGAGGTCGCTTGGCCTTGAGCTTCATACTTGCCATCTGCACCGGAATGATGCGACTCGGACGTTTCAGTTCCGCCGCCAGATGCGCTGCCAGATCCATCCACGTACCCATATCTGAGCCCACACAGTGGTAGATACCCTCTGGTGGCTTTGAAGCTAAAAGCACCGCCGTAGCTTCTGCAACATCGTCAACATAACTTGGCGTTACAGTCCGATCTGTAAACGCTCGCACCTCCTCACCAGCCAAGATTGCGTCCGCTATCCGATCGAGACTACTCCCTCGCTTTCGACCTTCTCGGAAGGGAAGTAGTCCACCACCGAATAAACTTTCGACACGGAGAATGTAATGTTGAGCCTCGGTTGCAAACCACTCGCCGATGAGCTTCGAAATTGCATATGCACTCTGTGGATTTGGAATCGACTGCTCCGTGTAAGGTTGGTCGGCGTTGCCGTCGAAGACAAAATCGGTACTGAAGTGCACAAGAACCGCACGAGTGGCAACCGCTGCCTGTGCCAATGCTCTCACACCAAAAGCATTGACCGCCATTGCAGCCACTGGGTCATCTTCAGCTCCATCTACGTCATTGTAAGCAGCACCATTAATAATCGCATCGGGCTGCTCTTCTCGCACAACATCCATAACATCGAGATATCGTGTCAAGTCGAGCTCTTTGCGTGTCAGAGAAATCACTTGATGCTTTACCTTCATCCGTGCCGCAACCGCATGGGCTAATTGACCACCGGCTCCCGTAACAAGCACTTTCACCGCATCCTCTCCTTGACGAGTGCCCGCGTGTCTCGGTCGATTTCACGACGTCTGATCGTTTCACGTTTATCGTAGTTCTTCTTTCCTTTCGCCACGCAGAGAGAAACCTTGACCCTACCATTCTTAAAATACATCCGGACTGGAACGAGAGTGAGACCTCTCTCCACGGTTTTTCCAATCAATTTCCTGATTTCAATCTTGTTAAGCAGAAGTTTCCGCCGACGAAGGGGCTCATGGGTAGCATAGCCTCGGTGGCTGTATGGACTAATGTGTAGGTTATAAAGGAATACTTCGCCGTGTTCTACACGTCCGTAGCTGTCCTTGAGGTTTACCCGTCCTTCACGAATTGCCTTAACCTCAGTCCCCAGCAACACCAATCCAGCTTCATACGCATCAAACAAGTGAAAATCGTGGCGTGCCTTCCGATTGTCAGCAATAAGATGCTCAGCCATGACTCACGTGGTTAGAACTCGTAAGGTGGGCAGCGAGACAAACCGCTTCGACCATGCTCGAAGGATCGGCACTACCCGTACCCGCAATATCGTACGCTGTCCCATGGTCAACCGACGTACGCACAATAGGAAGACCCAGTGTCACATTGACGGCCTCACCAAACGCCATCATCTTGACAGGAATCAGACCTTGGTCGTGATAACAGGCTACAACTGCGTCAAATTCTCCTTTTAGAGCGCGAATAAAAACCGTGTCTGCAGGCAGGGGTCCAGTCACGTCGATGCCGCGCGAGCGACACGTCGCAACAGCCGGAGTTAATGTCGCCAACTCTTCCCGTCCTATCAAACCACATTCACCCGCATGCGGATTTAAACCTGCTAACGCAAGTCGTGGTTTCTTGAAACCAAAACGGGGCAGCGCTGTCGCTGCTAGTTCGATCGTCTGTTCCAATCGATTTGTAGTTAACAAAACTGGTACATCGCAAATTGGAACGTGTACCGTCGCGAGTACTACCCGCAAGCGCTGCGAATAAAACATCATAGCAACGAATGAAGTCTCTGTTAGGACAGCAAGTAACTCGGTGTGACCTCTCCAGGGCAAACCCGCCGCTGCCCAAGAAGCCTTGTTTATCGGAGCAGTAGTAATCGCATCCAGACGTCCCTCCAGCGCATCAATCGTCGCAGATTTAACCGCTTCATAAGACGCTTGACCCCCTTCAGGGCAGCCGATACCTGGCGAAAATTTTCGGCGTTCGGCTTCAGATGGACCATACAAAACGGGTCGACAGACTGACTTGACTCTGGGATCACTTGCGGCTTTATTAGCGATCTCTGGACCGATACCTGAAGGATCACCGACAGTTAGACCGATTCGCGGAAAGGACATCTTATGAATTCGTGTACAGCCCACCGGCAATGTGGCGAATCGCTCTACTAGCAGTTATTACAGGTCGAACAGTTGCCACTACAATTGGATCCACATCCGCCTTCGGCTCGACTACAACTACTTTCGTTTGCACATCCTGCAAACTGTTCTCCTGAAGCATTCGGCAATTCGTAACGAAGGCAACATTTGAGTCGTCCACACAATCCAGAAAGTCGTGAGGGGCTAAGACTTAGACTCTGACGTTTGGCCATCTTGATAGAAATCGGCTCAAATCCATTTAGCCAAGTCGTACAACAGAGTGGACGACCACAAGTGCCATAACCTCCTAACAAACGTGCCTCGTCTCTAGCTCCGATTTGCTTCATCTCAATTCGACAACGAAACTCCGATGCAAGTTCCCGAACTAAGTCACGAAAGTCGACTCGCCCCTCGGCGGTAAAGTTGAATACAAGTCTTGGATTATCAAACTGCTGCTCAACCTTAACCAGTTTCATGGCTAGGCCCCGCTCCTTAATCTTCATCAGAGCTACGCGGTGAGCGCTTCGTTCACGCTGCTGTTGCTTCAGTCGCTGTTGAACGTCCTCCTTGGAGGCTCTTCTCAGCACTCTACCACTCGATACGGTCGGCGAGCGCGATCCCGCATCTGGATGAGGAATAGACCGGGCGACGGCACCGTAACCATGTCCTTCTTTTCTTTCTACAATCACCGCATCGCCTAGCTGAAGCGGTGGGTCAAACACTACCTCGGACAGTAAGAAGCGATGCACCCGTCCTACTGGGTCGAATTTCACGCTGACAAACGTCGTAGTGTTAGACATCAGCCTCAGTTCCCTACAAACGACAAGCCAGCCAATCAGCGACAACCTTAGGGTTCACGTGACGTTCTACGGCATCTAACGCTCTACCCACCGAATCGAATGCCTCGACGCCTCGTGACCCGCCAAAAACATCTAAGAGCGGCACCAAGCTATCGACCAAATCTGCATTGACTACAGCCTGTCGCTCCGAACCCGTCCACAAGAGGGCAACATCCCGAAGCAAGGATGGCATCGCTCTGAGTCGTTGGATAAGTTCTCGCCTAACATCTTGGCCCTTTTTCTTCGTTCCCACAAATTCTTGCGCTGCTGCCAGCCTGGCGCGTCCATCACGTGCAATCGCGACTTGCTCCATTAGACGGACGGCAGCATCACGTGCAACAGCCAATTCTCCCGACGCCAGAGCCACTGCATGACCTGCACTCCCTCCCGACGCAGCCAGGAGTTGAGCATCAGCGTTCTCAACACCCAATCTTCGAACCACCTGAAAAACCTCATCCACACTTAAATGAACAAAGTTCATTTCCTGGATTCTTGATCGGACGGTCTGAAGTAGCAGATCGGGCCGCGAAGTTATGATTACAAACTGTGAAGAATCCGGAGGTTCTTCGAGTGTCTTAAGTAAAGCACTTTGTGCTTCTGTGTTCATCTTATCGGCGTCTTTTATAACCACCACGCGTCGGCGACCCTCAAAAGGACGATAAGCTACCTGGTGAACAACCTGACGAATCTGATCGATGGAGATCGGTTTATTCTCAATTGTTTCGACAAGCAACAAATCAGAAAACGAACCTCGGATAATTTTCTTGCAAGAGTCACACTCACCACATGCGTCAATGGCAAACGGGCGTGTCTGTACTAATGACAAACAATTCTGAGCTTGGGCCAACGCCATGGCGGCCAACTGCTTGCCCACGCCATCGGGACCGACAAACCCTAGGCTGGGTGGCAATGTGTCCCGACTCACAGCTTGCGCAATCAACTGTAGGAGCGGACCATGTCCGACTACGTCTCGAAACGGCATACGCTTCAGAAGCGTAGCACGCCAGAGCTATCGAACCGACTAGTTCCGACATGAATGCACCAGGTCGTGTCACCCGACCCGGTGCTAGAAAGATACTCAAAGGAATGGCGGGGCCGACGAGACTCGAACTCGCGACCTCCGGCGTGACAGGCCGGCGTTCTAACCAACTGAACTACGACCCCGCATCTGGTCTAGCGACATTGCCCATAGCACTGACACTGGCCTGCCAGTCAAAACGTGTGGCCCCTGAGCCAAGCGAAAAGACTGGTGGGCGGTACAGGATTTGAACCTGTGACAGCCGGCGTGTAAAACCGGTGCTCTACCCCTGAGCTAACCGCCCCAGTTGTGGTCCGCGGTCCCGGCTGTCGACCGAGTCATCATTATATGTCAGAACATCACACCTGAACCGCAGCCGAAAATCCAAACTTTAATTCCCAAGACAGTAAGTCCCGCAGCAAAACCCAATAATGTTCGATACTCACCGTTATGCTGGGCAAGAAAAAGACTAAAACCACGGTCTCCAGAGTGAAGCTCACCATGTATATAACGGTCGTAATCGCTGCCAAACTGTTTTCTGAGCGTGCCTTCCTCAAGAGTAATCGCTACACCGAACATCACCACAAGATACGAGATTACGATTACTGTGGCCACGGCGTTAGCCGCAGCAACTACAAACCCGACACCTATTACAAAAGAGCCGAGATACAAAGGATGGCGGGTAAACCGATACGGACCAGACGTCGTAACCTCTTCTCCCTTTCTAATATGGCCAGCAGCCCAAACTCGAACTATTTCTCCAAATGTCGCAATAAATCCTCCCAAAGCTAACGAACTCCACGTCGGCGCGGCGTGCCAAAACGCAACGGCCGCCGTCATAAACCCCAGTGGGACGCGAAACCGCGCAATACGTGCAAGGCCTTTAGACGACGGGAGGTTTTCGCGATCAACCATGGACCACTTTCAAATTCAACTGTCGCTCAACGGCTTGGAAAACATCGTCGACTTCAATTTCGTCAACGCACTGAGTATCCTGGAAACAGCGGCGGACGATGACAGCCGTTGAACCTCGTTCTTTTCTATCGACGCGACAGCGACAAGGGACAGAAGGTGATATCACTTGATCGCTGGGAGACCAGGGACCGTTCCGTTCCGGATCACTTGGTCCATAAATTCCCACAACCGGTGTACCAACCGCAACCGCCACATGAAGCGGTCCTGTGTCACCAGCGACAACTACTGCAGCCGCACGCATATGAGCGACCATGTCACTAATGGTCGTCGAAGGCGTTAGAACCGAGGCTCCTTCCGAGGCCTCACATAGCTTACGCGCGATTCGTTCCTCACCCGGCCCCCATAACACAACTGACCGCAATCGAAGATCTCTCCAAAGACGTTTGGCCAAGACTGCATACCGCTCGGAACTCCAGCACTTGGTCGGCCACGCCGTTCCTGGATGCAAGATAGCAAAATCAGCGCCAGCAGTTAATCCAAGCTCTGTCCAGGTCCGATTCAATGCCTCGGAAGGTCGTTTAGAAATCGGAAACTCCCATTTATCACATTCGCCAACAAGGGGCCTCACGAGAGCGAGGTTTTTCTCCACCACATGTATAGCACCGCCTACGGAAACTGATTCGTTGTACAACCACCGAGCAGCGGGTTCTCGAAGGTCGGCGGCATCAAAACCGATTATTCGCCGAGCACCGCACAAGCGAGCGGCCACCGCAGATTTGAGTAGCCCTTGAACATCGATAACTATGTCGTACCGACGCCGCCGCAACATTCGACCAACGCGCCAAACACTGCTCCACGCATCAACACCGGACCGAGTGAGCGTGAAACGGTTATCAACTACCGAGACCAAATCCACCAGTTCTTTGTATCGGTCGTCAAGTAACCAATCGATCTCTGCACTTGGAAAACCTCGACGTAAAGCCGCAACTACTGGTATCGCGTGAACTAGATCTCCAAGCGCACTGAGACGAACTATCAAAATTCGCATGTCGAGAAGTTGAGTCAGAACTGCGACCGGTCTCGTCCGAAGTCGGCGATACGATTCAACAGACCTTGCGTTGAATGTTCCTTGGGGTCACCAACAATCATGGTTCGACCGCCATACCGACGAACAACATCATGTTCAGGAACAGTCTCCTCGGTATAGTCGGTTCCTTTGCAATGAACGTCAGGTCGAATCCTATCGAGTAAGTCCTCCACAGTGGGTGTCGAAAACACCACAACATAATCCACGACACCTATCGCCGCAACGATCTCAGCGCGTTCACTCGAAGGCAGGATTGGTCGACCGGTCCCTTTCAGTGCCCTCACCATTTCGTCACTGTTAATAGCGACCACAAGTCTGTCAGCTTGTTCCGCTGCCCCAGCAAGATATCGGACGTGGCCTACATGCAAAAGATCAAAACACCCGTTGGCCAATGAAATACTTCGACCTGCCTCGCGGTCCGCAGCGACCATAGCAAGTAATTTCTTCTGTGACACGACTCGGCCCACGCGACACCTCATTCAGACCCAGCGGCTAGCACCGCTCGTCTAAGTTCATCACCAGACACCGTAGCCGTTCCTCTCTTCATCACCACTAAACCACCAGCGTAGGTGGCAAGTTGAGCTGCCTCATATAAGGAGGCCCCGGATGCCAAAGCAAGTGCAGTCACAGCGATCACAGTATCGCCAGCGCCCGTAACATCCGCAATCTCATCCGTACCATAGATCGGAAGATGCGCCGTTCGCTGGCCAGGTACAAATACCGACATACCACGACTCCCGCGAGTTAGAACCACGCCTTCTGAACGCGTGCGCTTGAGAATCTCACGGCCCGCTCGCTCCAATCTCTTGGAATCATCACCAATTTGACGACCTAGCACAGCTTCCGCTTCGGACTCGTTGGGAGTGCACGCTGTTAAACCACGATAACGAAGTAACTGATGTCGAGAATCCACGAGAATCGGAACCCGTCGGCGACGGCCTCGCTTACTGAGACTCCGCCTAACGGATGTAACGAGCGAAGGAGCAATGACTCCTGATCCGTAGTCAGAAACCAATACGGCATCACATTCTGGAAGAACATTCAACGCGGATCGCTCGACCAGTGAACGAATTTCATCCTCATTTTGAGCTAAACCTTCACGATCAATTCGAACGATTTGTTGTCTAGCCGAGTGAAGTCCACCGGCAAGGATTCTAGTTTTCACGGGGATCCGATAGTTCTTGATCCGCACGATACCACTTCTCTTGACACCTTTCGGGAACGCTCTGAGTACACGTTTATCGACATCTTCACGTCCGAGCACACCGACGAGTTCTGCAGTCGCTCCCACGGTCGCTACATTCGAAGCAGCATTTCCAGCACCTCCCGGCAAGATCGTTGTCTTGTCGTATTCAAGAATTAGCACAGGCGCCTCTCTCGACACGCGAGACAGGCGACCATAAATAAACTCATCCGCTACAAGGTCACCAACAACTAAAAGTCTCCTGGAAGAAAAGTCGTCGATAATTCGCAACAGACGAGACTCAAACTCGGAACCGTCTGAAGATCGATGAATGCCTCCAAGTACCATCAATTCAAGTCCTCCGTGGCCACCGATTTACTATGACCAGCTGCAGCCGGATCTACTTCAGCGCTTGAGTCCAAAACCCGCCAACGTCGATGCATCCAGAGCCACAATTCAGGGTGCAGCTGAACGTATTTTTCAAGCACAGCGGTGCAACGCTGAGTGTAAGTTCGAACGGGGTCTGGGTCATCATCCGCCGGCGGTGTAACCGGTGCCTCGTACACCATGCGATAACGTCCGCCTGGAAGCGGCAAGCCGAAAGCCGGAATTACTGGAACTCCTGTACGAAGTGCCAAGGTTGCTATCGCTGAGGTAGTCGCGGCAGGTCGGTTCATGAAATCAACAACGACCGCACTTCGGTCTTGAATATGTTGGTCAATCATGACTCCTACCGACCCGCCATCTATGAGAGTTCTCAGTAAACCTCGAATCGCGCCCTTCCGTGACAAGACGTGTGTTCCAACGTGAGTGCGAATTCGTTCTAGTTCTCGGTCAAGAATTGGATTATCCAAAGTGCGAGCAACCACAACTAGCGGCGTGAAACGAAGTGAATGATGCATCACCAGCAATTCCCAGTAGCCGAAATGTCCAGTGAAATACATGACGCCCTTGCCTTTAGCTAACGCCTGCTCAACATGCTCCTGCCCTTTAATCTCGATCACGTTCATTTTTTCCGCTCTATTCATCGCATCAAAATTGAACAGTTCAACCACCTGACAACCGAGATGACCAAATGTGGCCCGCAGCATTACCTTATACTCGCTCTCGGAACGCTCCGGAAAGGCAGCTTTTAGATTTTCAATGGCGAGTTGACGCCGACTAGTTTGGATCAGGTAGAACAAATGTCCTAGTCCGATACCCAGCGCACGACTGCTCCGCCGGGGCAGCAGGTAGACCAATAGAGAAAAAGTTTTCACTGCCCCGTACTCGATCAGATGACGCAGCATAAGTTAATTGCCCAGTGTAATAGCTCGCGCGGCGTTTAACCGACCTTGAAGCCAAGTGTGAAATTGAACAGCCGGTTCAAGATTGACCTTCAAGGGAACCCATAGCACCGAAAAATCGAGTGGCGTGTGTTCGCGCAACCTCACCATATCTTTTTCAGTGGTGATCACGTAGTTAACATCCAACTTCTTGACCCGTGCGGCAATGTTAGAAATGTCTTTCTCTAGATATTGATAATGATCTCGAACTTGAATCAAATCGACGACATCGTACCCTGATACCTCAAGGTGTTCGACAAACGACCGTGGTCTCGCTATTCCAGCAACCGCCAGTACGCGGGTCCCTGGAGGAATTGTCACCTGGTTCTGAACAGAAGCGTCACGAGGTACTCCTAACTCCCTTGAGAAGTGGAATACCTGCTGAACTCCAAAACGGCTAACCAGCTCGTCGGCAACTTCGGCGTTCCGCGCCTCAACCACCAATGCATCGGCAAGCGAAGCAGTCTCTGGAGATTCACGCAACCGACCGCCAGGAAGGGTTTGAGAATCGAACACGTCAGTTTCTCCGAGAACTAAGAAGTCAACGTCCCGACGCAGTGAAAGATGTTGAAATCCGTCGTCCAGCACGTGAACAGTAGTACCAAGTTGTGTCTCCGCCAATCGTCCCGCTAGATACCGATCTTCTGCAACCAGAACAGAGACATCACAAAGATGACTTGCAAGCATGAACGGTTCGTCGCCAGCTTCTTGAAGACTAGCTTGAACTTCCCCACGGTTACTGACGACAACCACTCCTTCCATTGGATCAACTCGACGATAGCCACGGCTCAGAATAGCCGGCTTTTCTCCCATGGACACAAGTATGTTCGCGACCTCAGCCGCGACCGGTGTCTTTCCACTCCCTCCAACCGCTAATGCTCCTACGCTGATAACCGGTCGACGTAACCGCTTCTGAAATTCAGGCCGCGCCGCGTACCATTTTCGACGACCAGAAGCCAAAACTCCGTATAGACGACTGAACACAGTATTACCTTATAAAGCGACTCTAGTTTTCGAATTATGGTGACCGGGGCTAGGGCTCTCAGACGGAAGAAGCTCGACAATAGCAGCTAATGTTTTAATTCGAGCTCCTTTCTCTTCTTCCACGAGTAGTCTGGCGGCGTCACCAACACGCGCACGCCGCACGGGATCCGCCATTAGGCCAACCATCTCATCTTGGAGAAGAGTCGCCGACGATACTTGGATTGCGGCCGACCGCCTTAAGAACAAGTCAGCAATTTCAAGAAAGTTCTCCATGTATGGCCCGAAGACAATAGGTTTTCCGAATACCGCGGGTTCCAAAATATTGTGTCCACCGGCCGGGACCAAACTGCCACCGACAAAGACTACAGTTGCAAGTTGAAAAAGCCACGGAAGTTCGCCGATAGAATCGACAACGACTACCTCAGGAACGCTAAATTCCTGAACCGTCAGTGCACTACGCAACATCACCTTAAAACCCATTTGCTCAGCTAGTCGAACTATGTCTTGGGCACGTTCTGGATGTCGAGGTGCCACTATGAGAATGGCATTATCGTCAGACTCCTGAATACGTTGGAAAGCCTTAAGGACAGGCTGCTCCTCTCCTTTCAGTGTGCTGGCAGCCATCAGAACCTGCCGATTCTCTGTAAACCCAAAAATTCCAAGTACTGGGTTGCCGACATCCAAACCTGTCCCCGTTGCAACCGGACCAAGAGCATCAAACTTGAGGCTACCTGTGACGACCAGATTAGCCGACGGGAGTCCAAGTTCGACAAACCGCTGGCCCCAGCTCTGCGTTTGCGCACAAACAAAATCAAGATTTGCCAAAGCGCGCTTCATAAACGGTTGAACAATTCGATAGCGCCGATAAGACCGATCTGAAATTCTGGCATTGACAATAACCGTTCGAACTCCACGACGACGACAGGCGAGTAACCAATTTGGCCAGATTTCCGTATCTATAAATACAACCATTTCAGGAACAACCCGATCCAGTGCCCGTGTCACGAACCGTGAGAAATCGAGCGGTGCGTAAAAAACACTGTCGACCGAATCCTGAAGTTGTTCAGCAACCTCCCGGCCGGTCACCGTCGTCGTTGATATCACAAGTCGATGATTCGGATAATGCTTCCGAAGATCTTGCAATAAGGCGCGCGCAGCCAGAACTTCTCCAACCGAAACCGCATGAATCCAAATTGACGGCGTCTGATTAGGGTTAACGGCCTCTGAAATATATCCAAAGCGATCAGCGCTTGTTCCAAGAGGTTTGCGATATCGCAGCCTTTTGTACGCAACAACCGGCAAGATCGCGACAAAGTAAAAGAGAAGGATAAAGCTGTAGAAGAGGTACATTCGGTGGTCGTTGGGCCCGAGTATAAGCCGCGTGTTTGACCACCCGCAAGAGCCTTAATTAGAATGGCCTGTTCTGAGTAGTAATGAGACTACAGACGTGACTAGAAGCTTACATTGGAGACTTAGCAGATGGCCATAAAGGTCGGAATCAACGGATTTGGGCGAATCGGACGAAACATTCTTCGTGCGGCACGTGACGAGCACGATTTGGAATTTGTCGCAATAAACGACATAACAAGCACTGACACTCTGGCACATCTGTTGAAGTACGATTCAGTCCTGGGTAACTTGCCAGAAGAGGTTTTAGTGGACGACAACCAAATTCGGATTGGTAGTCGATCCATTGAAGTTCTGTCGGAAAGAGATCCGGCAGCCTTGCCGTGGGGAAAACTCGGGGTTGACATAGTCTTTGAATCTACGGGAATCTTCACCAAACGCGAGGACGCAGCTAAACACCTTGAAGCAGGCGCAAGAAAAGTTGTGATCACAGCGCCCGCTAAGGAGCCCGATCTCACAGTAGTACTTGGTGTCAATCACCACGAGTACGACCCGGCAAGCCACAACATCCTTTCGAATGCGTCTTGCACCACCAATTGCCTAGCACCGATGGCCAAAGTCCTGCTTGACACATTCGGGCTTCGCCGAGGCTGGATGACGACGGTTCATGCATACACAAACGACCAACGACTGCTCGATTTACCCCACAAGGACCTCAGACGGGCTAGGGCAGCAGCAGTTTCAATGATACCGACGACGACTGGAGCAGCAACAGCGGTAGGACATGTTCTTCCTGAACTTAAAGGCAAGCTGGATGGAATCGCGATGCGTGTCCCTACACCTAACGTTTCGGTAATCGATCTAGTCGCTGAAATCGAAAAATCTGCAACTGCCGATGAAATCAATGGCGCCTTCGCGGAAGCTGAGACTGGTGCACTTCGCGGAATTCTCCAGTTGTCCAAGAAACCATTAGTCTCAATCGACTTTCGTGGCAACCCACATTCGTCGATTGTCGATGCTGATTACACCAAGGTGATGGACGGTCAGTTCATAAAGGTTCTATCTTGGTACGACAATGAATGGGGCTACTCTTCCCGGTGTGTTGATTTAGCCAAGCTACTCATGCAGAAACAATCATAAAGGCCATCAAGTGAAAACTTCGAGGAATGCGTTCGCAGATTGGTGCTTTTTACTGCCGACATGAATAAGCGAACCATCGAAGACCTCGACCTTGAAGGTCGGCGACTCCTTATACGCGTGGATTTCAACGTTCCACTTATTGCCGGTGAAGTGGTCGAAGATACTCGCATCTTGGCCGCATTGCCGACGATTCGACATGCGCTTACTCATGGAGCCATAACTGTAATAGCATCGCACTTGGGGAGACCCAAGGGCCAACTCAAACCAGAACTCACTCTCCAACCGGTCGCATCTCGACTCTCGGAACTGCTTAAGCAAAAGGTCCTATTTTCGAACGACTGTATTGGCGAGACGGCAAAACGATTGGTCGGTGCGGCAAAACCGGGTGAGATTGTCTTACTAGAGAATCTAAGGTTCCACAGTGGTGAAGAAGAGAACGACGAACAATTTTCAACCGAGCTAGCTACCTTGGCAGACCTCTACGTCAATGATGCATTTGGCACAGCGCACCGAGCGCATGCTTCGACAGTCGGTGTTGTGCCAAAGGTTAATGATGCTGCAGCTGGCTTGTTAATGGCGAGTGAACTAGACCATCTTGGTGCACTTCTTGAAAAGCCAGTAAATCCCTTCGTAGCGGTGCTTGGAGGATCGAAAGTCTCTGGGAAACTTGAGGTAATAGAAAACCTTCTGGGCAGGGTTGACCGCCTGCTAATAGGAGGTGCAATGGCTTACACTTTTCTAAAGGCTAAAGGCTACCCAACTGGCGGTTCACTCATCGAACCAGACCTCTTAGCTACAACGCAGAAGATCGAGCAAGCGGCTCTTCAGCACGGAGTCGATCTAGATCTCCCCAGCGACCACGTGGTAGCCGAATCGGCAACTACAGATGTAGCTCACGAAACCATAGACGTCACAGACCAATCTATTGGACGGCGACTCGGACTCGACATTGGATCACGCACAATTAGTAGCTACGAGAATGCAATCAGAGCGGCTCAAACCATCGTCTGGAACGGACCGATGGGCGTATTTGAAATTGAAGAATTTGCTAATGGCACCTTGGCCGTTGCGGAAGCGGTTGCCAATTCAGGAGCAAAAACTGTAGTCGGTGGTGGCGATTCGATCGCAGCAATCAATAAGGCAGGTGTTAAGAATCGGATAACACATATCTCAACCGGGGGAGGAGCATCGCTGGAGCTGTTGGGAGGCCGTACACTTCCAGGTGTTGAAATCCTCCCTGATAGGTAAGCACTCTGTAATCAGCCATCCCTAGAGGGTATCCATGAGAATTCCGTTTGTCGCAGCTAACTGGAAGATGAATAAGACGGTGTCGGAGACATTGGACTACATACATATGTTCAACACCTTCGAACAGGCGAAATCAAAAATAGAAGTTGTGATTGCCCCACCGTTCACATCACTTTACCCCGCGGCTCAAGCTGCATCAAACACTACGACTTTGATAGCCGGCCAAGACCTCCACTGGGAAGCTGAGGGCGCATACACCGGTAAAGTCAGCGCGGAGATGCTCAAGGAAGCGGGCGCAACATATGTGATCATCGGCCACTCTGAGCGCCGCCATATTTTTGGCGAGACAGACAATGACATAAACCGAAAAGTGCATGCCGCAATAGAAAACGGCCTCAAGCCAATTCTTTGTGTGGGCGAGACGCTTGACAACCGAGAAGCCAAACAGACAATGAGCATCCTAGACAGGCAACTCACGGCAAGTTTAATGAATCTGGCTGTCGATCACGTTCAGCGATTAATCGTTGCATATGAGCCAGTCTGGGCGATCGGAACAGGTCACGTAGCAACACCGGAGCAAGCTCAGGAGGTACACGCGCACATCAGGCTACACATAGGACAAGTTTTTGGTCAGGACACTGCAAGCCATTGCAGGATTATCTATGGTGGCAGCGTCAAACAAACCAATGTCGCCGAGACAGTTTCTCAACCGGACGTCGACGGCGTACTGGTTGGAGGAGCCAGTCTTGATCCCAAGAGCTTTCTCCAGATCGTGGAAAAGACTGCCAACCCGGCGTTATAATCTCAGCTTATGCTCACCATGGTATTGTCTAGTTTATACATTGTCATTTGCCTCCTGCTGCTGATTGTGGTTTTGCTACAACAGGGAAAAGGTGGAGATATTGCTTCTGCGTTTGGAGGCAGCGGTAGCAGCCAAGCGGCTTTCGGAGCGCGAGCTGGAGCTACCGTGCTGACACGCGCTACAACTGTTCTTGGAACCCTGTTTATGGTTGGCGCGATGGTTCTAGCGATCCTTGGCCAACGTGGTCCTGATTCAGTCGTAAGTGGCGTAGATGGACCCGAAGTTCCCATCGAGGAGCTCTCAGAAACAGCGCCTGAAACTCCGGAATAATCGATACGGCGAACGGCCGTCAACGCACTTACCTCTTCTTTTCTTGCGGAAGTGGCGGAACTGGCAGACGCACCAGCTTGAGGGGCTGGCGGTGGCAACATCGTGGGGGTTCGAATCCCCCCTTCCGCACCAACATATTAATCTTCTTCCTCAAAACCTTCGCTATAAGGGAGATTGTCGCGTTACTTGGACTCTTCCTGTCCCATATGCGCCAAGATCTTGGCCAATAACTCTTCAAGGGTGACCGTAGGCGCCCATCCTAATAGCGTTTTAATCTTGCGCAGATCAGGCACTCGGCGAGGCATGTCTTCGAAACCCGCCTCATAAGCCTTCTCGTAGGGAATTGTCCTGATTTCGGAATCACTACCCGTTAACCGCTTCACAGTTCTAGCCAAATCCAAGATCGAAATTTCTCGATCGTTGCCAATGTTGAAAACCTGGCCCACAGCACTAGGTTCTTTGAGAAGACTGAGTAACGCCTGAACCACATCGCCGACATACGCAAAACTTCTCGTTTGCGAACCGTCACCGAAAACGGTAATCGGTTTTCCAGTAAGCGCTTGGTTCACGAAACTTGGAATGACCATACCGTACCTGCCTGATTGTCGCGGTCCCACGGTATTAAAAAGACGAGCAATAATTACTGGAACATTTTTTTCTTTCCAGTACGCCAACGCCAAGAATTCATCAATCGCCTTGCTACATGCATAGGCCCATCGATGCCTAGTCGTCGCTCCCATAACGAGGTCGTCATCTTCGGAAAATGGCACATCAGTACCTTTGCCGTACACTTCAGAGGTCGATGCGATCAGAACTAGTTTCTTCTTCTTGGCTGCATGACGGAGAACGACTTCAGTGCCGTGCACATTGGTTTCAATCGTACGGACAGGCGCTTCAATTATTAATCGAACTCCAACAGCTGCAGCAAGGTGCACAACTACATCACTACGATCGATATGCTCGGCAAGAACCGGCTCGTTAGCAATACTATCAATGAGGTAGCCAAAGTGAGGATGGGACTTCACTCGATCAATGTTGTCAATCGACCCTGTGGACAGATCATCAATAACAAAAACATCGTGATGATAGTCCAAGAGCGCCTCAGCCAGATGTGACCCTATGAATCCAGCTCCGCCTGTGATGAGTACGCGCATAGTAATGTCAGATGATTGTAATCGACAGCTGACGTTCGAACGACTTTGATATGGCACCCAAAGTGCCATACTTGACCAATAACAAGACTACTCCAAAGCCATTCGTTCCCTTCGGCTTGTGGCCATCGTAGTTTTCACCACAACATGGCCTATTGACGAAAATACCAGCCACCCTCTTCTGAAGGTCTCAAGCTGTTTGGGTGACAGACGGATGATATACTGCGAACCTCGCATTGTGGGAAAGAACCCACCTAACGATAGAATCAGGAGGGCGTCATCGCTTCAAAGGTCTTTGTCGGCAACTTAAGCTTTAGTACAACACAAACAGAAATTGAAACACTCTTTGGCCAAGTCGGCACAGTAACCGAAGTATTTCTTCCCACCGACCGGGCAACAGGTCAACCTCGCGGATTTGCCTTCGTTGAATTTGACGACCCCTCATCTGTGCCCGAGGCCATTTCAAGGTTTGATGGAAGTGAATTGCAAGGCCGTCGACTCAAAGTCAACGAAGCCACAGAACGTGAGCGGCGGCCCCAACAACCTAACTTTGGCCCGGATGACATACCGTCTCGGTTTAAGGCAGGCAGACCAAAAGGCAGCCGGCGTGGCGTGCGCGGTAAGAAACGAGGATTTTAGGGTCTGACGGACCAGTGAGACGAGTCTGCGTCACCCTCGGCATTGCTTGGTTATCTATCAGCTTGAGGGTTACAAAGGTATCCAGCCCTATTGACGCTTTCGAAACTCGGACGGGTAGTAACGTCGCAGCTGCGCGTAGTCTCATCAATGAAGCTCAAGGCCGATGTGTCCGGCTCCCCATAGGGCCTTCTAGCCTGCAGCTCTATCTGCAATACTACGACCAGTACAGGTTTTCTTCACCGTCCTTCATCAATATTACACGGGTCTTGTCGTAGCGTGATCAGGCATTCAAACCGTCGCCCATTTCTGAGACAATCTGCTGAGTTCTACCAGCATGTGTCCTGCAGAATATGCCAAAGTCGTTTGTTGACGTTATGAGAATCACCACCGTTCGGCATAGCTCGCTCATGTTGCTACTTGGCTGCCTGACGGTGGTTACGGCCTTTCTTAGCGGGAGTGAGACTCAGGAACCGAACAACCCGCCGCTGTACGAGCAATTACTTTCTAGTGATTTAATTCCGATAGGGCAAATTAAGAACGGTCGTATCACGATCGACAGATTCGATTTTGAACTGACTGACGGCGAACTATATACCAGTAGTCCAATCGACGGGCAGATCGCGATTGTGGTTTTCCTTGGTGAAGGTGTGCTTCGCAGCTATCCTCCAGATGGCGTTGAACATCAGCAACTCGAAAAATTCCTCAATGACGAAGATATGCTTGAAGAAACCTTCGAGCGCTTCGTGTTTTGGTTTAGCGATGACACTGGAATACAACTTCGGGAGCAGGTCGATAACGTTACAGCAGAGAATCTTGATCGAGCGAAAGACCTATTACGAGACCGGCGGAAGAATCTCCTTGAACGTCAATTAATCAATCCAGACAGCCGCCTCCTAGTCGATTTGCTTTCACTGCAGCGGCTGAAAGAGACTCAATCACCTCGAAAATTCTTTCATGCACAAATCGACAGTCGTGACCACGATTGGCTCACCATTAATATCGAACCGCTTGAACGAGAAGAGGTTCAGATTATTCGTTTCGACCGACGACGTAACACTCACGATGTTTGGATGGGGTTTCACGCTCTGTCGGACTTTGAAAGCGCTACGAGAAGCGCAGTCTTTGACGGTTTCCCTCGTAATCCTCAAGTCGAAGGAAAATTAAGTCGCGGCGATGACGACGATTGGAATGCGTTAGATTTAGGCATCCCTCCAAGGCCATTACAGCCGGAGCAGGAAGGATGGACTCGCCGGGTGAGGGTTCTCAGGACGGACGTTGATCTCGCTCTGGAAGGCAACGGTGATGCCAAAGCCAGCGCAGCACTCCTTTTTGAAGCTCATCAACCCCTCGATGCAATTCGTCTCCGCCTCTCGCCGGTTCTCAAAGTAACCGACGCAAGGTGGCAATCATCCGTACCAGCAAACTCAGATAACGTACACGACATCAATTTATTAGCAGGCAACCCGCCCTCCCCTGACACACCGGTCGAACTTACCGGCGACGCTCTTCACTTCGTGCAAGCCACTCATGACCGACGGTTGGCAGAGGACCTTCATGAACCCTCTGTGACTATCGTGCTGCCGAGAGTCGTAGTACCTACAGAAACATTCATCATCAAACTTTCCTATGAAGGGGAACTGATCGACTACCGCCGCGACGGAAGAACCTACGTGCTGAAAGACGCCCTGAACTGGATGCCAAGCCACCTTCATAACCGCGGTACGCCAGGCACCCGTCTGAGTTTGACCTATCGGGTACCCGAGCGGTTTCGGATAGCCAGTGGAGCCAATCTGGTGGACGAGCAAATTATTGACGGCACCAGAATTATGCGATGGGTTTCAGAGAAGCCCGTCGCGGGTATGTCTTTCAACCTCGGAAGGTTTAATATCTCGATGGTAGAGCGTGAAACGCCACCACAGATAACCGTTTATGCAGACCGGACGCACCGCGGATTTAGCCCCGGTACCCGAGAGAAAACGCTAGACGACTTGGCCGGTGCAATCCAGACCTACACCGATTACTTCGGTCCTTACCCATTTGAATCGCTATTGGTGACGGAAACTCCGACCTACAATGGCCTCGCTTTTCCCGGTCTTGTTTTACTTTCATTTCAAGCATTCGGAAATCTGCACACCGGCGAGGCAGAGTTGTTTCGTGCCCACGAGGTCGCTCATCAATGGTGGGGTGTCTCCGTACCATTTGAAAACTATCGAGATCAATGGCTCTCGGAGGGATTTTCTCAATACTCAGCTGCCCTTTACACGTTGAAGGGCCTGGAGCGGGAAGACCAGTTTCTGGACATGTTAGATGCTTGGCGCCTAGACGTGCTGGGAGAAGTCAACATAGGGCAAGGAAACGGTAAAAACTATGGTTTCAGGCCCGAGGTTATTCGAAGAAGCGACGGTCATGAGTCCGGCCCATTATCGATTGGGTATCGACTGAGAACCGCGGAGACTCCGCTGGATTATCGAATTTTGGTTTATGAGAAAGGCGCCTTCGTCCTGCACATGCTCCGGATGATGCTAACCGAACTAGAAACCGGTGATGATGAACCGTTCCGAAAACTGATGCGGAATTTCTTTCGACAGCATTTGTTCTCATCCGTTACGACGGCCGCATTCGAAATGGCAGTCACCGAAGCATTCGGTAAACCAATGGACTGGTTTTTCGATCAATGGGTCCATGGTGTAGACATCCCCACTTATCGGACTGAATTAGAAGTCAGCCCACTCACCGACACGGCCGACCCATTTGTGCTGCACGGTCGCGTACAACAAGAAAACGTGCCAGACGGGTTCCGCATGCCCGTTCCCATTGTAATCAAGTTTGAAGACCGGCCTCCGCTTGCTCATCGTCTGTGGGTCGATGCCGATACCGTTGACATTGAAATTCCGCTACCTGCACAACCATCCGAAATCTTGTTCAACTACCAACACGGGGTTTTGGCGCACATTCGCTAACCGCACAATCGTGCTAATGCGATGAGGTGAAATTGGGCGATAATTGACTTGCAGCGCCCTGTTCACTTCACTCCCTGTGAACGCTCTAAATCGCACAATTAACAGCGTCGATATCAATCTCCGCTATCTATTTGACTAGCCTGAAGCGTGCGCTGAGCTGCGAGAACCACAGGCCGTTCAATCAGCTTCCCGTCCAAAAGAAGGACCCCTCCCTTTTGAGCCTCATAGACTGCCACCACCTTCCTGGCCCACGTAACCTCTTCGTCCGTCGGCGAGAATGAATCTTGGATCACCGGAACCTGGTGTGGATGGATTGCCACCTTTCCAACAAACCCAAGCCGGCGACTTCGGCGACTTTCGTCACCTAGCGCCTCTAGGGCCGAAACATCCATATAAGGTGCATCAATCGCGCCGATACCCGACGCTGCCGCTGCCAAAACCACTTTCGATCGCGAGTACAACAACGCATCCCATTCGACCGCACAACCGATTTCGGCAGCTAGATCGATTGCACCGAACAACAGCGCGGACACATTTGCCGAAGCAGCACCGATTTCCATGGCCGCATCAACTCCCCGGGCGGTTTCGATCTGAACGATCAAAGGAAAATGATCTGGGGTCAAGGAACCTAGGATAAGTTCTATAGCTCGCACCTCATCAGGGTCAGACACTTTTGGCAGTACCAGCGCGTCGGGACGAGTACCAGCGTAGTCGTCCCGACCCAAAGAGCTCACGAGAGTATCTAAGTCACGTCGGCCGAGGTGAGTACTCGAGGCATTAATACGGAGGCTGACCTCAGTTCGAACGGAAGTCCGTTCCGCAAATAATCCCAGTGCGGCTTCGCGGGCCACTTCCTTAGAACTCGGACCAACACCATCCTCTAAATCCACACAAATGGCATCGGCTCGTGTTTTCAAGGCCTTCGGGTATCGATCGGGACGAACGGCTGGTACAAATAACAAACTACGTCTGAGCTGAACAGGACCCTTCATTGAACGGCGATACTATGATGACGTGCACCAAGTTACCAAAAAGACCCTACCGGAGATAGTTGCGATTCTACCGAGTACCATCATCTCCTTCCAAAATGACCAATTAGTTTCCATAAAAGCGTGCCATCTCGTCGAGCCTGTTGTCGATCTCCGTTGCTGAAAACCAACGACCATTCAACATGACGCCTGCACGATTAGCGACGTTGCGAATATCTTCAAATGGATTGCCCGTTACAAGAAGCAGGTCTGCACGCTGTCCCTCTGCCACCATACCAAAATCATCGACCGCATCGAAGTACTCTGCCGGACGCCTAGTGGCAATCTCAAGCACTTCGTATGGCGTCATACCCAACTCAACGTAAAGAGCCATTTCATGGTGCATCGCAAAACCAGGCACGCTAAAAATTTGGGGTGAATCAGTTCCAAGGGCGATGTTCGCGCCACCTTCATGCAATGCCATCAAAACGGAACGCCGAAGTGCCGCAACACGACGATTAGTACCAATGTCGGTGGTTTCAAGTCGATCATCCACCGCCTTAATCCACCTTTCAACCGTTTCTGGTGGCATGTATTTTGTCTCGGGTCGCTCCGATAAAACCTCCACCGAGCCCCTTTCGTTAAAGAAGGCCGTCTCCCATAAAACCATTGTCGGCACAATCCACGTACCCGCATTGACTGTAGCCTCAACGAGGTCGGGCATTAGCGATTCATCCACGATGGCCATCAGCTCCCCGACACCACGAAGCCCAACAGGAGAATCCGGTTGAAAAGTCTCAGGGACAAGTGCCTCGATGTAATTATCCAGATGATCTATCGACTGTTGGCCGACAGCTAATGCACCCCGGAGTCCCACCGCATCTGGTACGTGCCCCCCAAACGGAATATCGACTTCCTTTGCTGTTTCAGCCAATGTCTGAAACGCTTCGACGGTCAAACCTTCGTGGACTTTGAGCAGGTCGTATCCGTCGACTTTGTACTCGCGAACCCGTTGTTCCGCCTCCGCCGGCACCGACACGCGAGCACCGTTCAGAGAAATGCTACCGAGATATAACTGAGGTCCTATCAGAAGCCCATGACGAATCTGTTCCCGCATCCTAAACTGTGATGGGTCCCCTTGCATGCCGCGAACCGTGGTGACACCGTTTGCAACGTACAGAAACAGCACGTTCCTGATATCAACATCTGACTGCCTCGGATCTGGCAGGTGACCATGCATTTCAGTCAAACCGGGCATCAGATAAGAGTCGTCGCCATCAATAACCTCAACCCCTTCTTCCGGACCGATATCGTCAGCGCTACCGATAGCGATGATTCGGCCATCCTGGATAACAACAACTTGGTCTTCAAGCACATGCTCGCTGTCCATCGGCAACACATTAACGTCGACGAAGGCTATGTCACCAGCAATAAACGTGTCAGGTCCACCGCAAGCAGACATGACAAACGACACAGCGAGAGTAACCAGTAAGCAACAAATGCGAGTGCGCTGGCGTGCGAACGCAATCATCGAGTCTGCCTCCTCATCTAAATTCAAGACGTCGCCGGCGAAGGGATTACGCGCCGCGCTTCCGGTGTACAACCTTGTTTGTAGACCATAAATGTTCGCTGAAACTCGATCACAATCGTGCCGTTCTGATTAGATCCTGTCGTTCGAACAGTAACAATACCCACGTTTGGCCGTGATTTTGATTCTCGTCGCTTGAGCACTTCACTCTCGGAATAAATCGTATCGCCCTCGAACACAGGACTTGGCAGGCGGACCTCATCCCACCCAAGATTAGCCATCACGTTGAGCCCCAGATCGATGACCGACTGTCCGGTTACCAAGGCCAGTGTGAACGTCGAATCCACTATGGGACGCCCGTACTCAGTTCCACCAGCATAAACATGATCGAAATGGATGGGATTGTTGTTCTGGGTAAGTAATGTGAACCAAACATTGTCTGCGGCGATCACGGTTCGCCCAACAGGATGCCGATAGACATCGCCAACCTCAAAGTCCTCATACACCCTTCCCGTCCATCCTTCTTTAATCGTCATATCATCGTCCGAGTGAAGTCACACAACTCCCGCTGATCGCCAAGATTCCACCACGGAGTCATCGTAGCCAAGTTCCCTGAGAATGTCTCCTGTCTGCTGGCCAATCTCAGGAACGGGGTCCATTCGTGGTGTCACATTCTCGATACTCCACGGCGGATAAAGAGCCCTCAGCGGACCAACGGGCGAACCGACATTAGTCCAACGTCCGCGGGCCGAAAACTGCGGATGTGCGGCAAAATCATCGACCGTGTTAAAACGTGCGTGAGCTACTCCTGCTTGGTCTAATCGAGCAATGGCCTCTTTCGCCGATAGCGCAGACAAGATTGGATCGACGATATCGTGGAGTTCAGTCAGGTGCTTCACTCGCCTGGAATTGCTGTTAAACCGAGAATCGACGGCCAGGGGCGGTTGGCGCAAAACCTTTTGACAAAAAGATAGCCACTCCCGTTCGTTCTGAACACCAAAATAAATCACTTCCCCATGAGCAACAGAAAACGGTCCGTAAGGCGCTATCGTTGCATGCCGCGGACCTGTTCGTGACAGCGGTTTGTCGCCGTAGCCGCTGTAATATAAGGGATAGCCCATCCATTCACCTAGGGCCTCAAGCATCGAGATTTCGATCGCCGCCCCGATGCCAGTGCGAGACTGCACCAGCAGTGCACTCAGGATACTGGTTAACGCATACATACCTGCCGAAATATCAGCAACCGCAATCGCTACTTTCGCCGGTTCGTCAACCGAACCGTTAATAGACAATAAGCCCGTCTCGGCCTGTACCATCAAGTCGTACGCTTTCTTCCCACCGTACGGCCCATCGGGGCCATAACCTGAAATGTCACAAGCCACCAGAGATGGAAAGCGTGCTCGCAATTGGCGAGCACTAACCCCCAAGCGCACAGTCGACTCTGGACTTAAGTTCTGCACAAAAACGTCGGCTCGGCCTATTAGTCTGTCAATAACTCCGATAGCTTCAGGTCGTTTAATGTCGAGCGTAAGTGACTCTTTCGACCGATTGAGCCAGACGAAATGACTCGACATCCCGCAGACAGCCTGATCATAGTCCCTAGCAAAATCCCCAGTCCCAGGTCGTTCAATCTTGATCACCCGAGCACCTAGGTCCGCCAATTGACGAGTTGCGAAGGGGGCAGCAACCGCCTGTTCGAGTGCAACAACTGTGGTTCCCTGGAGCGGTCGCATCAGAAATATCGAAGGTCCAATCTACCGTGCATCATGCTTGACACCTTATACAATCCATAATTAGAAATGCTCATATTTACCTATCGTCGATCAACTCATTCTCTCAAAAAACAAGCGTGTAGACTCTAATGACCTGTCCCATACAAGAATGCACCGAACGTGAACCCCTTTGGGCACTGGGAAGATGAGAAGACTGATTATTTTTCACTTATGACAACTCAGAAGTTAGTGATGCTTGGCTCGGACCAATTGTTGTCATCCGACCGACTCAACGGACGACGCGTTGGTGTTGTGTGCAATGCGGCTTCAGTTGATTCAGGGCTCCATCATATTGTCGACCGGGTTGCAGCCGACCCTGACTTAACGCTCACAGCTTTGTTCGGACCTCAACACGGCTTCCACTCGGTCGAACAAGACAATATGATCGAGACCGCTCACACCAAGCACCCCATCTACGGAATCCCAGTTTACTCACTATATGGCGAGACACGGGAACCAACCGCTCAGATGCTGCAAGGTCTCGATGTGCTCATCATCGATCTGCAAGATGTCGGAACCCGCGTATATACGTATGCATACACCCTAGCTAATTGTTTACGTGCTGCAAGTCGCCACGGCGTGGCCGTGGTTGTGTGTGACCGCCCTAATCCCATCGGTGGCCTTGTTATAGAAGGTCCGACACTCGAAACTGGCCTCCAATCCTTCGTAGGTCAGTTTCCGATACCTCTTCGGCACGCCATGACAATCGGCGAACTAGCCCGTCTATTTAATACACATTACGGCATTGGAGCCAAACTTGATGTCATCCCCATGAGCGGCTGGACCCGAGATAGCTACTACGAGGACACTGGTCTCACTTGGGTAATGCCATCGCCAAACCTTCCAACAATTGACAGCGCAGTGGTCTATCCCGGCTGCGTTCTTTTCGAAGGCACTAACGTGTCAGAAGGTCGAGGCACAACCCGGCCGTTTGAATTGATCGGCGCACCGTGGATCCATGCGAAAAAACTAGTGGACACGTTGAACGCCCTACAACTGTTGGGGGTAGCTTTTCGACCAATTCAGTTCCAACCTACTTTCCAAAAACATGCGGGGCAAGTGTGTAGCGGGTGTCAAATACATGTCACTGATCGCAACATCTTTCAATCAGTTGAAGTATCCGTGGCGCTGTTGCAAGCACTGCGACAGCAGAATTCTGACTTGTTCGAATGGCGAAAACCTCCCTACGAATACGAACACGTGAAACCACCAATCGACATCCTTGTGGGAACATCCGGCTTTCGTGAACAGGTTGAAGGCAACCTGTCCGCGCACACGATTGTGGAATCTTGGGCGTCCAGTTTGGAAGAATTCAAACATGTGCGACGACAATTTCTTCTCTATGAATAAGGAACAAGAATATTTTTTGGCATGTTACGATTTGCGCTTCACCAATGCGAGAAACCTCAGTATGTCAATTTGAGCACACAGTCCATGTAACGGCAGCACCAACAAAGGTGATCGCCGCGTTCTTCGATCCAACGTCACTCGCGACGTGGTGGAAAACTGCGCGCTCCGTAACCACACCCCGGCCGCTTGGGATTTATGCCGTCGAATGGGAACAGACCCCCTTCCAAGACACAGTACTCGGTTCTCTTGGAGGTGTGTTCTACGGCACAGTGATGGAATTTCGAAACGGCCGAGAATTTCTCGTTGCCGATGCTCACTGGCTGCCACCAGAAAGTGATCCCATCGGACCCATGGTTCTTGAAGTTACTTGTAAGGTAAGTGGCCCCGCTACCGCCCTGACAGTGCGCCAGAGCAGTTCGGAGAATGGTGAGCGCTGGTCCCGATATTATGACTTGGTCGCATCCGGATGGATTGATTCGTTAACCGGCCTAAAACGATACCTCGAACACGGTGGTCAACCACGCTTGCCCGCGCGCGGTTTCGTGTTTCGATGATGTCTCAACCTATCGTCATCATCGGGGGAGGTGTCATTGGATCAAGTATCGCCTTCCACCTCCTGAGTAGTGACAGTACGCTTGATGTCATCGTGATCGAACGTGATCCTTCTTACACAAGAGCTTCCTCCCGCTTGGCCATGGGAGGCATCCGCCAGCAATTTAGCTCACGAGTCAACATCCAACTTGCCCAGTACGGCGTGAATTTCTATCGCCACTTTGACGAAAATTTTGGACATCTACACGAGAATCAGGCGAGCTTTCACCAGCGGGGATATTTGTTTCTCGTGGATGCTGTGCGAGCAAAATACTTTGAAACACGCCTAGACCGACAGCAACAGCTTGGCGCATCTGTAACCCGACTCGAGGTTGACCAAATTCAGCGCCTTTTACCTGACATGGTCCTCGATGACATTGTGTTCGGAGTGTTTGGCCCCCAAGACGGATACGTAAATCCTAGTGCGATCCTCAATGGCCTTAGATATGCTGCCACCGAAGTCGGCACCCAATATCTGACGACCGAGGTGACTAACATCACAATGGATTCTGGCCAATCGTCAACCGTATCGCTCAAATCTGGCAACAAAATCTCAACCGGAACAGTTGTGATTGCCGCAGGTGCCTACTCGGCCGTCCTTGGACAAATGATCGGTGTCGAAGTTCCCGTCAAACCGGTCAGACAACAATTGTTTCGCTGCGCCCTACCAAAACGATGGCCATACCGTTTTCCGGTTGTTGTTGACCCAACTGGCGTACATTGGAGACACGAAGACCCGGCCGAACCACACGCTCCAGATAACTTAATCGTCGCCTGCACCAAAGCTGATGAACCACCTGGTGAAAATTTTTTATGTGACTTCACACGCTGGGAATCCGAGTTCCGAGAACCAATGGTCCGGCGAGTGCCTGCACTTGAAAATGTTCGGCTCATCAACGGGTGGGCTGGACTTTACGAAATGACCAATGACCACAATCCTGTCATAGGCGAACACCCAGACCTCGCAGGACTATTTCTAGCAACGGGATTCAGTGGACACGGTTTAATGATGGCACCCGGTGCAGGCCGCACAGTGTCCGAATTAATTCTTACTGGAAAATCTTCAATTGATATCTCAGCTTTTGACGTAACCCGCTTTAGACACGGCGAGCTTTTCTGGGACGATGCAATGATTTAATGGCGAACCAGATGCCTTCCATCAGAGAACTCGCCAGGCAGATTCGGACTGGACAAACGACTACCGTACAGATTGTCGATCAGTGTCTGCAGGCCATTGCTGAACGTGAGAAAGATATCAACGCCTTCATAACTCTCCTAACCGATGAGGCCCAAGCCCAAGCGCGCAGAAGCGACGAGGAAATTAAGCGCGGCGAAGACCGAGGATTCTTGCACGGCATTCCAATCTCCATTAAGGACATCATCGATCTGAATGGAGTTCCGACAACCGCCGCGTCCGCCGTTCGACAGAGACATCGTGCGACAAGTGACGCGACAGTAGTCGCTCGACTCAGAGCCGCAGGAGCTATCTTTATTGGAAAATGTAATCTTCATGAATTTGCATTCGGAACAACTGGAGAAGACTCTGCGTTCGGACCAACACGCAATCCACGTGTACCCGATCGCTTGGCTGGAGGCTCCAGTAGCGGATCAGCAGCATCGGTAGCAGCTGGAATGGCACTCGCCTCAATCGGAACTGATACCGGTGGCTCAATCCGCATACCAGCTGCTGCATGTGGAGTCGTCGGTCTCAAGCCAACACAAGGGGAACTGACCACCGAGGGAATTGTCCCTCTGGCGCCAACCCTGGACCATGTTGGGCCACTGACGAATACAGTCGGCGACGCAACTCTCATTTACCAGGTTATGGCCGGTGGGTCAGTGCAAGTCGAGAGTAACAAAGTCGTGCAGCACACAAAACAACCGCGCAGGCAGTTAGGTCTGCCTCAGCCATATTTCCTAGATCAAGTCGATGCAAATATCCGCCGCAGTTTTGAAGAAACCCTCGACCATCTGCGGAAGACCGGTTACAACATTCAAGAAGTCAGTATTGGTCATGCAGATACCATCGCTACAACCTATCGCCTCACTCAGTTATATGAAGCATTTCAGATTCACGAACATATCTTGGAGACGCAATACGAAGACTATTCACCTGATGTCCGAGACCGACTTAGCTTGGGACGACACGTGTCTGAAAACGACTATCATCAAATGCAGATCGAGCGAGCGGTCTTACAAACAGAAGTCGATCGAAGCCTAGGTGATATCGACGCACTCATTCTACCGACCCTCGCAATTCCCGCACCAAAACCTGGCTCTACCCACGCACTAATTGACGGACAATTTCAGGATCTTCGGGCAGTCTCACTGCGTTTAACACAACTGTTCAACTTGACGGGACACCCGGCTATTTCCCTGCCAACTGGCACTACGGCCGCTGGTGTCCCCTGGGCGACCCAGCTGGTGGGACAACGTCATCACACCGAGTCCCTACTACAACTCGCTTCAGAGCTCGAAGCAACTCTGGAATCGTGACAGACCTTCAGTCGGAAGTGACCACCTTTTGCTGAAGGGCCTGGTACGAATTTTCGGGTGGAGCACCCTGTTCGACAGGAAGCCCGGCATCCACCCAACCCTCATTCATTTCACCGGTGATTCTGTTTTGTGCTCCACCGAAGCCCCCAACAACATTCGTTACATCTTGATAACCTGCTGCGATCAGGATTTTACCCGCCTGTGTCGACCGACCTCCCATCTGACATCCCACAAGGAGCTTTGAATCGCTTGCGTAGTTGGCCTGCACGACGGCTAAGAAATCCTTATTTGGCTGCATCTGTCCCGTCCGAGAATCAAGATTCAACAGCGGTACGTTGTGCGCACCGGTTGGATGACCGTTCTCGAACTCAGGAATCGAACGAACATCAATGTAGGTGTAATCGGCATCACTCTGTAGCTTGTGCGCCGTCTGGACATCAGCCTGTTTGAGACTCATTCCACTCGACTCCTTTACTAGTTTCTAATTTTTGTTAACTAATTTTACTCGATGGCTCTCAAGGCCTCATCTGGAATGTTTCCTTCAATCGCTAACAAGGCTCGTTTTTTAGTCAGGCCACCCGTAAACCCACCTAATTTTCCACCATGAGCAATAACACGGTGGCAAGGAACGATGATCGGAATCGGATTCCGACCCAAGGCTCCTCCGACGGCCCGAGCGGCCAGAGGGGAACGTATAGCACTTGCGATGTCTCCATAAGTTTTCAACTGACCGAACCGAATACTTCGAGTGGCCAGGAGAACCCGGCGGGTGAAATCGGTAACGCTTCGCAGATCGATTGGAACTGTAAACTGGCTGAGTTGGCCCTGAAAATATGCCTCAAGTTCAACTATGGCCAGCTGTAGGGCATTCCCGTCATCACAAACCTTGTCTGCTTGTGAGACGAGATAAGATCGGTAGTCCTTTTCGTCTGGTCCGTCGAAACGAACATTGCAGATACCTTGCGAAGATGAGGCAACGAAAACATTCCCTATCGGTGTTCGAAACGAATCGAACCTCACCACCAACCTGGCAATGGCACGCAATCCAAGATCGGTAGTCACATTCAGTATTCTCCTATGCTACCCTCACCGCCAGCTATGACGTCTGCCGAATCCACCCCGCCTACGGGGGCGTCATCAAGAAACTCTCAGGATAGCCGGCACGGCTCTGGTCATCTCACGCGATCGGCCGGCACCATCGGAGCTGCAACATTAACCAGTCGGGTACTGGGCCTTGTCCGTGATCAAACGCTCGCCTATTTGTTTGGGGCCAGTAACGCTATGGATGCGTTCAACGTAGCCTATCGGATCCCCAACTTAATGCGAGATCTATTTGCCGAAGGTGTAATGAGTGCCGCTTTCGTTCCAACGTTCACACGGCGATTGACATTGCAGGGCAAAGCTGCGGCATGGCAAGTTGGCAATCAGTTAGTGAACGGCTTGATCATCGCTACCGGCACTTTGGTGGTCCTTGGAATCATCTTTGCAGATCCTTTGGCAAGACTGTTAGCAGGGAACTACGCGCAGGTTCCAGGAAAACTTGAACTTACGATCTTCTTGACCAGAATCATGCTCCCATTCTTGACCTTGGTCGCCATCGCGGCCGCGGTGATGGGCATGCTTAATTCACTTAATCGCTTTCTTGCACCCGCACTGTCTCCCGCAATGTTCAACGTGGGAATCATTGCAAGTGCAGTCTTACTTGTCCCCGTAATGCCTCGGTGGGGATTGCACCCGATCACCGCCATTGCTATAGGTGCCCTCATCGGCGGCTTCGGCCAAATCGCTCTACAGCTACCAAGTCTCTATCGAGAAGGCTACCGGTATCGGCCAAAGTTCGACCCAGGAGATTCTGGCCTCCGCGAAATTCTAGGATTGATAGGACCTGGCACTATTGCTGGCGCGGCGCTTCAGATCAACTTGTTAGTCAACATGGTGCTCGCTACCGGAGAAGGCACTGGAGCGGTCTCGTGGCTGAGTTACGCCTTCCGTGTGATGTATCTTCCGATCGGACTTTTCGGCGTTTCGATTGCCACGGCGACGCTCCCGGCCATTTCAAGACAAGTAGCCCAGGAAGATTTATCTGAATTTCGAAAAACAGTTTCCACCGCCATGCGTATGATGCTCATACTGAATATACCGGCACTGATCGGTTTGATGGTTCTAGCCGAGCCAATCATCGGCTTGATTTTTCAACGAGGAAGTTTCGGACCATCCGACACTACCGCGACAACTGCTGCACTGATGTTTTATGCACCTGGCTTGGTCGGCTATTCGACTGTTCGGATTGCTATTCCATGCTTTTACGCGATGCGGAATAGCCTCACCCCAGCGCTAGTAAGCCTTATGACAGTTGCTCTTAACATCGCACTTAATGTGATCTTGGTTCGTGTTTTAGGATTCAGGGGCCTTGCCTTAGGAACCTCAATTGCAGCTCTATTCAACGCGGTGGTCTTGATCGGACTCCTCCACCGACGCTTACACGGAGTAGACCTCATTCGAATTCTCAAGACCGGCTTCAAAATCACTGTGGCAGCAGCCCTCATGGCTGTGGCAGTTTCAATCGGCCATAGTTGGCTTGTCGATTCTTTACCCGGAACCGGCCTTCTACCACGGATGTTTCAGGTCTTCGGAAGCGTTCTCATTGGCGTAGCCGTCCTCGCTGCGAGTGCCAGACTGCTGCGGATTTCAGAGTGGCAGGATCTAGAACGACAACTGGTAACCGGTCGAAACCGAATGCCTTGACGGTTACGTATGGACTAAACAGAAAACTTATGAGCTACGTCCGTGGTACGATTATCAAGTTCTTAGATTAGTTGATAATTTACATGCATAAGTTCTGCAGAACTCTCTGACATGCGATATCCCTATTCCTCGAGCCCAACTCACCATCAATTTGGTTCGGGTCTAAGTCTAATGACGCCAGTCGTCAAAGCTCTCATCTGGACGAACGTTGCAGTATTCTTAATTACCTCGCTCATACCACCGGCTCTTGGCTGGCTGAGTTATCTCCTCGGCTTGACACCTGAACTCGTTTTAACGCAGTTCATGTTCTGGCAGCCCCTTACGTATCTCTTCATGCACGGTGGCGTGGGTCACATCCTCATCAACATGTTGATTCTGTGGATGTTTGGAGTGCAATTGGAGCGCTTATGGGGCTCACGGTTTTTTCTTCGCTACTATTTGGTCGCCGGGGTTGGCGCGGCGGTAATTACGCTCGTGTCATCGCTGCTACCCTTCTCATTTAGCGCGGCAACCTATACGACGGTGACAATCGGCGCCTCTGGAGCGATTTACGGTCTCCTGATGGCTTTTGCGATGCATTACCCGAACGCACCAATCTTGATGTTTTTCGTTGTCCCCGTACCTGCCAAGTACTTTGTCATGATCCTAGGTACGATCGCATTTATTTCAACGCCACGCGGTGGCGGCGTCGCACACGTCACACACCTAGGAGGATTGGTCGCGGGTTATTTTTACCTTCGGTATCTTCGGACCATTCCATCCCCCCGATTCGGGTTGGGGCGGCTCGGAATCGTCGCAGATATTAAATACCGATACGTCAAATGGAAAATCGGCCGACTTCGCAAGAAATTTGACGTCTACCCTGGCGGCAACGACCAAGATTGGGACAAACGGATTCATTGAATCAGAAATCGTCTCTAGTGGGCGACTGAAGGAGCTGCCCTAATGATTTTCGGAATGTTGGAAACCAACCACCTGCTCACGTGCACAAAACCTTCTGCTAAATCCCTTCTGACACAATGGAAATCTGAAAAGTATCATCAAGAGCCTCGGCCTGATGCATGACTCCAGAAGGTACACGCAATACTTCGCCTTGGATTACGATCATCTCCTGTCCGGCAACCAGCCACCTCACTCTACCCTTCAAGACATAGACCATTTGTTCCTTATCATGAAGATGAAGCGGGACATGTGCGCCTCTTTTCAAATACACCTGCGCCAACGTTAAGCTATCACCGGTCACAATTTTTCTGGAGACCATCTCCGTCACCTTTTCAAGGTCGAGTTCGTCCCAACGCTGAATATCTACCATAGTCACTTATTCACCACTTCAAACCCGTCCTAAACATCGGTGCGGAACGGATAGAAGAGACGGGTTGAGAATTCCAATGGTATCCTTAGGGTCAAAGATCACAATGTGGGCCCTTCCACAATTCATTGCACTACTTTGTCTAATCGTCGGGACTGGCAGTACTGTCTCTGCGCAGGATCTTGGCGACGTGCCAATCCTGCGCTCAACAGGTGGCTTGCCACCCCACGTCGTCGGACTATTCCGGCAACCAGTCGCTTTTCAGCAATCTACCAACGGGGACTATTATGTCTTAGACCGGCGAGGACAATCTGTGTATCGAATCACCCCGGCCGGAGAAGCCGAGCAGATTGTGCGGATTGGACCGGAGCAGGGGCGACTGCTGGGACCAATTTCTCTGCATGTGGGTCCGAGTGGACGATTCGTAGTCGCAGATGCGCCAAACGGTCGGGAGCGGGTCCAAATCTTTGACGAAAACGGCGCGACTCTCGGGCAATTCACACTACCCGGCCGAGCAGCACCGCGGATAATTCTCGGCAATTTGGTTCTTAATGGTGTGGGTTCACTCCAATTAACCGACCAGTCAATAGTAATGAATCAACCTGAGTTGGGTGGGCTTGTCACAGAATTCAGCTACGCGGGAAATCCTTTTAGAACCTTCGGCGTATTTCGGCGAACCGGATATGAGAGCGACCGTGATATTAATCTTTCGCTAAACAGCGGAATCCCCCTAGTCGATCCAACGGGAGGCTATTACTTCGTCTTCCAGACTGGTATCCCAATTTTTCGTAAATACGACCCACAAGGCACGCTCGTCTTTGAGCGCCACATCGAAGGCTCAGAGCTAGACCCCATCATTAACTCGCTTCCCACACGTTGGCGCCACCGTGACGAGGAACAAGACCGTAACTTTCCAGTAATGCCACCCACGATTCGGACAGCCACAGTCGACCGCTTGGGTCACTTGTGGGTCGCTTTAACGGTACCTGTCATCTACGTCTATGACACTAATGGTGAAAAACTTCGGACCGTAAGACTTGAAGCTGCAGGCCTCATTCAACCGGATAGCCTATCTTTTTCGACGACGAATAGTTTACTGGTCACCCCAGGATGCTACGAATTTAAGGTGTGGTGACTGAACTAGCTGAAAAAATCCAATAAAAGAAATTTATCTTTATTCTTAGCCTTTCTGGTTTGTTGCCGGGCACAGAACGTGTTTGTTATCATTCACTGTTTGTTCAGCTTCGGGAAACGGCGTTGTATCCTGCCTTTTTGGATTAACGTCAGAGCGGATCCGGTGTCCAACCGGTGCCATATTCAAAATGCCCGATGAGCGTGACCCGTTTCTAGGAAAGTCTCTGCGCTACATGCAGGAGAACATCCGCCGGGCTGGACCGGCAGCAGCGGCGAGTTACACGCTGATTGGCTCGATTCTCCTTCTTGGTGGAGGGGGCGCAGTAATAGACCGATGGCAGGATAGTGCGCCATGGGGACTGTTTGTGGGGTTACTCCTCGGCGTAGTGGTTGGTCTCTACGAAGTGGCAAAAACGGTTTGGAAACCGTGAGCTTAATGTGGGTGGTAGTTTCAGGTTCCATAGTTTCGAGTGTATTGGTCGCGACATACGTGATGCCGTCGGTCGCAACTGAGATTCTCGTAGGAATGGCTGGACCAGTTGTTGTGGCGGTTGGTTCCATCCTGGTGATGGAGCGGGCATCTCGACGGACGCCGGAAAGTTTAACGCGGGTACTGATTCGTGCATTTGTCATGAAGATGGTGGTTTTCGGGGTGTATGTCGTTCTTGCCACTGCGATGATGGCGCTTGATGTAATTGCCTTTTTTGTGAGTTTTACGTTGTACTTTGTGGCGCTCTACTTGGTAGAAGCGTTTTACGTTTACCGGTTGTGTTTATTGAACAGAACATCGTCGTAACCAAACTAGAGCAATATATTTCTACCAATGAGCCAACCTGATCACATAGACCAGACAGAACACGGAGCCGAACACGCATTCGATGCCGGTGAAACGATTATCGGGCACATTGCAAATGGTGAACACCCGGTCTTACCTCTTCCAGCTATTGCTGGCATCGACTTTTCAATCTCGAAGCATGTCTTCATGTTGTTGTTGGTCGCGACAACACTCTTCTTTTTGATTACGCTGGTTGTTCGACGTTATCTCCGGCAGGATCAAATGATTCCAAGTGGTTTCATGAACGGCATAGAGTTTGTTGTCGAGTTTGTCCGTGATGCCATCGTTCTTCCCAATGTTGGTCCTAAATGGGTTAAAACATTCGCTCCGCTGGGGTTGACCTTCTTCTTTTTTATTTTGGGAGCGAATGTTATCGGTTTGATTCCAATCTTTGAGGTTTTGGGGCTGGTGGACCATACGCTCCTTCATACTGGCGAAGATTCATTAGTCAAGCACATGATTCATGGGGGGACGACCGCAACAGCAAACTTTAATGTTACGGCCGCCCTTGCGACGGTTACATTTGTATCGATCATTGTTGCTGGAACTATGGCACATGGATTTATTCAACACTGGGTGAACCTTGTGCCTCATGGACTTGCGTGGCCACTGTATATCTTGCTCATTCCCATAGAAGTGATGGGGATGTTTGTTAAGCCGTTTGCGTTAACTATGCGGCTTGCGGCGAATATGGCAGGTGGACATATTGCGATCCTTGCGATCTTGTCGTTCGTTTTTATCTTCACAGAACTTTTTGGGACCGCGATGGCAGGGATCGGTGTCGGTCTAGCTGTATCCGTGCCACTCGCTGTCGGCATCAATGCCCTCGAAATTATTGTCGTTCTTGTACAGGCGTATGTGTTTACGCTGTTGTCGTCCGTATTTATTGGTATGGCCATTAACGTACATCATTAGTCAAAACAGAACATAAACGGAGATTAACTGAATGGAAAACCTGCATTTATTTGGAGTCGCTATCGGGCTTGGAATGATTGTCATCGGCGCTGGATTAGGCATCGGCCGATTCGCTGCTGCTGCTGCTGAGGGCATTGCTCGTCAGCCGAGTGCCGCAGCTCAAATCACGGGAGCTGTCAACCTGCCTTTGTTCTTGCTTGAAGGCGTCGCGATTTTGGCTGAAGTCTTCGCGTTACTAATCCTGCTGCTAGCAGCGTAAGGTAGGCTGTCCATGGACAATCCTCTCGTTCAGGTTGAACCTGGGCTGTTTATTTGGACCATTCTCGTTTTTGTGGTCCTACTGACACTGCTTAAAAAGTTTGCCTGGGGGCCATTACTTGCTGCACTTGAAGAGCGGCAAGAGGGCATTCGTAAATCACTGGATGACGCTGCTCAAGCTCGGAAAGAGCTTGAGCAGGTGCAAGAGGAATCCAACCGCATCGTGGCCAAGGCTCGAGCTGATGCTGATGCCATCATTGCCGCAGGTCGTACCGACGCAGTGAAGCTCCAAGAGGAACTCAGAGCAAAAGCACGCCTCGAAGCTGAAGGTATCGTTAAAAATGCTGAGCGTGAAATTCAGCAGCAGACCACCCAGTCGCTAGCCCAGATTCGAGAAGAAGCGATTGACCTATCGCTTTCAATAGCCTCAAAACTGATACAGCGAAATCTTTCAAAGAAGGACAACGAAACACTGATCCAAGACACTCTCAAGCAAATCCGAACCCCTCAAGCGTGACCTCACTGCGACAGGGCGTAAGGTTTCTCTTTACGGACAAAATCCCGCTCGGGTAGTGCAGCTTGTCGGAAGGTTGCTCTGCGTCAGGGAAGAACAGAAGCTGAGGCCGTTGCACCCAGTGTCGCCGCGGCGGCTTGTGCATGCTCAAAGAGTGGCTGCGGGTAGATACCAAACAGAATGCTTGCCACCAATGTAATAACGATTGTAGTTGCCATGGCCGGACCAAGGGCAATATCCGAACCAGACACCTCTTCCTTGATCCACATAAAGACAACCACTCTGATGTAGTAGAACAACGAAATCGCACTATTGACAACACCAACAATGGCGAGCGTCACAAATCCCTGATCAATGACGGCACTAAAAATCCAAAACTTACCCATAAATCCAGCCGTCGGTGGTATCCCACCCAGAGACAACATGAAGACTAACATCGCGATCGCGGCCAGTGGGCTGCGGAAGTAAAGTCCGCTGAGATCCTTAAGTTCATCGCCGACCACATCATGCCGCCTCATCATGGTAACAATCGCAAAAGCACCGAGTTGCATAAAGACATAAACAGCGAGATAAACCATTGCGGCCGTCCATCCTCGAGACGTTCCCGCCACAATACCAAGCAGAACATACCCAGAGTGTGCAATCGATGAATAGGCGAGCATCCTCTTGGTGTTACTTTGTGTAATCGCCGCGATGTTCCCGACAGTCATCGTCAAAACCGCTAGCCACGCAAACATCACCTGCCAATCATTGACTAGAGCCGGAAGACCTTCAACTAACACGCGAAGTAACATGGCGAACGCGGCTGCCTTGGACCCTACTGACAGATAGGCAGTGACGGGCGTTGGGGCACCTTCATAGACATCCGGTGCCCACATATGAAACGGGACAGCCGCAATCTTGAAGGCCATCCCGGCAGCAAAAAGAATAAGTGCGAGAGAAACCAGACCGCTCGATTCCGAACCTCCTAAACTCGACGAAATCTCAGCAAGATTAGTCGAGCCCGACACCGCGTACAACAAAGACATGCCGTAGAGCAGAACCCCGGTAGAAAACGCGCCTAACAGATAGTACTTAACACTAGCCTCATTGGACCTTTGATTCGGCTTCAAGAAGCCCGCCAGGATGTAAAACGACACGGCCATAGTCTCAAGACCGATGAACAACGTAATTAGGTCGACGCCGCTCGCCATAAACATCATCCCGAGGGTGGCGCACAAGATCAGGAAGTAATACTCCCCAGACCGAACACCCTCTACCTTCAAATATGACGGCGACATCAATACCGTCACAAAAGCAGTGACTAGAAAAATAAACTTGAAGAAAGTCGAAAATCCGTCAATTGCCAAAAGACCACGCGAGGCTGTGGTATCAACCCCAACGAATGTCGCCAATAGACCTGCGGTCGCAACCAACGTCACCAAGGTTACCGGTAACGTAAGGTCGTCTCGTTTCTTGAAGACAAGATCAACCACCAACACGGCTAAAGCGCCAACTGTGAGGGCAATCTCAGGCAGAATGTAGTAAAAGTCCGCAGCAGTGAATCCAGCTGGCATCTAGCGCGCTCCCCCACGAACAGGACTGACGGACGACGTTACAGACTCATTTTCGCCGGCCACAGTTTGACCATTCAAGTACGCGAAGCGGGGCGTGTAGTCGCTGTTCACTCTGACCATCACATGGTCAACCGAAGTCTCAAGACGGTCCAAGAAAGGCTTCGGATAGAGACCGATCCAGACCGCTAGGATCAAGAGTGGTGCGAACGTGCAGAACTCACGCAAACTTAAATCCGGCAGTTTCTCATTCTTGGGATTCGTGACATCGCCAAACATAGTTTGTTGGTAAAGTCGAAGCATATAGGCCGCACCTAACACGATGCCCGTCGCAGCAACGGCTGCCCACAACTTGTTCACCACAAAAATACCTTGCAGTATGAGTACCTCACCGATAAACCCATTTAAAGTTGGCAATCCAATCGACGACATCGTCATAATCAGAAAGATCGCGGCATATACCGGCATGACTTTCGACAGGCCACCATATTCTGAGATTTCACGCGTATGCCGGCGCTCGTAAACGATTCCAACAATCAGAAAGAGCGCGCCGGTAGAAATACCATGGTTCAGTTGCTGCACGATGCTGCCCGTAATACCAACGGGAGTCAGCGCAAACAACCCAAGCATAACCATTCCCATATGGCTCACACTCGAGTACGCAACCAACCGCTTCCAGTCACGCTGAGCCATAGCTACCAGCGCCCCATATATGATTCCTATAATGGACAACAGAACCACCATCGGCACGAAATACTGGGTCGCTTCCGGAAGAATGGGCAGGCTAAATCGAATAAAACCGTAGGTGCCCATCTTAAGTAGGACAGCTGCCAAAATGACCGACCCCGCTGTGGGAGCATCAGTGTGCGCGTCTGGTAGCCATGTGTGAAAAGGAAACATTGGAACCTTAACCGCAAACCCAAGAAAGAAAGCTAAAAACACCCACCATTGCAAGTCGAATGGCATGTTCAGTTCGTGGAACTGAGTAATGTCAAATGTATAGACCCCAGTCACACTCTCGTTGTAGAAATAGACGGCCAAGATACCCAGCAACATAACTACGCTGCCAACCAGTGTGTAGAGAAAGAACTTGATTGCCGAATAGAGTCGGTTGTCACTACCCCAGATTCCGATCAAGAAATACATCGGAACTAGCATGACTTCCCAGAATAAAAAGAACAGGAGGAAATCGAGGGAGACAAAAGCACCGATCATGCCCGTCTGGAGCATTAGCAAAAAGATGTAATACTCCTTAACCCGAACCGTCACGGCTGTCCAAGACGACAACGTCGCAATGACACCAGTCAGAGTGGCTAGGAGAATTAGAAGGACACTAAAACCATCAACTCCTAAGAAATACTCCGCGCCGATGGACGGAATCCAGGCATGGCGCTCGACTAATTGCCATCCTGGGTTCTGTGTGTCGTAAACAAACCACAATGGCACCGAAACCAGGAAGCCCAGCACGGCAAAAGTGTTGGCGATCCATCGAATTGTGTCCTCACTGTGCTTGTTAACAAATAGCAGGACCGCCACACCGACAAGTGGAGTAAATAGAATCAGAGATAACAAAGGCATTTCAGCTTCACTCACGATCTTCAATCAATAGCTTGGAACACTGGTTTAACGTCCAACTAGATACCATGTTACGAACGCGAACACACCGAACAACGTCGCAAACGCGTAGTTCTGGATCAGACCGGTTTGAACCCGTCGGAATCCAAAACTGGCTTCGCGACAAGTGTTGCCAACCAAGTTAACAATGCCATCCACAACATATTTATCCAACACGTGAGAAATCCACGACAAAATGAGCGTCGTCCGACCGGTGCCATTAACAGCACCATCAACGACAGCCCGATCAACCGC
>CAYFER010000002.1:0-177496 GCA_964342185.1 uncultured Vicinamibacteraceae bacterium | reverse complement strand
ACGTGCGGAATTAGTGTGTAATGTAAAGAGCCTCTCGATATCGAGGGGCTCTTTCACTTTTACCCGAATATATGTGAAGACTCTGCCGCTATGGTACGTGGTTGGTTGGCGAGTGGTAGGAGTGAGAACAGAAATTTTCGCTAAAAACACTGTATTCATAACCAATTTCTGTAGTTTTACCTAGCTGGAGATGTTCATTGACAGGCTGCAGCTTAGGGGATAAATTTACGGGGTAACTTCATCTTTTCCACGGGTCTTCTAGATTCATTGGCCGAGTCAGACCTTGGAGGTATTTTCATGCGAAGTGCCACACTCAGTGCAACCGTTATTGCAGTGGTAATGCTGCTGTTATTTTCTCCTGCTGCAGCGGTCGCTCAGGACGCAGATACCACGCCGACATTTGCCAAGGATATAGCTCCGATTTTTCAAGAGTCATGCCAAGTGTGTCACCGGCCTGACAACATGGCGCCCATGTCGCTCATGACTTACCAAGAGAGTCGTCCTTGGGCGCGGTCGATTAAACAAAAGGTGATGGCTCGGGAGATGCCGCCGTGGCACATTGATAAAAAGGTGGGCATTCAGAGTTTTAAAGCGGACCGGTCGTTAAGTGACGACCAGATCGACACCATCGTCCGATGGGTAGATAACGGTGCACCGCTGGGGAATCCGGCCGACATGCCAGAAGCGAGAGAGTTCCAAGATTTTGGTGCTTGGTCGATAGAGCCTGACTTGATTGTTCAATCGACGCCTCACACGGTGCCGGCAGAAGCTGGTGACTGGTGGGGTGACTATATTGTGCCGTCCGGCCTTGAAGAGGGCCGCTATATCAAAGCGGTCCAGACGAAAGCCGGAGACCTCAGGGTTGTACATCACGTGTTGACTTACGCGGTCACAGACCCTGAAGCTCCAGCAGGTGATAGCTCGGGCGACTTTTTTCTAAACGAGTACGCGGTTGGTAAGAATGCGGACCGGTATCCAGAAAGCACCGGCAAGCTCTTAGAAGCTGACAGCGGCGTGCGTTTTAGTTTTCACTATCACTCGATTGGCGAAGAAGTTACCGACCAAACTGAACTCGGTCTAGTGTTTTATCCAAAAGAGGAGAAGCCGCAGTATCAACTGTATTCCCGTCAGTTGGGACAGGGTGGTGAATTGGATATTCCAGCGGGTCAAATTGTGAGACACGACGGTTATACCCGAATGAATTTACCAGGCAAGCTGACCGCCTTTCAGCCGCATATGCATTTACTTGGGACGCGCCAATGCCTGGAGTTGATTTATCCAGCCGGGCAGCGCGAAATGATTAGCTGTGCCAATTTCGATTTCAACTGGCACATTGTTTATAACTATGAAGACGATGTTCAACCGGTTTACCCGGCCGGGTCGACGTTGCATGTCATCACTTACCACGACAACACCGAAGGTAATCGAGGCAACCCTGATCCCAAAAACTGGACCGGCGGCGGCGATCGATCAATCGATGAGATGGGATTTGCGTGGATCAGTTGGTACGATTTAACTGAAGAAGAGTACGCGGCTGAACTTGAGTTAAGAAAGAGCGCAAACAACAACTAGCTAGAGATTTGATGCGTAATATCGAAAAACCCTCTGCGGAGTTGTTCCGCAGAGGGTTTTTCGATTGGGCTATCTGATTATTGCTGGCACGAGTCGCTCGGGTTCTTGTCGCCACTGCATTCGGATGACACGGGAAATCGTTATGAAACCATTCTCAAAATGCTTCGCGGGTCTGTGGCTCTTGGTTGGTCTTCTCTTTATTATTGGATTTTCCATTTCGGCAACGGCGCAGGTGAATACCCGTGACATCCCACTGACGGCCCAGCCGCAGCAGCGTTTTAATATTGGGCAGGATCTGCAACCAATTTATGAAGGTTGGGTTCGTAATGACGACGGTACGTTTACTTTCCACATGGGGTATCTCAATCGAAACTACGAAGAGCAGCCGTATGTTCCGGTCGGACCTAATAACTTCCTTTCGCCTGGTCCGCCGGACCAGGGTCAGCCGACTTACTTCTATCCGCGGACACAACGTTATCAGTTCAGTGTGACGGTTCCGGCTGATTGGGGACCGACGAAAGAGCTCGTCTGGCAACTGACTCACAACGGTAGCACGCAGTATTTGTATGCATGGCTTCAACCCGAATGGGAGATTGACCGCAAGAACATCACGTCGATTTTGAACCTCCAGCGAGGTCGAAGTAACGACGCTTTGTACGCTGATTCTCCGTCGGCGGTTACTATCGATCCAGTTCAACCGGTTACGTTACCAGACACGTTGACGCTGACGGCACGAGTTACTGACGACGGCCTTCCGGAAGATCTTCCGGAGCGGCAGCCCCGCCGTCTAGATCCGACACTGCAGCGTCCCGATGGTGCACCTGACATCCCCGACAACATCATCACTTATTCAAAACCGATGCCGCCGAGAAATGGCCTCGCTGTTCAATGGATACTCTACAGAGGGCCAGCCGAAGTCACGTTTGACTCCGATGAATATGACGAGTGGGAGGAAGGAGATGAAGGTGACGGAAAAACGGCGGCAGTGTTTTCGACAACCGCGACTTTCACCGAACCCGGTTATTACGTGTTACGGGCTGTCGTTAGTGACGGCATGCTGTTGACACCGGCGAATATTGAAGTAACGGTCACTGCAGCAAACTAATTCCGCTTATTTTTTGATTTCTGTTTTACAGCCGGCAACGTCTGCGGCAAATGTTCTGTGGATCGTGCGATCATATAAACAGCGATTCCGAGCAGTGTGCCGCCTACCGGAACGAGGACGACGCCTAATCCTGGGTCTCCACTGTAGAAGAACATTCCGCCCAGAAAGAATCCCCCAGGTAGCAAGAAGCTGGCTCCCACGAGACTCCAGGATGCAAGTCGAAGGTTGCGAGTGCCGAGCTCCGGCGTGACGCGAAGGCAAACGCCAAAAAGTACATGCACGAGACTTAAAAGCGACCCGTGAGCGTGCGCCAGTGTCCACATGAGCCTGCGCGTTTCGTTAGACACATCCAAATAGGCTCGAATCTTGAAGCCGTGTAGCATCTCGAGCCCAAACCCAAGTGTGAGGAACACTAGCAGGGCCCACCAGCCGAAGCGGATGTGTTTTCTCGCGTAACCTATAGTTTCGTCGTTATTGTTAGACACAAGTTGTCACAGGCAGACTAGGATTCTAGTTACGCTGGCACTTTTACTCTCGCAAGAAGAGACGCCGATTGTCTCTCAGATCGAATAGTCGCCGCATCACGTCCGTTTGGAGATCGCCGTTCGCATCAATCAAGAGTTCTGCTTCTTGACGCTGGTCGGCCACGATACTGGCACGCCATGCTTGAATGAGTGGCACGACCTTGTCGACTCTTTCTGCTTGTTGAGCAAGATAGTCATAGTCGAACTCTGCATAACCAGGCAGACTGCGAAGCGAGCGATATGCAATGTACCGAACTGCCTCGTATGGGTCGTTGAGAAGTTCTGAAAGATGGGGAACCATCCAACTCGTTCCTGAGGTTTCCTGTGCCGGTTTCCAGCCAAGGCTCCAAGCGGTCAGTGCACGAATTCCCGCGTCACCTTTGAGTATCCATAGCAGCGACGCCGCAACACGGGCTTCGTCCTCAGTTAACCTCGGGGGTTGCTGTCCATACCAAGCATTCAGAGTATCAGCCGTCCACGCGAGTGTTTTGTCGAGGTGACATAGGTTGCAGGCATTGGGGCGACCTGTCGTTATGCTTTCATCAACGGAAGGACTGCTGACTGTGTGACTGCGGACTGCTTTCAACAAGCCATAGGATGTGTAAGGCATGTGGCAGTTGTAGCAGGAACTTCCCGCAGAATTTACTTCATGATTTGTGTGCTGGCTCAGATTGGGCGCAACGGTTTCGTGACATTGGAGGCAAGCCTCGTTTCCTTCCCGGTTAGACGCAACCTGATGAGTTTTTGCCCAAGTCTCAATCGACCGGTTGTCAAGGGGTGATTTGTGCATCGTGTGACAGGAAAAGCAACTCAATGTCTCTTGCGGTTCGGTCGCATCACGAAAGCAAGGAGAATCAATCAAGCCGTTGTACTCGCGTCCAGAGACCCGAACCATGCCATCACTCCAAAAGGAACCTCGAACAAAATCTGGGTCCTGTTCGACGAATGTTCTCAGGGTTGCACTGTTGGCGGCACCCATCGGCTGTGCGATAAATCTGGTGTCGGTGAGTTCGTCACCGGGTCGATAAGGGAATCCGCTGTTGTTGGCTATACGTTCGTCTTCTAAGTCGTAGAACTCCCAGATGCTGTGACATTGTCCGCAGACCTGAGATGACGCTTGAGGGTTCAGCAAAGCGGGTTGAACTATTAAACCGTCCGCTTTGCCAGTGATGTGGCTCAGGTATCGCTGAGCTGGATTGCGATTGGCTTGCACATGTTCTTCGCCCGGTCCGTGACAGGCTTCGCATGCGATACCGAATTCTGCCGTCGTAGTAGCTACGGCCTGTTGGTCAATCGCTTCTGACCGGAACGGAGTATCGAATTTGGTTTTCGGTGCTGTCGTGTGGCACGCCACGCAGATTGCGTTCCAGTGACCGTCAAATGTTGCCACCGATTGATCGGGGGGGTGGAGTAACACCGCACTGCGAGAAACCCAGCGGCGATCATCTAGCAGAAACACGCCAGGCAAAATGTTCAGGCTTCGGTCATGACCGGTGGCATACCAGTAAAGTTGTTGGTGGTGCGAGCCGGTAATCATGACGACCTGGCGTGTAATTCTTGGTCGCTCGGTGCCGGGTCCTTCCCAGCCAGGGTCGTCAAATTCTGCCCAGAATTCCGTCCCACGACGTTCGAGGTGCATTGCTCGACCCGGCACTTCAGATACGGTCACATCATCAAAGTCAGGCTGGACTGTCTCGGGTGTCGCTATTTGAGTCATTGTGCGATGGTACGAACCATGCCAAGTGGCGTACTCGTTTGGATGACAGGCTTTACATGTTGTCGAAGATACGAAGCCATCGTCCGGAACTTGAATTGGCCGGTTTGAGATTTCGCTTTCAGGTGTTGTACGTGGTTGGGTAGTCAGGGCTGCAGTTCCCAGAACAATCGACGCTGTGAGCAAAAGTAGGACGGGAAAACTTCCGAGCTGTCTGCGAAACCACTGGACCACGAACCTCATAATAGACCAGTGTTGGGAACGGCTCAAAAACCAAGTTGTCCGTTTTTCGAGAGCAACAGCTGCGACCCTGCGATTTTCATTCGCATAAAGCCACTTAAATCTTGATTAGTAGACCAGTCATAGTCGGGTGTTCTGGTTGCGGACAAACTGAGATGGCGTCGACAATAATCTGCTAGGGCAGCCGAAAGGGGGTATGCTCTACATTTTCTCCGTTCAAGAAGAGGAGGCGGAAATTGCCAAAGTATATGGTTGAGTTGTCCTATACTGCCGCCGGTTCGGCCGGTGTATTCAAGGATGGTGGAAGTAAACGGCGGGCCGAGGCTGAGAAGTTGGTACAGAGTCTGGGCGGTACGGTTGAGTGTGTCTACTTTGCTTTCGGCGACGTAGATCTGTTTGCCATCTGTGATCTTCCAGACAATGTGTCAGCGGCCACGCTAGCCTTGGCGACGGCTGGTTCTGGAGCAATTACCGGAAAGACGACGGTGCTTCTGACGCCAGAGGAAATCGACGCTGCTACATCAAAGAGCGTGTCCTACACGCCTCCAGGGCAGTGACGAGAGAGGTTCTTTTTAATGCGCTGAGTCCAGATTACGAACGGTCAATATGTATTTAACTTGAAATCGTCCGATTCGGTTGATTTAGCCTGACCTTGTCGGGTTGTTAACACTTGTGAGAGTGGTTAAGTGCGGGATGCTCGTAATCCATATAGATAGAATAGTTCAGGGTCAATACAAGGAGGAGAACAAACACATGGCAATTTATACATGTCAGAAGTGTGGGATGAGCGTAGGAACCATGACTTGCGGACAGTGTGGCAAAGAACTCGTTCATGACACATTAACCCTTGACGGTGGTGCAACGGTGGATATTGCAAAATGTCCAGACGGACACGGAAAGATCAAATCACCCCAGTGCTGCGGCGACGATATGAGCTGCTCTGTGTGACGTGGATGTGAAGTTCGTGGTGAAGGGCCGCGGTGTACGGTGTATTTTCTGACTGCTGACCAGCCGCGGCCCTTATACTCATGAATTAATGGACGGCCCTTTAACCATCGCTGTCGTCAGTTGTTCTCTGAACCCTTTGAGCCGGTCACACCGACTCGCGTTAGCAGCCGCAGCGTCGGTTCGGGCGGAGGGTGCGTGTGCTGAACTTGTCGATCTTCGCGAGTGGGACTTGCCGATTTGTGATGGTGGTGCCAGTTTTGAGCACCAGTCTGTCAAACCGTTGTCTGAGTTACTTGAGAAATCGTCGGCTATTTTGGTAGCTGCGCCTGTCTACAACTATGATCTCAATGCTGCAGCCAAGAACTGCCTGGAAATGACTGGCCAGGTGTGGTCAGAGAAACCGGTAGGGTTTCTCTGTTCCGCTGGAGGTGAGCGGAGTTATATGTCTCCCATTGGATTCGCCAACAGTCTGATGTTTGATTTTCGCTGCCTTATCATTCCAAGATTTGTTTACTGTACGAAAACCGATATCGACGTTGACGGCAACCTAGGCGCCGCCATACTTGAACGGGTCAATGATTTGACTCATACGGCGGTCACTCTGACGAAGGCGCTCGCTAGGGAGAAAGAGCAGAGAGATAAATAGCTCCCGGTGGCTGCTGAAGCACTGTAATTGTCGGTAGATATCAATTCTTCCGAGACGATGTTGTGCCGGTATTTTTTCGAAAGTTCCTACTGTAAGTTTTAGTTCATTCCCATTCATGTCTGCGAGTGGGTTATTCTCCGACCTAATGAGGAGATACTCATGATGTGGAAGTCAAGGCCACGCCGACTATTTGGCTTCAACCGGAGGGATTTTCTGCGTATTGCGCCAGCAGGTGTGGCGGCGGGCGTGTTACCAGGGGTTGCAGAATCTCAGCCGTCAAATGCGATTACGGCTAATCATTTACGCAGTGCGAGCGAACTAGCAGATTTGGAGTTCACTGAGATCGAGCACGATTTGATGCGGGGTGCCATTCGGCGCAACCGCGAACGATACGCAACACTCAGAAATTTGCCGATTCCTAATGACACAGAACCTGCGGTGACATTTCAGCCGTTCATGTCAGGAGATCGGCCGACGGGTATTGCTACCCCGCAAAGCGCATTACCAATTCGAGGTCCTGAACTTCCTGAGGTTCCGGATAGCATTGAGGGTTTGGCCTTCCAATCAGTGACTGTGCTGTCACGTTTAGTTGAACGTCGCGAGGTCACATCTACCGATTTGACGACGATGTACCTCAATCGACTTAACCGCTATGGTGACATTCTGAATTGTGTGATTACGTTGACTCCGGAGATCGCCCTGTCGCAAGCGGCCCGCGCGGACCAAGAAATTCAAGCTGGGCGTTACCGAGGTCCGTTACACGGAATTCCTTGGGGCGCAAAGGATTTGTTTGCCACACGGGGTGTGCGAACAACGTGGGGTGCGAAACCGTACGAATTTCAGATTATCGATTCCGATGCGACTGTGGTGCAGAGACTACAAGATGCCGGTGCCGTGTTGGTAGCAAAATTATCGATGGGTGCACTGGCTCAGGGCGGAGTTTGGTTTGGTGGTTCGACTCGCAACCCGTGGGACCTATCGCGAAGTTCGAGTGGCTCGTCCGCCGGTCCCGCCGCCGCGACGGCTGCTGGATTGGTTGGTTTTTCCATTGGAACCGAAACCCTCGGATCAATTATTTCTCCATCGAATGCGTGCGGTGTCGTAGGGTTGCGACCTACCTACGGTCGGGTGAGCCGGCACGGCGCTATGGCGTTAAGTTGGACGATGGATAAGATCGGGCCGATGTGTCGAGGTGTTGAGGATTGCGCGCTTGTGTTCAACTCTATTTATGGTTCTGATGAGCATGATGAGACTGTTGTTGATGCTCCGTTTTCGTGGGATACCGGTTTTCAGGTTTCACGGTTGAGAGTTGGTTATATTGCGTCCGAGTTAGATCTGCCACCAAACGGGACATCTTCGGAGCAACGCCGACTGTGGCTTGCTCAACGAGAAGTCTTACAGGAAGCGTTGAACAAGTTCCGTGAACTTGGCGTCGCACTTGAACCGATCGAACTTCCCGATTTTCCGACTGACGCGCTTCGATTGATCCTCGACGCCGAGGCAGCGACGGCATTCGATGATCTGACGAGAACCAGGGGCATTGATGAGCTTACTCGTCAAGGTCCAGGTGCTTGGCCCAACCGGTTTCGGTCGTCCCGGTTCATTCCTGCCACTGAGTACATCCGCGCCCAGCGAGCCCGAACACTACTTGGTCGGGAGATGGCTACCTTGATGACAGACTACGATGCGTTCGTCAGCCCTACTCTCAGTCAGAGTCTAGTGGTGACGAATTTAACCGGGCATCCGGCAGTGGTGATCAAGGCCGGATTTCGTGATGGCCTACCGGTGGGGTTGATGATCACGGGTCGATTGTATGAAGAGAGCACCATTCTCCAATTGGCTTCAGCTTACGAGCTGGTCACACCGTGGCACACAATGCACCCGGGCGAATTTGATCCCGTCTAACGAAGATCATGGCTACTGTTGAAAACTTAGATTGGAGAGCAATGCGTTGAATTCCACTTCCGAGTCGGCCACAGTTTGGCTGGGTCCCGTTAGCTTAAAGAAGTACGGTCCTTCGGGGGTTTCGACTACTGCTGCCTTGAGCCGGAAGTCTCGTTTGTAATAATGCATGCCAGAATCTTGTTGTACTTCCGCTGAATAGATTCCAGGAACATCAAGTACTGTCACCGATAAATTCGCGACGTCAAAACTTGTAGTGCTTGTCATCTCAGATGGTGGTCGCCCGTCGGGTTGTAGCATTTGATTGGTCCACGATTCGAGTGTGGCTTCGACCGTGACAGCATCATCTGCGAAGTAGTACACAGAAAGTTCTGCATCTTCAGGGTCTCCCGGTGTTCTGGGTAACCCATAATGGTCGAGTTGCTGCGGGGAAGCAGTTGCGATTTGAATCCAGTCCGGTGGAACCTGATAGCGCAGCGATTCTTGAGCAGATACGGTGACTGAAGCTGAAAACAATATCAACGCGACTGGCCAACTGAGATAGGGTGGCATCAGGGTCTAGATCTTAGCACTCGAGGCTCGCTCTGTCGGGATCTCAAATCGGCTAGAATGACACTCCTGCCTCGGTTGAGACACGTTTTGGCAATTTCTATGGTTAATACAGTTCGATTTACGATTGCTACGACGGGTCAGGGGGATGTGCGGGACATTACTAAAGAGATCACGACTGCCGTGGAAAGTTCGGAGTTTCGTGACGGCTTGGCGACAGTTACGGTCGTCGGGTCAACGGCAGCAGTCACGACCATCTAATTTGAGTCCGGGGCTGTAGCTGATTTTGACCGCCTTCTCGAGCGGCTTGCACCGCGAGACGCACAATATGTGCATCATGAACGTTGGGGCGACGACAATGGTTCAAGCCATGTGAGGGCGGCGTTGCTTGGTTCGTCGATGACGTTACCTTTCAGTGCGGCCGAGCTCGTTCTAGGGACGTGGCAGCAGGTTGTGGTAGTTGAGTGTGACACTCGTTCTCGGGACCGTGAGATCGTTGTCCAGTTGATTGGTGAGTGACATTATGCATGTCTCGTACGAAAAGCAGGTACTTTCTAACGGACTTGAGGTCATACTGCATTCCGACCGGTCGTGTCCGATCGTTGCTGTTAATCTCTGGTATCACGTCGGTTCAAAAAACGAACAACTAGGCCGCACAGGGTTCGCCCATCTGTTTGAACATTTGATGTTTGAAGGTTCTGCGCATCACGATCGCGGCTATTTCGCTCCGCTGCAAGAAGTGGGTGGCGCACTGAATGGATCGACGAATGCTGATCGCACTAACTACTGGGAAGTCGTACCGACCGGCGCCCTTGAACGGGCTCTATGGATGGAATCGGATCGTATGGGTTTTCTGTTGTCTGCATTGACTCCAGAGAAATTTGAAACACAGCGCAAAGTTGTCTTAAACGAGCGGCGACAAAATTACGAAAATCGACCGTATGGCATGGTATCGATGGTGCTAATGCCGGCCTTATTTCCTCATGGGCATCCGTATCGATGGAACACCATTGGTGAGCCATCCGATTTGATGGCGGCATCTTTCAATGACGTCCGGCAGTTTTTTTCAACCTATTATCACCCCGGCAATGCATCGCTGGTGTTGGCCGGCGATATCGATGTGGTCCAAGGGTTTGATCTTGTAGAACGGTATTTTGGTCCCATTTCGAAAGGCCCACCTCGACCGGCGGTCGACGTGTCTGATACGCCGGTGGATTGTGAACAGCGGCTGTTACTAGAAGATCGCGTCGATTTAGCCCGTGTCTACCTGTCTTGGCGAAGTCCGGCACTGTTTTGTGAAGGAGATGCAGGACTCGATTTGCTCGCGACAATCTTGACTGCGGGGAAATCTTCCCGTCTATACCAACGGTTGGTCCGAGACGGTCAATTGGCGCTTGACGTGAGCGCGGGCCAGTCCTCCCGCGAAATCGATGGGATCTTTAGTATTGTTGCAACGGCGGTACCAGGCGGTTCACTAACCGAGATTGAGAAGGTGATCGCTGATGAACTCTATCAACTGCAACATGACGGACCTACGGATGACGAAATGGAGCGGAGCAAGATGACGGTCGAGGCCGATTTTGCCTATCGAGTCCAAAGTTTAGGCGATTTTGGCGGCCGTTCGGACCAACTCAATGCCTATAACGTCTATCTCGATAACCCTGGATACTTTGACGCTGACTTGGCTCGCTACCTGCAGATTAATTCGGCAGCGATACAATCTCTTGCGCAGAGGTACTTAACCGACCAAAGACGTGTTGCTCTGAGCGTGATTCCTGTTGGCGCCGATTCTGCGATTGGTCTTCCTCATTCGACACGGGTGGTTGTTGGGTGAACACTGTCGATCGTAGTTGTCTTCCTGCCGTTGGTCCGCCAGCTCTGTTTCGGCCTCCTCAACTCCGTCATACCAGGCTGACAAATGGCGTAGATGTTTTTACAGCTACGCACCATAGGGCTCCGGTCCTAACGCTTAAGTTACTGCTACCTGTCGGGGCTGCCGACGATCCTGATAACCGACATGGTTTGGCCGCGTTGACCGGCGATATTTTAGATGAGGGAACTTGTCAACTGACAGACGTTGACTTACATAAAGCATTGACGCGTATCGGCGCGCATCTCGGTATCGTTGTCTCAAGCGATGCGACAACACTGACGCTGACCACTTTAGCTAAACACGCGCGCGAAGCTGTCGCTCTGCTTCTTGATGTTGTGGCCCATCCGCGATTGTCTTCTGATGATATCGCCCGCGTACGAGACCTCAGATGCAATCGAATTCTTCAGATGCGACAGGTGCCTTCTGCCGTGGCCGACCGGGTATTTATGAAGTCAGTATATGGCTCGCACCCGTATGGTCATCTCTCTATTGGGACCCATACAGCTCTATCTGAAATCGATGCATCTGCGGTCACTGAATTTCACAGTCGATGCTATCAGGCGACAGGTTGGACCCTCGTAGCCGTCGGTGACATGTCTCACGACAGACTTCTTGAAACGGTCCAATCGGAGATTGACCGAGTTGTCCAAGGTGCGTCTTCCTCACCGTTTGTTCCAGGGTCACGTCTTCAAGAACCACCGACTGTGAAGAATCGTTTAGTGTTTGTTCCAAGACCGGATGCTGTCCAATCCGAAGTTCGACTAGGTCACCCTGGTGTGTCCAGAATCTCTGAGGACTATCACGCGTTACTTGTTCTGAACATGGTCTTGGGTGGTCAGTTTGTAAGCCGCATTAATCTCAACCTCCGTGAGGACAAGGGCTATACATATGGGGCACACACGTCATTCGATTTTCGGGTTGGCCGCGGGCCGTTTTCTTTTCGATCCAGTGTTCAAACCAGTGTCACCGCTGCGGCAATCCGTGAAGCGATTCAAGAAATTCAAGATATTCAAACGACCCGTTTACCGACGAGTCACGAGTTGAGAGTAGCGCGTGATGCCCTAACTCGAGGGTTTCCTCGAGGACTGGAGACAGCTAGCCAAGTGGCCCGCGTCGGAACCACACTCGCGCTTCACGGTTTACCGGTCGATGAAATGGATAATTTTGTCCAGCGGGTGATGGCTGTTGATCTTGACAGGGTAGTGGCGGCGGCTGGCACCCATCTGCATCCAGACAAGCTTGTTACGGTTGTTGTAGGATCAGCCGACGAAGTATTGCCATCACTTGAGACTCTAGGACTCGGGACACCTTACTTGGTTGAGTAACGACGGACGCTGGGCGCGCGAGAGTTCTTATGTGAATTTAAGACTCATGAATAGTTCGGCTAGTTGCACTGGTTGTACAAATACTCGCTTGGCGTCATAAGCGCGTTTCCCGTGTTGAAATCCCTACTCAGCACTCAAAACGTTACAGTGAGAAACGTTCTGAGTTGTGTCTATTTACGATCCTAAAGTTCTGTTCGGAGAAAGTTCACCAACGCGTACCCGTCCAACCAACTAAATGGTGGAATCGCGGTACTGTAGTGACCGCAAGGCAGAACGCACAAACGATGAGAGATTCTTCGGCGTCGGAATTCCTGAACCAGCTGGCGCGATAGGTCGACAGGAAACGAAAGGTCGTAGCGAGCATAAACGAGTAACACGCGTTTATGTCTCATCCGTTCGATATACGGTGCTGGGCTGATTGGAAGCCACATTTGCCGCAGAGTTTCAAGGTTGATTTGGCCATCCAGGCCAGCGCGGACATGGGCTGTCGATAACCCTTGCCACACTACGTCGGCAAAAAATGGTGAAATGTGATTGAGGGCGGCCACCTTGATTTGAGGTTCGTGAGCAGTTGCCAGCATGGCGAGACAAGACCCAAGGCTTGTGCCCAAGATGCCGATCCGTTGGTAGCCTTCGGAGGCTAACCAATGCACTGCCCGTCTTGTGTCGAGTACAGCTTGTCGGCAGACTTGCAATGTTCGACCCACATTTGCGCTTACGATGTAGTCAGCACGGTGTAGGTGCGCTGGCATTCGTCGATCGTGGTACGGAAGGCTGAGCCTCAGCGTCGCGATGCCGAATTTAGCAATTAAACGGCTGAGGGCCATGTGCTCTTCTGGGCCGGCATTCCAGTGGGGAAGCACAACAATTGCGCGCCGCCGTAAATTCTTATCATTGGTTGGGTAATATCGAGCGTAGACCGTGTTGTTACTTTGGTCTCGCGTTTTCAATGCACTTGGAAAACTGAGTACGTCATCTGACAGTTGATAAAGCGTCGTTTCTGGTGTTTCGAAGAATTCGTTACTATTTTTCACCATTTTTTCTGACCAGCTCGTAACGACGCTAGCCGGTTCGTGATGCTCAAGTTGTCCGGTCCCAAGCCAATCGACTCCCCATTCGAATTCTCGTACGACCCGATCTGATGTTGATTCAGCTAGACGGTGTTCCCATGCGTGAAACAGGCGTTTAATCATGAGGATTCTAGATTGTTCGACTGCGTGCCGAAACGTTTCACCGACGAGGTTGGTTCGGAGTGACAGCCCGAACCGGGCGACGTATAAATAAGGTGGGCTGATCGTCGTTAGCCGGTTTGACTACGAGGCCTGGACGAGAAGAGGTTGCCGGATTCTTGTCTTGTTCTTGAGCGTTATCTGGAGAAACATAGCGGCCAATCAAATCCGATGATTGGGGAAATATCTCCTGACGTTCGTTGATGGTCTCACCATTACTTGTTTCGGCGAAAGGATCGAGCTCTAAGGTCGGCAATGAGCCGGTGGGTTGGCTCTGCGAAGCTAGAATCCCCTGCTTGTTTAAGCTAATTGTTTCTTGGTAAGCGTTTTCTTCATCTTTTTGACTGGCCCCCATCACGAATACGCGGCCGAAGCGTGATTGTCCTACCGGTCTAGCCGACCGCGGGGTTGCGACATAACCAGCAGCTTGGCGAAGAAGTACACGAATCGCTTCGATTTCATCCACATTAATGAGGTCAACACGAATCGATTGAGAGCGAAGTTCTCCGGCTTCGACGAACATTGTTTGCCCAATTTCTGACCATGCCTGGAGAATTCTCTGAACTGGGACGTCATCAGCAATGATGGTCACCCGCCCGTTGTGAAATGAGATTTCAAGTTCAGTAGTAGCTGTAACCGATGTCCCCAGTAACAGGATCACCAACCAGAAAACTCTCAAAACACTCCGCACGGTTCCAGTATATGCCACGGCTGATATGCGAACTAGGCCTAAGGAAAGATGCTACTAATTAATGAACGAAACTAAAGTCTTAAACGGCGAACCTGAAGTTGATCACATCACCATCTTTGACTACGTAATCTTTGCCCTCAAGGCGGACCTCTCCGTTGTCACGGCAGGCGGAGATTGTGCCGCGGTGAAGTAGCTGCCCATGCTCGACAACTTCGGCCCTAATAAAACCTCGCTCTATGTCGGTATGGATTTCGCCGGCAGCTTGATTGGCACTAGTTCCAGCAGGAATTGACCACGCGCGACATTCGTCTTTACCGACAGTGAAGAAAGAGATGTAACCAAGGAGGCCATAAGTCGCCTGAACCACGCGGTGTAGTCCAGGGCGATCGAGTCCTAGGTCAGCGAGAAAGATTTTTTCGTCGTTCGAATCTAACTCAGAAATTTCAAGTTCGATTTTGGCGCAGACTTTCACTGATTCGATATTCGGTTTGTCCAACATTTCTTTAAGGTCAACCGATTCCATTGTCTCGGTTGTTGAATTGAGGGCGCTTTCGTCAACGTTATTTACTAACAACAATGGTTTTGCGGAAAGAAATTGAAAACCGCGTAGCGTTTTCTCCTCGGTTTTGTTCAGCTTCATGCTTCGAATTGGCAGTCCATCCTCAAGTTGTTTAGAGCATCGTTCGAGTAAGGCTGCTTCAACGTCCAGGTCCCGACTAGCCGTTTTCTTTCTGTCACGTCGGATACGATCCAAACGTTTTTCGGCGACCGCAAGGTCGGCGAGAATTAACTCGACTTCGATGGCTTGAATATCTCTATTGGGGTCGATTGTGCCTTCCGTATGTGGAATAGCGCTTGCCGTAAATGCCCGTACAACGTGAAGCAGTGTGTCCGCCTCGCGATACGCTGCGACATCTACTAGAGAGCGCGGTGCTGTTGTTCCTCCGATATCGACGAATGTCACCGTCGCCGGAGTACGTTTCTTAGGTTTGTAAATTGCCGCAAGTTGCTCAAGCCGAGAATCTGGAACCGTTGCCATCCCCATCTGAGCCTCAAGTCGTCCGAATCGGTTTGATGACGAACCTGAAGCGCCTTTAGTCAGCAAATGAAAGAGAGTGGTTTTCCCGGTTGAAGGGAGTCCGATAAGTCCTGCACGTAGAATTCCCATGGTTTACCCTAGTGATCAAAGCATAAAATTCTCTTAATCATTCCAATAAAAACTGTTTTCCGTTGACAAGAATCACCATGCTTGCCTACTATCGGTGTGGACTAATGTGGTTTTGAGTGGAGTAGTGTGGTGTTACGGGGCAACTTCTCCGCAAAAATTGATAACAAGGGCCGACTGAAGATTCCGACCGCGTTCCGGTCGACAATTGAGGAGACGTACGGCTCATTGCTCTTCGTTACCAGTATTACAGGTGATTCGGTCCGAATTTATCCGATGCCGGTCTGGATCGGTATCGAAGAGAAACTCGCACGCGTACCCTCGACTCATCCTTCTCGCAGTCGGTTTTTTGACCGAGTTAACTTTTTTGGCCAGCCCGCAGAATTTGACAAACAGGGCCGGGTTCTAGTCCACGGTCGAGTTCGAGAAGCGGCCAGTATGGTGGGAGAGGTTGACGTTTTTGGTCAATATGACCATCTGGAAATCTGGAATCACGACCGGTTTGTGGAACGTCTCGATGGTGACCCCTACACCGACGATGATGCACGCGCGTTGTCGGAGTTTGGAATCTAAACGTGACTAAGGACGATCTATCTGGACGTCTTACACACCAGCCAGTTATGGCTGCTGAAGTGGTGAAGGGCCTCAAACCAAGACCTGACGGTCATTATCTTGACTGTACTGTGGGTGCGGGTGGTCACAGTTGCGCGTTGCTGGAAGCAGGTGGCGGGCGAGTGTTCGGGTTAGACAGGGATCCTGAGTCGTTTCCGGTCTCCCGTGTCGCACTGGCATCGTGGGCTGACAGAGTCAAGCTCTTGCACGCCGATTTTCGAGAAATTGACCAGGTTCTAGACGAACACGGGATTACTACTGTCGACGGCGCGGTAGCGGATCTCGGGGTTTCGTCGATGCAACTCGATATGCCAGGCCGCGGATTTAGTTTTCGTCGCGATGACGTGCTCGATATGAGGATGGATCGCACAGAAGGGCCAACGGCCGCTGAGCTTCTTTGCGACGTTTCTGAGAAGACCTTAGCTAACTTGATCTTCCAGTATGGTGAAGAACGCTATTCTCGTCGCATTGCCCGTGCAATCGTTACCGAGAGACAGCGAGAACCATTTAAAACAACGGCACAATTAGCGACGCTTATTCGCCGCGTGGTCCCAACGAGTTACAGGCGTCGGATTGATCCTGCAACCCGAACCTTCCAAGCTTTAAGGATATGGGTTAATGCAGAACTGGATCGACTTGACGGTTTTGTTCGGGCAATTTTCCGACGACTTCGAACTGGTGCGCGCTTTGCTGTTCTCGCATTTCATTCGCTTGAGGATCGGGTAATCAAGACTGTTTTTCGAGAGCTTCATAGGGGTCAAGACTTACCTGTTCGGATATTGACAAAACGTCCGCTTCGTCCTTCGGAAGAAGAGGTTGGTCGAAATCCTCGATCTCGAAGCGCAAGACTTCGCATAGCGGAGAGGTTAGCGTGAGCCGTCACGAGCAGGACTTTGATAGGGATATTAAGCGAGACATTCGCAATAGTCCTATTGTTCGCGAGGTCGATCCCGCACGCTCACGTGATATCTGGCGGTGGGTCGGTATCGGGGTTTTTCTTGTAATGCTCGTCATGTTTTCTGCTTGGCAGCATCAGGAACTTCTACGACATGGTTACCTCATAGGCGATGTGCAGGCCGAGCGAGCAAAGGAGCTCGAAACCAACCGACACCTCAGGCTTGAGATTGAGACTCTTAAATCACCAAAACGAATTGAGCAAATTGCTACAGAGGTTCTAGGCATGGTGGTGCCCAGTAGCGAGGATGCGATTGTTCTTAGGCGGGTTGTTCCGTCTGAAACACCACCGCCTGAAATTGTGGCGGATCAACGTGGGGAGGCCCTTGACGATAGTACGGTCCAAACAGTGGTTGTTCCAGACGTTCGGCGCTAGTTGGTTCAGGCGTTTACTGGGACCGAGGAGTAGTTCCTCTCTCGACCATCAGGAGAAGCAGCCGCGTGTACGGTCATCCCAGACTTGGCGATACCGCGTCAAGAATCGTCTGGTTGTTGCAGGGCTCGTATTTGGTGCGTGGGCGGTTGGCATTGAAGCCCGCCTAGTGTTTCTACAAGTAGTCGATCACGACCGGTTAGTCGGTCGCGCTGAACTACAGCAGCGCGACAGTATTAACGTTGCTCCGAAACGTGGGGAAATTTTGGACCGGCGAGGGCGCGTTCTTGCTTACAGCGTCGACGGGGACGCAATCGTTGCTGCACCAGTTCAGATTGATGGCAACGAAGTAGTGGAGATTACAACCAAACTTTGCGAAGCGCTCGACTGTTCAGAAAAGCGGCGTGTCGAGCTTCAGTCAACCTTGTCGGGGTCCGGGCAATTCGCCTATATAGAACGCCAAGCTTCTCCAGACTTAGTTCGCCATGTTGACGCTTTGAATCTTACTGGTATCTCCTCCATCTTGGAGAACCGTCGGTATTATCCGAACCGCGAGTTGGCTGCTCATGTACTGGGTTATGTGGGTGTTGACAACCAAGGACTCGGTGGAATCGAGTCTACCTACGATGACGAGATCAAGGGCGAACCAGGCCGGATCCTGTTTCAAGTCGATGCAAGAAAGCGTGATTTTAGTCGGATGGAACAGCCGCCTACGGTGGGTGCCACTCTTGAACTAACGATCGACACTCACTTGCAACATATCGCGGAGCGCGAACTTGAACGAACGGTTCGAGAACACGCTGCCGATGCGGGAACAGTTGTTATGCTCGCTCCTGCTAGTGGTGAAATACTCGCGTTGGCGAATTGGCCAACCTTCAATCCGAACAGTTTCTCCGAATATAAGAGAGTAGATCGTCGAAATCGAGCTATACAGGACATTTATGAGCCTGGCTCAACTTTCAAACTTGTTACCGCCGCTGCTGCTTTGCAAGAAGGAGTTGTCAGTCGTGACGAGCGTTTCGATGTTAGCGCTGGTGAAATGCAATTCGGCAGCCGACGTATTTATGACACCTCAGTACAAGCGGAGCCTTTGTCTTTTGATGAGGTAATCGTTAAATCCAGCAATGTTGGTGCCATCATGGTTGGTCTAAGGCTTGGTCCCGACCGGTTGAGTCGATATATCCGCGGGTTTGGGTTTGGTGAGGCCCTCGCGCGGGATCTGCCGGGACAAGGGCGAGGGATTGTTCACCCGCCGTCTGCTCTGAACAGTGACAGTGAGATGGCATCGGTGTCGATGGGATACGCGGTGTCAGTGACACCGCTTCAAATGGCCGCTGCCGTAAATGCCGTCGCTAACGGAGGAGACCTTAGACAAACTCGACTTGTTCGAGCGGTCATCAGAAACGGCGTAAGAGAAGATGTTCCAGTTCACACAATCCGGCAGGTTGTTAGTTCTGAGACCGCCAGTCAATTAACCCGGATTATGGAGAAGGTTGTCGAAGAGGGAACCGGTCGCCAAGCTCAGTTGTCAGGGTATCGGGTCGCTGGGAAAACTGGAACTAGTAGAAAGTTAATAGACGGAGTTTATTCGCGAACAGACTACTACGCTTCGTTTGCTGGGTTTGTGCCATCGGAGCAACCGGCCATGACGATTCTGGTGATGATTGACACACCTAGTGCTGGTCACTATTACGGAGGCAGTGTGGCGGCGCCGACGTTTCAACGAATTGCCGAAGATGCACTCCGACATCTTGCAATTCCTGCGGCCGTTAATTCTGCAGCGCCTCTTGTTGTCGATTTAGAGGAAACAGCGAATATTACATCTGTCCAATTTAGTTCCAGTACGCAAGGTAAAAGGAATTCGGCCAGAACCCCAGTGGCGGTAAATGGAATGATGCCAGATTTGGTGGGGATGAGTGCACGTCAGGCGACCGAGACCGTTACGGCATTACGGGGAACGGTTCAGCTCTCTGGTAACGGCTTCGTGATACGCCAGGAACCAGCGGCTGGAATGGTCGTGGAACGTGGATTCATTGCAAGACTGTGGATGGCACGAGGTCGCGGGGTAGCAGTTGAGGTCACACCTTGATCCTCAACGAGCTCTGCCGCCGCAGCGGCATAGGTTTGTCGACTGGGGCTCCGGAGGCAGGCGATATGGTGGTCGACCGTATTGTTTGTGATTCTCGCGCCGTAGAGCCGGGCGATCTCTTTGTGGCACTTCGAGGGCAACACCTGAACGGTGTCGTCTTTGCTGAAGATGCGCTTTCAAGAGGTGCGGTGGCAGTTGTAGCAGAGGATATTCCCCAAGCTGGGCTTAATGCAGCTTGGATTCAGGTTGATGATGCCAGAGTGGCAATGGCAGTGTTAGCTGCCACATTTTATGCTGATCCAAGCCGCGATCTTCTGGTCATTGGAACGACGGGCACCAACGGGAAGACCACAACTACATATCTCGTAGAAGGAATTCTTGAAGAAGGCGGAATTTCCTGTGGGCGGATTAGCTCGGTGTCCTATCGCGTAGGAAACTGCGAAACGGTAGCCGAACGCACAACACCAGAATCACCTCAACTCCAACGTTTGATGCGCGAAATGGTTACCGAAGGGTGTGGCGCGTGTGTAATGGAAGTGTCCTCGCATGCGCTCGAGCTACATCGTGTTGACTCAATTCGATTTGATGCGGCCCTTTTTACCAACCTAACGCGTGACCACCTTGATTTTCATGGGGATATGTCTCGCTACTTTACGGCAAAAAGTCGGCTCTTTCATATGCTCGCTGATACGGCACCAGCCATCATAAATATCGACGACGATTATGGTCTGCAATTAGCATCAACGGTTGCTCGGCCCGTGACCTATGCCATGGACGGCTCTGCGGATATAACGCCGGAGCGAATCGACCTTTCTCTAGACGGAATCGAGCTTGATGTTCGAACGCCGAGAGGCGCTCTACACCTTCGGTCGCCGTTATTGGGACGAAACAATGCTTATAACGTACTGGCAGCGGCTGCCACCGGGGCGGCATTGGCTCTTCCGCTTCGAACGATAGAACTAGGCATAGGTGCAGTCGACCGCGTACCAGGACGTATGGAAGTGGTATCGACTTCGAGTGATGATGTGAATGTTCTCGTCGATTTTGCCCATACAGATGATGCTCTGAAAGGTTTACTCGAGACGGCGCGTCAATTCGCGAAGGGGCGGCTGATAACTGTTTTTGGATGTGGTGGCGACCGAGACACAACGAAGCGACCGTTGATGGGGGCTGTCGCCGCACGGTTAAGCGACCGCGTGATTCTAACTTCCGACAACCCACGCTCAGAGGATCCTGAGTCAATTATTAAGGATATAGAGCGCGGTTTAGTTGAGGACGATACACCGTGGGAGGTGGAATTCGACCGAGAGCAAGCAATTGTTGGTGCGATTGGCAGTGCCAGATCAGGCGATTTGGTGGTGGTTGCAGGTAAGGGCCACGAACGTTATCAAGTCATTGGAACATCAATTGTGCCTTTCGAAGATGTGACCGTCGCACGTAATGCGTTGATCCGTCGCCGGTCTCACTCGCGAGTGGGATGAGAGGTCGATGACGGTGCCGCCAGTTGTTCTTCGCTCTGGGGAATTGAGTGAGGTTGTCGGAGGCCAGTTAATGGTCGGACACCGATATGTCGAAGTTCGTGGCGTGGTAATCGATAGTCGGCGTGTTGGCAGCGGTGATTTGTTTGTGGCAATTCGTGGGCAGCGATTTGACGGACACCACTTTATTCGGGAGGCCGTAAGTAAAGGCGCAGCTGGGCTAATCGTAAGCGATAAGTCGATTCTGGAGTTTCAGGATACGGCGGTATCGGAGGAAGAGAAACCTTTTGTGATCGTAGTGCCGGATTCAGTGCGTGCATTACAGCTAATGGGTCGTTTTGTACGGCGAGCTTCGGGTACACGCGTCGTGGCAATAACTGGGAGTGTGGGTAAAACGACCACAAAGGAATTAATGGCGGCGGTGTTGACGGATGGTTTCGACGTGAGTCGGACGAAAGGAAATCTAAATAACCACATAGGTTTGCCACTGTCTCTACTTGAGCTTCGCCGGCGACCAGAAATAGCAGTCGTGGAACTTGGCATGAACCACGCAGGGGAAATTCGAACTCTTGTTGAAATTGCGGAACCTGAAATTCGAGTGTGGACCAACGTAGCCGAGGTTCATTCGCAGTTCTTTTCGTCGATTGAAGCGATTGCTGACGCGAAAGCTGAAATTTTAGAAGGAGCTACCGAGAAACACCATCTGATCGTAAATGCTGCTGACCCGCGTGTAATGAGTCGCATCAAGAGTTTTCCCGGTGAGGTCACAACATTCGGAGTTGATGTGCCCGCAAATATTCAAGCAACGGGCCTACGCTTCCTCGGTTTAGACGGAATGGAAGCTCAAGTCGAAACGGTTCAAGGTACACACACATTGCGGACACCGTTGCTTGGCGAAGGCAGTGTCGCGAATGTTTTGGCGGCAATTGCGGTCGCGCTGCAGTTTCAGCTTCCCCTGGAGACGGTCCTTGACCGAGTAAAGCGCTTCGAAGCACAACCCCACCGTGGTCAAGTTGTCCGTCTAGGAAACATTACAGTCGTTGACGATTCATACAATTCGAGTCCCTTGGCGTTGGAACGGGTTCTGTTTGCAGTCGGACAAAGTCGGGTCAGTGGTCGGCGGATAGCGGTATTAGGAGAGATGCTCGAATTGGGTGAGCGTTCAGAAGCGTTACATCGGTATTGTGGACGCCTTGTTGTCTCTGGAAGATTTGACATTTTACTCGTTGTGGGTGGAAAGCCTATACATGCGTTGGCTGACGCGGCCATAGCAGCTGGACTTCCCAGTGCTTCCGTCCTGAGGTATAGCACAAGTGCGGAGGCAGCTAATCATATTGGTGGACTGATTCAATCCGGTGATTTGGTGTTGGTCAAGGGGTCTCGCGGAATCGGCATTGACCGAATTGTAGACCGCCTAACGTTGGAGTGTGGGTGATGCTGTATCACTTACTTTATCCACTTCATAAGGACCTGTCCCTACTAAATGTCACCCAATACATTACGTTCCGAACAGCAGCGGCAAGCATTACAGCGTTTCTATTTTCCATTGTTGTCGGCCCGTGGGTTATTCGGTTGTTACGACGTCTTCAAATCGGCCAGATTGTTCGTGGGGACGGACCTGAGACGCACGAGCCCAAGGCCGGAACTCCGACGATGGGTGGCTTGTTAATTCTTTTTGCGGCGATTACTCCAACATTACTTTGGGTAGACCTCCGCAACAAGTACGTGTGGGTGGCCATAGTTTCTACAATTGCATTCGGACTGATTGGTTTCGCCGACGACTACTTAAAAGTGGTTCACAAATCCCACCACGGGTTACGCCCTCTCTACAAACTGTTCTGGCAATGTGTCGTATCTGCGGCTGTCGGTTTGTCTCTATTGGCCCTTAGCGAGAGTGGGCTGTATAACACTCAGTTAATCTTTCCTTTCTTCAAGGGTTTGATGCCAGATTTGGGATGGCTTTATGTTCCCTTCGCGATACTTGTACTGGTTGGAGCGTCCAACTCGGTAAATCTGACCGATGGCTTGGATGGTCTTGCCATCAGTATTTTTACGGTTGCGGCGGTGGCTTTTACGGCTTTGGCTTACGTTACCGGTCACGCAGTGTTTGCGGAGTACCTACTCCTCGTACGTTTTTCACCAGCAGCGGAGCTAACGATTTTTTGCGGGTCGCTGGTTGGTGCTGGTCTTGGTTTTCTTTGGTACAACTCCTACCCGGCCGATGTGTTTATGGGAGATGTTGGTTCTTTGGCGCTTGGGGGTGCTCTTGGAACGGTAGCGCTGTTAATCAAGCAAGAGTTGCTTTTACCGATTGTCGGAGCAGTTTTTGTTCTTGAGGCACTTTCCGTGATTGTTCAGGTTGGAGCCTTTAAATTGACTGGTCGACGAGTGTTTCGGATGGCTCCGTTGCATCACCATTGCGAATTAATCGGCTGGAGCGAACCTAAAGTCATAACTCGGTTTTTGATCGTGGCAATTGTATTTGCATTGTTTAGCTTGACAACGTTGAAGCTTCGCTGATCAAAACGGAATGTAAGTATGAGTGATTACTCAGTTAACGGACTTCGTGTCGTAGTTGTCGGAGCTGCCCACAGTGGTGTTGCCGCAGCTGAACTGCTGGTACGACGCGGCGCTCGAGTCATTCTGACTGATGTTAAAGACTCGATCGCTGGAGCGAACCGGATAAGGAAATCTGGCATTACTTTGGAACTAGGCGGCCATCGCCAAGAGACGTTACAGCGTGCTGAGTTGATCGTTCTGAGTCCAGGAGTATCGCCAAAACTCTTGGCGATTGATCGCGTTCGCCGTCAGGGCACTCCTGTTATTAGCGAGATCGAGCTGGCTGCGCGGTGGTTGCGCGGTCGAGTCGTTGCGGTGACTGGTACAAAAGGGAAGTCAACAACAACTGTTCTCACGGGGCGCATGTTAGAAGCCGATGGTCGCCGTGCGCTTGTCGGCGGAAATCTCGGTCCCCCATTGAGTAGCCAGGTCGAAATGTCATCACCGGACCTAATTCATGTAGTCGAGGCCAGTAGCTTTCAATTGGAGTTGACGGAAACGTTTCGCCCATGGATTTCGGTTCTTCTGAATTTGTCTCCTGATCACTTGGACCGTCATGCGAATTACGAAGAGTACGTTGATGCAAAAGCCAGAATCTTTGCGAATCAGACGAGTTCGGACGCGATTGTAATCAACGCTGACGATCCACATGTTCTTGAAGTTGCCCGCCGTAGTCGAGCAAAGCGTTTGATGTTTGCCGTGAGCCAATCGCTCGCTGAAGGAGTCGTAGTAGCGGGCGATGTTGTCGCGCATCGAACAGGGTCTGGTGACCGTGTGCTTCTACCGGTTTCAGCAGTTCGAGTGCCCGGTCGGCACCATCTGAGTGACGTGTTAGCGGCGGCGGCGGTCGGCACCTTCGTGGGAATTTCGGCTCGTGGAATGTGTGCAGCGGTTGAGTCTTTCACCGGATTGGCTCACAGCTTGGAGCCAGTGGGCGAAGTTGCTGGCGTTCAGTTTATTAACGACTCGAAGGCAACGAACATTTTATCGGCGCGTGCTGCGATGGAGTGTTTTGACCACGACCTTGTCGTAATTATGGGCGGACGGTTCAAAGGCGGTGACTTGAAGGACCTTAGGCCAGTTCTAAAGACCAGAGTAAAGGCGTTGATCGCTATCGGTGAATCCCGGTCACAGCTGAGAGAGGCTTTTGGCGGATTAATCGAACTAGAGGAGGCAAATGATTTGGCCGATGCCGTGCGTCTGGCATTCGATGTTGCGCGGCCATCAGGAACGGTTTTGTTGGCACCAGCGTGTGCCAGTCTTGACATGTTTACTGACTATGCAGAGCGAGGGAGGGCATTCAAAGCAGAGGTTGGTCGTCTTCAAGTTAAGGAAAATTAGATTGTACGGTGAGTCGTCAGCAGTCATCAGCTTGGCGAGTGCGATGGAGAGCAAGCCGCTGGGAACGCAGGCTGCCCCGGTCTGCGAGGCAAGTGTCTTCACCCAAGGCGCTAGCTGATGACTGCTGACGACTCATCTGCAACCGTTGTTTCGGTTTGGCGGCTTAAAAGCTTTAGCCTCCAGCTAATTGTTGGTCCAAGTGAACGCAGAGTATGGCGCGAAAACTGAAATCGGACAAGTGGTTGTTTTTACCAGTTCTGCTGCTGGTTTGTAGCAGTGTGGTGATGGTATTCAGCGCCTCGAACGCCTTGGCACTGGACCGATTTGAGCAGCCGTACTATTACCTGTTCAGGCAAGTCGCCTGGGTGATCTTGGGACTATGTCTGCTGTTGGCTGCAATGCGTATTGACTACCGATATTTGAAACAGCCGATTGTTGTCTGGACATTACTCGGTTGTTCGTTAGCGGCACTTTGTGCGGTTAAGTTGGTGGGGCCTGAGATTAATGGTGCACAACGTTGGTTCGCGATCGGTGGTATTGGAGTGCAGCCTTCAGAATTGGCCAAGGTGGCAGTTATTGTGTTTACGGCCGCGGTACTTGAACACCGAATGAAACGGATTGACGAGGTTTCTTATTCTTTGCTGCCAATTGCTATTGTGGTCGGCGCAATCGGGGTTCTGACTGTTCTGCAACCAGACTATGGCACAGCGGCAATGGTGGTGTTGATTGTCGCCGCGATGGTTTTCACGGCCGGACTCAGTTATCGCTACATAGTGGGGTTGGCGGTAATCTTTGGTCCGCTGCTCTATCTTGTGCTGGTATGGGCGCCCTATCGCCGTGAGCGACTAGTGACGTTTCTCGATCCATGGGCTGACCCTCTGGGATCTGGGTTTCAGATCATTCAGTCGTTGATTGCGGTCGGTACGGGTGGAGTCTTCGGCCAAGGGATTATGGCGGGCGTTCAAAAACTTTTCTATCTTCCTGATCCTCACACAGATTTCATCTATGCCGTTATTGCAGAGGAGACAGGGTTGGTTGGTGCATCGTTCTTTTTAGTATGTTTCTTAGTTATAGCGTGTCGTGGATTGCGGGTGTCTATGTTGGCACCCGACCGATTCGGATCATTGCTGGCTCTCGGGCTGACCATGATGGTCTCGCTTCAGGCATTCATGAATATCAGCGTGGTTCTAAGTCTGATGCCGACGACAGGGTATCCATTGCCGTTTGTCAGTGCGGGTGGATCCTCTATGTTGGTCAGTCTTTTGGCGATGGGAGTATTACTGAACATTTCCCAGCAAGCCTCGGCGAGGGTATGAGGACTCGGCAACTGATATTCGAGAAGAAGGTTTTAAATTTTGGCCGTTACGGAACGACGTTTGAACGTGTTGTTTGCCGGTGGGGGAACCGGTGGCCACTTATTTCCGGGTATTACGGTGGCTAGGGAATTGAAACGTCGAAATCCGATGTCAGAAGTGACGTTTGTAGGAGCCGGACGTGTTCTAGAGATGCAAGTACTCTCAAGGGAAGGCTTTTCATTTGAACGAGTTCGGGCAGTCGGCCTTGTGGGGCGCTCTCCGTTCGCGGTGTTAAAGGGCGTGACAACATTGCCGGCTGCGTTTCTTGATGCGAGAGTTCTGTTACGTCGCTACCAACCTGATTTGGTTGTTGGACTGGGCGGATACAGTTCGGGGCCGGTTGTCTTGTTGGCTGCCACAAAGCGGATTGCAACGCTCATTCTTGAACAGAATGCGGTTCCAGGTGTTACGAATCGTCTCTTGGGTGCGGTTGTGCGAGCTGCCGCCGTTTCGTACCAAGACACGTTGAGTTGTTTTGGGCACAAGGGTTTTGTCAGCGGTAATCCAGTGCGCCCGGGATTTTTTGAGTCGGCACCACCTCGGAGGACCGTGTCTGAACCACGGATTCTAGTCATCGGCGGATCTCAGGGTGCTCATGCGATCAATGTTGCCATGATTGAAGCAGTTTCGAGTCTCGTGAAGTCAATTGGCGTGATCCGTGTGACGCATCAAACTGGCCAAGACGACTTTGAGATGGTGGCCAGTGCCTACCAATCGGTTGGAATTGACGTTCGGGTCGAACCGTTTCTTAACAATATGGATTCTGAGATGTCTGAGGCAGATGTCGTGGTCTGCCGTGCCGGCGCTACAACTTTGGCTGAGTTGGCAGCGGCCGGACGTCCGTCAATCCTTGTTCCCTATCCCGCCGCCGCCAATGACCACCAGCGACGTAATGCCGAGGTGTTCAAAAAGAACGGGGCGGCAGAGGTGATCGATCCAACCGATTTGACTCCAGAGATATTAGCGGAACGTCTGATAGATCTGGTTGTAGATAACGATCGTCGCTTGAGTCTGGCTGGCTCTGCATTCTGCCTTGCCGCACCTGAAGCCGCAGCTCAGATTGTCGATCGAATGGAGCATCTAATTTTGGGTCGGGAGAATTGAACTCTGACTAATAAACCGAGCGTGCTCAAGAATATTAAACAAGTGCATCTTGTAGGCGTCGGTGGGTCTGGCATGAGTGGCATTGCTGAACTCCTGTTGAGGCTAGGGTACGTGGTTACTGGCTCTGATTTGTCATCGTCACCAGCTACGGAACGTCTTGGGAGTCTAGGAGTTCACTGTTCCAGGGGTCATGATGCCCGGTATGTGTCCGCGGCGGATCTGGTGGTGGTGTCTGCGGCTATCCCTGCTAACAACCCGGAGAGACTGGCAGCGGCTGAGCGGGGAATTCCTACAGTTTCACGTGGTGTGATGCTCGCTGAACTAACCAGACTCAAGCGAACTGTGGCAGTCGTTGGTTCTCACGGCAAAACTACCACGACCGCTATGGTGACTGTAGTGCTTGAAAATGCAGGATTGGATCCAACAGCAATCATTGGTGGCCGGGTAAGTAGTTTAGGAAGTAATACCAGATTTGGTGGAGGCGATTTGATGATTGTCGAGGCCGATGAAAGCGATCGGTCATTCCTTGAACTCTCTCCTGAAATGGCAGTGTTAACCAATATTGATGATGAACATCTAGATGCATATAGCAATATCAAAGATTTAGAGAGATCGTTTGGAACATTTGCGCAGAGTGTGGCCGAGCGGGGTTGTATTTTCGGTTGCGTCGACGATTCTCGGCTGCGAAGCGTACTGTCTACGGTTGAGGGACGTATCGTGACCTATGGCATCGATGAAACGTCAGCGGACATTCGAGCGGTTGACGTGAAGCTTGGGCCGTCTCGTTCCGACTTCAGAGTTGTTATAAATCGTGATGATGTCAAGGTCGACCATATTGCGATTAGCACGATCTCGCCGGGGCGGCACAATGTTGAGAATGCACTGGCAGCTATTGCTGTAGGAAGTGAGTTGATGATACCGCATGATTGTCTGTCAAGTGCGCTGAAAACGTTTTCAGGAGCCGAGCGGCGGTTACAGGTTTGTGGAGATGTTGGCGGTATCGTCGTCATTGATGACTATGCACATCATCCAACCGAGATCGAGGCAGTTCTTGAAACCGTTCGATTACGTGCGCCACATCGACTTCGCGTTGTTTTCCAACCACATCGATACAGTCGAACACATCGTCTGCTAGACCGTTTTGGGGAGGTGTTAGCCAAGGCTGACGACGTGATTCTAACCGAGGTGTATGCAGCACACGAGCTACCAATTTCTGGTGCGAACTCAGTGGATGTAGCTCAAGCAGTTGCAAAGTATGGAAACGTTCCCGTGAGCCTCGCTAAAACATTAGATGAAGCGGTTGAGATTGTTACTAGGGATGCGCGGTCAGGAGATGTTGTGGTCACACTCGGAGCAGGATCGATTGGGATGTTGCCACCACGAATAACCGAAGTTCTGCGCACCCGGTGTGTTGGGAGCGCTGTTTAATGGTAGTTCAAGCACGCACTGATCGACGCTTTCACCGAGCGCATGTGAAGCCGTCCAGACGACACCGGCCGGCGCTTACAGTATTACGACTATTCCTGTGGATTGTATTGATTAGCGGCGTCGCACTGACCTCATTTTTTCTCCCAAGTGTGTTTAGGAGCACTGGAGTTTTCCAGGTCGACAGAATTACAGTGAGAGGTCACACCCATGTTTCACAAGGTGAAATCCAGGCTCTTCTTGGTCCGCTAGAAGACCAAAACATCCTGACCGCAGATTTGGACATTTATCGCCAGCACTTGATGGCTTCTGGCTGGGTAAAAACTGCCACGCTAAGACGAATTTTACCGTCGACGATAGAGGTTACCGTAGAAGAAAGAAGCCCGGTCGGTTTAGCGAGGTTGGGCGGTCGCCTCTATCTTATAGATAGTGGCGGGGCTGTTATTGCTGAGCATGGTGCACCTCTGACAGATCACAATCTACCGATCATTGATGGTCTGTTGCTCGGTTCGGGGAGGGGTGTCGACGAGATTCGTGCACAGCTTGCCTCGAAGCTGATTTTCTCAATACAACCTTACCCCAAGCTATTGTCACAAGTGTCACAGGTCGACGTATCAGATCCCCACAATGCCATTGTTTTACTGAACGATAGTCCAACGCTGATATACCTAGGAGAAGAGAAGTTTGCCGAACGACTTCAAGAATACCTTGATTTGTTACCGGCACTTCGTAGCCATGTCTTAGACATTGACTACATCGATTTTCGATTTGATCGAAGACTTTTTCTTGGGCCCGCGGAACCCGGTTTCGAATCTGCGCAGCTGGTTATGTCGAGTAATTCGAGGAAGGTCGAGATTCAGTGACCAGTTATCGGAGGATGTGTGCCGCGTAGAGAAAAATTTATCGTCGGTCTTGACGTCGGGACTTCCCGAATTTCCGCAATTGTTGGGGAGCCAGTTCCTGACGACGATCGTCTTGACATCGTCGGTGTCGGCCTCGCAGATGCTGAAGGAATTCGGGCTGGGGCTATCGTCAAAATGGATGCCGCGAGGGAGTCGATTAAGAAAGCAATTGATGAAGCTGAGTTAACGGCTGGTGTTGAAATCGGCTTCGTTCACCTAGGGCTATCAGGTGCGCACGTCAAAGCGTTTAACAGTCGAGGAGTTGTAGCAGTAGCTGGTAGCAACCGCGAAATTACCAAAGAAGATGTAGGACGGGCAATCGATGCAGCCAAGACAGTGAACTTACCGAGTGGCCGAGAGATAGTTCATGTCCTTCCACAGGATTTTGTCGTTGACGAGCAAGACGGTATAGGAGCCCCGGTTGGTATGACTGGAGCCCGTCTTGAAGTCAATGTTCACGTAGTTACTGGAAGTATGTCGACCAGCCAGAATGTGGTGAACTGTGTCAATAAAGCCGGTGTGGGGGTGGTGGATACCGTGCTGGAGCAGTTAGGGGCTGCAGAAGCGGCGTTGAGTCCAGACGAGAAGGACTTGGGTGTTGCACTTGTAGATATCGGCGGAGGGACAACGAAGTTTTCGATCTTCGAAAAGGGCAGTCTTTGGCACACAGATACGGTCCCACTGGGTGGAGACCATTTTACCGAGGACATTGCGATTGGATTGAGGACCCCAATTCCTGAGGCGGAGAAAACAAAACGACGGTCTGGTTGTGCAATGACGGCGTTGGTCAGTGAAGACGAAACAGTTGAGGTGGCTAGTGTCGGCGGACGCGAACCGAGGGTGATGTTAAAACGAACACTTTCAGAGTGTATTCAACCTCGTGCTGAGGAAATCTTTCAAAAACTATGGGATGAGATTAACAAAGCTGGTTATGAACGGGCTTTGAATTCTGGGATCGTTCTGACGGGCGGCGCTAGTATGTTGGATGGCATACCAGAAATCGCTGAACAGATTTTCGATTCACCGGTTCGGCGCGGACACCCTGAGGGGCTTGGCCGTTTAAACGATCATGTGAACACTCCGGCGTTTGCTACGTCAGTCGGCCTAGTAATGTATGCCTGGCGCCATCAAGTTGTTCAACCTAATCGGTCTCCCTTTTGGGGTCGGTTTACAGCTAGGTTGGCATCGTTGTTCAAGGAGTCTTCTTCGTGACGATTTCGGATGCTGTTAGCAATGGGTCATGAGGAGTTAATACTTAATTCAAACATGTTGAAAATGCACATCTTGTGTATCGCTTGCGAAGTCGAAACTGGCTTAGACAGGGTGCCCTGGCTAGTGTTCGGTATCGGTTTAACCAGCACAAGCCACTGGTAGAGAGGAGAAGTGAGGCATGCCAGACTTACCAAGTCAGAGTAATGATTTTCGTTCTGAAGAAGAACCAGAACTGAGGCTTACACTGGACAGTGACTTCAAACCAGGAGCTAGCATTAAAGTGATTGGAGTCGGTGGTGGTGGAAGTAATGCCGTCAATTCGATGGTGGCGGCCGGTCTTGAAGGCATCGATTTTATCGTTGCTAATACTGATGCTCAGGCTTTGGCACAAGCCTCTGCACCGGTACGGCTGCAGCTTGGTGCGAAGCTCACTAAAGGTCTTGGTGCGGGAGCTGATCCGACGGTCGGCCGCCAGGCCGCTCTTGAAGATACCGAACAGCTAATCGGGGCTCTTGACGGAGCTGACATGGTCTTCGTCACGGCTGGGTTAGGTGGCGGAACAGGTACGGGCGCGGCACCAGTGATAGCCAATTTGGCGAGCGAACTTGGTGCTCTGACGGTAGCGGTGGTAACTAAACCTTTTGCTTTTGAAGGGAAGCGGCGTGAGTCACAAGCAAACCGTGGTCTTGAGGAGCTACAGGAATCTGTAGACACAGTAATCACGATTCCCAATGAACGCTTACTCGCAACGATCGATTCAACAACAAGTGTTCCAGATGCGTTTGCTCGTGCAGACGACGTTCTTCATCAGGCGATACAAGGAATCTCTGACCTGATTATCATGCCTGGTTTGATCAATTTAGATTTTGCAGATGTGACAACAATCATGTCGGGAATGGGCTTGGCCATAATGGGCACTGGGATTGGTGAAGGTGAAAAGCGAGCAATAGATGCCGCTAACCGAGCCGTGTCCAGCCCGTTGCTAGAAGAAGCAGCAGTTGAGGGAGCTCGAGGCGTGATCGTCAATGTTACGGCTGGACCAGATTTATCCCTTGCTGAAGTCAGCGAAGCAACAACGATAATCTCCGAAGCCGCCGATGATGAAGCCAATATTATCTTTGGTGCGGTGATTGATCCTTCTATGAAGGGCCGGGTAAAAATTACCGTTATTGCAACAGGATTTGGCTTGCCACCGTCAGATTCGAAATTAGCTTTACCGCCAGATGCAACACCGGTTGATTTACGGAACTATGCTGAATTGCAATCAGAAACGCCGATGGCACAAGCGGTGGGTGATGATATTGCCATTATTCGACGTTTGCCTTCTGAAAATTCTAATGTTGAGGAAGTGTCCACACTCGACAAAAAGAGCAACGACGATGACCCTAGTGAGGTTCTAGAATTAGACACGTCTCTTGACACGCCAGCCTTCCTGCCGCGATCTGGCAAGTAGTGTTGTGATAGAACACCCGTTGACAATAGTGAGAACTACGCCTTCAATAACAGCACTTGGGCAAACGCTAAATCGCCGGTATGAGTTATTGTCAGCAGTGAGCGTTCAGCTCCTAATTCTTGGAACCGTTTTTCTGCGCCGCTGTATAACCTGAGTCGAGGAGGTCCTGAGACTCTTATAACTTCTATACTTGTCCAGAGCACGCCTAACGATCGTCCTGTTCCCAGTGCCTTCATAGTGGCTTCTTTTGCGCAGAAACGTGCGGCCAGATGTTGAGCTGGAAATTTTCGCCGTAGGGAATAGTCAACTTCATGTTCGGTGAAAATGCGGTTAAGAAATCGTTCGCCATATTTTTGTAACAGATTGTTCACGCGGTTGATTGATTCCATATCGATGCCAATTGATAGGATAGAGCTTTCTTGAAGGGTTCCTACTGTCGCGGCTACGCCTGCTTGGTGGACTGGATATTGGCTAGCCGCGCTGACATCCATCGCAACATTGGCTAAGCGGTCAGCTTCAGCATTCATGTTACGCGGGATATGTTCGAATCGGACATTACCCAAACGTTGGACTAGGGCCGATGCCTCTCGATGAAGTGGGGATATGCCTGGACTCCTAACCCGGTACTCTCCAAGCATTTGTTTGGTTAGTAGCTGGGAGTCAGACTTGATGGTTACGTCTTGAAAACCCTGTTGATCAAGATACGTAAGTGCGGCGACCAAAGCACTGTATTCCGCGACATTGTTGGTGGCCACACCAATCGAGCCGTGCAGTTCTTCGATCAATGTGCCATCGGATGTTTCGACTCTAACGCCATATCCTGCAGGCCCTGGATTTCCCCTCGCGCCTCCATCGATGTACGCAATTACGGTGGCTTGTACCATTATTCCGTTTCGTCAGGAGGTTCAACGAAATACAGAATACGCTGACAACTCTCGCATTGAATAAGCGCGTTATTGGAGCGAACGCTATTGAAAAGTTGCGGCCGTAGCCTTACTTGGCAAGAGTTACATCGACCATTGGCAGCCTCAACTACTGCAATGCCTTTGCGGCCTTGTGCCAGCATCTCGAACAGGTCAACGGTTTGGGTAGGTAACTGGGAAACGAGTTCGTTTCGTTCGACCTGAACTACTCTGATCTGTTGCTCTAGTTCAATCTGTTCTTTTTCGATACGTGACCGTTCAGTCTCGACAATATTTCGTTCTTTTACTAATAGTTGTTCCGCTTGTTCTAAATTTCCATTCAGATCGTCACCTTCAAGCATTCTTTCAAGCAGTTTGTCTTCCAAGCGCTTCATCTCTTCTTCGCCATTCGAAATTTCTGTTTGCATCGCTTGGTATTCTTTGTTGGTTTTAACTGCCATGAGTTGTTCTTTGAATCGGCTAAGTCGACTCTGTATTTCGGCAACGTCCTTCTCCAAAGCAACCCGTGAGTTTCGATGTTTTTCTAAGGTTTGATTTACATTTTCAACTTCCTTAACGCGTTCTGCAATCTGTAGTTCTAAGTGTTCGAGTTTTACTGGAATATTATCGATCTGCTCACGAGTCTCTGTGGATCTACTTTCAAGTTGTTGAAGCCGGATTAAATATTCGAGCTCGGGTAGCATCGTGTTTGTCCTGATGGGCAAAAAAAATCCCCGGATAAACGGGGCGCTGTGGTTTGTGAGGCCTGGGTGACTCGGCAGCCTGAGGTTCTGTGTTGAGTCACACGATAGAGTGCTAGCAAGCGGGCAATCATTCAAAATCAGATACTAGCACGATCTTGCTTGAGGATGATGGCACGTGAGACTCGTCTAATCAGGTTGAGCCTGGGTGAATCGAAGTTGTGATTCTAATTTTTGAAGGAAGATAAACATAACAAGAAATGGTGGGCCCACCAGGATTCGAACCTGGGACAAGCCGGTTATGAGCCGGCGGCTCTGACCGCTGAGCTATGGGCCCTGACTACCCGCTAGGTCCATCGTCGAGAAAAGCTCGCAGTTTTCGGCTTCGTGAGGGATGTCGGAGTTTTCGTAGGGCTTTGGCCTCGATCTGACGGATTCGTTCACGTGTCACCGCAAAATTCTGACCTACTTCTTCTAAGGTATGCTCGCTTCTCTCTCCGACTCCGAACCGCATCTTGATCACTTTCTCTTCCCGTGGTGTCAACGTTTTCAAGATTGAGTCAGTCTGTTCTTTTAGGCTTAAGCTGATAACGGTTTCTGCAGGCGATATAACTTGCTTGTCCTCAATAAAATCGCCCAAGTGGCTGTCTTCCTCATCACCGATAGGTGTTTCTAGGGAGATCGGCTCTTGGGCAATCTTCAAAACCTTTCGAACTTTTATGACGGGAATATCCATCCGCTCGGCGATTTCTTCGGAAGTTGGTTCGCGTCCATACTCTTGGACTAATGACCGTGATGTTCGGATTAGCTTGTTAATCGTTTCAATCATGTGAACCGGAATACGGATGGTTCTTGCTTGATCTGCTATTGCGCGGGTGATCGCTTGCCGAATCCACCAAGTAGCATAGGTAGAGAACTTGTAACCCCGGCGATATTCAAATTTATCGACGGCCTTCATTAGGCCGATGTTCCCTTCCTGAATAAGGTCAAGGAATTGCAACCCGCGGTTGGTGTATTTCTTTGCAATAGAAACGACTAATCGAAGGTTGGCCTCGACCAATTCCTGTTTTGCGTCCTCGGCTTCCAGCTCTCCCCGCATCACAACTGAAAGGGTATGGTCTAGTTTCTCGGGTGTTGTTTCCAGATCGTCTACTCGAACTCGCAGTTCCCTTCGTTGTTCACGGAGCCGTCTTATCAAATTCTTTTGTTCTTCGCCCTTTACTTTCCTCAGTTGTGTTTTGTCCTTGACTTTACGATTCAAAAAATCGATCTCGTGTTGGATACGCTTCATACGTTCCACTGATTTCTTGATCACATTGGTTAGGTTACGTTTGACTGGATCAGTGAACTCGATCTGCCGAATTAGTTGAGAGAGTTCAATCCGTGTCCGCCCTACACGCCACCATGCTCGCCGGTATCTTCTCCGGTCTCGTTTTGAAATGGTATTGAGTTTGATTGTTTTCCTGTCAACTTCTATTCGCTTTTTTTGAATGGTATCGATCTGCCGAAGAATTTGCCTTGTTCGGTCGGCGATCCGGCTATCAGTTAATTCATCGTCCTTAAATGTGACAAGCTCTCGAATTGTTCGCTCGCCAGTTTCAAGTTGTTCTCCTAGCCGGATGATCACCTTTGAGACAGCCGGCACTCGGGAAATCGATTTTAGTGCAGCCAGTTTGCCTCGTTCAATCCGCTTGGCGATTTCTACCTCACCCTCACGGTTAAGGAGTGGGACAGTACCCATTTCTCTCAGATACATCTTTACCGGATCGTTTGTTTTATCGATGGCAGCCGGTACAACTTCGGTTTCAGCAGTGTTTTTTTCTTTAACAGTTCTGTCAAGAAGCTTTTCTTCTCGATATTGGTCTTCTGAGTCGACGATTTCAATACCGGTAGTGCCTAGTAAACCAAAGAGATCTTCGAGGTCTTCGGAAGAGGTGAGGTCTGTTGGAAGAGCATCGTTCACTTCTTCGTACAGTAGATAACCCTTTTCCTTGCCGATGATTATTAGTTGGCGAATCTCGTCGTATTTCTCTTCAAGCGACAAGGTGTTCTCCCTAAATCGTTAGACCGTCAAATAACGCGAAGAAGGCCAGTTAGAGCCGAGTGCTAGTCGATTATTCTACTCTTCTAACGCTGCAATGCGCTGCAATAAGTCGTGTTTACGCTTAAGTAAGTCGTTTACAAGTTCGTCTTCAGATTGCTCTGCTGTTATTTTTAATTGCCTCCGGTCGATTTCACTCTGGAGCGTGTGTCGTTCTCGTTCCAAGCGAAGTCGTTTTAATTCAATTGCACAATCATATATCCGCGCTGGTGCTTCAGGTTCAGAGGCGATTCGACTGGTAAGTGCGGCTTGTTCGTCAGTTACTCTGTCGAGTAGAGCCTGATTGATCGAGTTGACAGGCCAGTCGACTAAGGTTTTCGCGACCTGCAAGATCGGCGATGTTGTCAAACCGTCGAAATCCTCAGGATCCAATTCTGCAATTACTTCTTGTGCTTCCGAAGTGTTGCACATTATCGCCCAGAGGATTCCACGTTCTGCCGGCGTTATCCTAGTCACCGAGTCAGGAGTCTCTACGGTAAGTTTCGTTCGTCGTGCCACCGCGGCTCGTCGAATCTCGGTTCGAACGACGTCTTCTAAGACTCGCGCCTTGTGTGCCAGTTTATCCGCAAACTGGTCCCGGGATGCAGCATCTGGAATCTTGGCTGCAATACTAAGCATTTCTGTGAGAAATGCACGTCTTTGCTGATCGCTTGAAAAATCGTAACGATTAGAGGCCCGGTCTAAGACAAACTCAAGGTACGGTGTGGATTCTTTTAACTGCTTTATGTAATGTGCCGGACCTCTATGCCGCACACTTGTATCTGGGTCTTCGCCTTTGTCCAAAACAGCTACATTGACCTGAAGTCCTTCTGAGACTAATAGTTCTCCCGAACGAGTCGAAGCATTTTGGCCGGCCGTGTCTGAGTCGAAGCTTAGGATTACCTTTGGAGTAAATCGCTTAAGTAGTCGCGTCTGGTGGTTGGTTACTGCTGTGCCGCAGGTGGCGACTAATGGTGCTACTCCAGCTTGCATTGCTTGTGCAAAATCAAAATAGCCTTCTACCATCACAGAGTATCCAAGGCGTCGAATCGCGTCCTTCGTCAGATGCAGGCCATAGAGCGTACGGCCTTTCGTGTAGAGTTCAGTCTCTGGAGAATTAACATATTTGGGCTGTTGTCCGCTTTCTAGAGCTCTACCACCAAATGCAATTACCGAACCGCTAGTCCGACAGATGGGAATCATGAGTCTATTGCGAAACCGATCGATTAACTTGTTTCCTTCTCTTTGAATAGCCAAACCGCTTGCCAAAATTAGGTCTGGTTGATGACCCGCAGCAAGTAGCCGATTCGTCAACGCTTCCCGCTGTTGAGGAGCATACCCTAGCCCCAGACGTTTTATGGTCTCTGGTGTGATCTCTCTCTGCTCGAGCACACGTCGTGCATACCGACCAGAAGGCGCGTTGAGTTGTTCTTGAAAATAACTTGCTGCCGAGTCATGAAGAGTAAGCAAAATTTCTCGACGTGCTTCCGCAGCAATATCGTGTTCTAAATCAGCTGGTTCAGGAATTTCAACACTGAACCGTTGTGCAAGTTGACGGACTGCTTCTGGAAAGTTGAGTTTCTCTTGGAGTTCGATAAATTTGACGACGTCACCGCCTATTCCGCAGCCGAAACAGTGAAAGAAACCCTTATCACCGTTAACATTGAATGACGGTGTTTTCTCATTATGAAATGGGCAAAGTCCTTTAAAGGTTGCCCCTGATTTTTTTAGTGGAACATATTCTTGGATCACCTGCACTATGTCCGCTTGTAACTTAAGATCGTCGACAAACCCCTGTGGAAATCGTCCCACCTTTAATCCTTAAGGTCCACCAGGGTGACGGCACTTCCGCCTTGTTCTGGTGGTGCTGGCGTAAACCGAACAACTTGGGGATGTCTTTTCAGTAGATCTCCAATTGAACGCCTAAGTCGACCTGTTCCGTGGCCATGGATTATGCGAATTCGTTGCTGCTCTTGGAGTATTGCTCGGTCAAGATGTTTTTCAATTGTTTCTTGTGCCTCTTCAACGTTACAGCCAATTACATTAAGGTCGCTGAGGTCTCCTTGAATTGTGTTGGCGATGACAGTCACACCGCCAGTTGGCGTATCTGGAGATGTCGAAGCGGCTTCCTCTTGGTTCACGGGGCGAAGTTCCTGGACTTTAACTTGAAGGCGTTTACCCAGCACGTCAACCTCAGCCTGGCCATTGTTTAGGCTTAGCATACGCCCTTTGATCCCGAGAACGTCTACGATCACGATTTCTCCAATCTCAGGCGGTTTCGCACATGTAAAAAACTTTCCCGCTTCAGATGTGTGGCTATCATCGCTGAACTCTCCTAAGTCCGCAAAAGTTGTAGCTTTCGCTGCAATGCGACTGATGGCACGAGTGGCGGTAGTTCGTAATTGTCCGGCGTCTCCGGTTGAAAGACCGGTCTGGTCGCCAGAAGGTGTTTGGGTTCTGGCACGTGCGAGTTCGGACGCTTTTGATTTAAGGTCATGAACAATTGCGTCAATTTCCGTACGCGCCTCTCGCACATGAATATTCAGACGTGAAGCCATTCGTTCCTTGAAGCTGGCCTCGCGCATTTCCTGAGCTCGACGATCCGAAATCAGTTGATCACGCGTGGTCGTCAGCTGCTGCCGTTCTTTGAACAACTGCTTTCGTTCTGTTTCGATTTGTTGCAGATTTTCGTCGACCTTCGTAAGCTGTTCGGCAAGTTGAGTTTCTCTGTAGCCCCGTTTCCGTTTTGCCGCATCGATAATTGACTCAGGCATACCTAGGCGCGCAGCGATCTCAAGACCGAGACTCCGTCCTGGAGAGCCGTAGAGAAGTTGATATGTTGGTGCGTAAGTCTCAGCATTGAAACCCATGCCGCTACAGACGACACTTGGTGTTGTCGAAGCATAGGATTTCAAGGCATCGTTGTGTGTTGTGACAATAATTAATGTGCCACGTTGCCGAAAGTGATCGACAATGGCCGTGGCAAGTGCACCACCTTCTATTGGGTCTGTGCCTGTTCCGATTTCGTCAAGTAAGACTAGTGCAGGTAATTTTAGCCGCCTATCTAGAGAGATGATGTTGGTTATGTGAGCGGAGAACGTCGACAAGCTGTCAGAAATTGATTGCTCGTCACCGATGTCTGAGAAAACCGTTCGAAATACGGGTGTCATTGAACCGTGATCGGCAGGAATGTGTAGTCCGGCTTGAGCCATTAATGCAAGCAGTCCGGCGGTCTTGAGTGCGACCGTTTTTCCGCCCGTGTTGGGACCCGTAATCACGAGGGTGTTGTTCGGCGGGTCAATTACTACATCGTTAGGAACTGGTTTGCCGGCGGGTCTTTGATCTATCGGTTGCAAACGGGCTTGTACCTCTGGAATCAGAAGGGGATGGCGGGCCTTGAGGTACTTAATTTGACTTGCCGAGCAGAGTGATGGCTCGACGCCGTCCAGTAGTAGAGAGAACGATGAGCGTGCTTGAATAAAATCGATTTCGGCTGCAGCTGTCAATGTGGTCCTAAGATCGACCGCTCTCTTACGTAAGTTATTTGCCAACTCAAGAAGAATTCTTTGAATTTCAACGTGTTCTGTCTGTTCAATGGCAACGATTTCATTATTTATATCGACAGTGCTCAGTGGTTCCAGAAAGAGGCTTGCACCACTTCCTGAACTAGCGTGCACAATGCCCGGAATTGAGTGTTTGTGTTCGGACTTTAGTACGAGGACGTAACGGCCATTTCGTTCTGTAATTACTTGCTCTTGCAGATACTGACTGGTCTCTTTGTTTTTCAGATAGGAATTCAGGATTCCTCGTAAACGATCGCGTTGTCTTCGTAGTCGGTCTCGGATTCCCTTAAGTTGTTTCGATGCATTGTCTAGGACGCCGTAGGCGGGATCGACTTTTTCAACAATTTGTGAAATTTCTTGTTTGAACGACTGACATCCATCCAGCACAGCTTGGAGTGAGGGAAAAGGGCCACCTGAAGCTTGAGTAATGGCGCGGCGAACTACAGTAACTGATGTAAGTAGCTCTACTATCGCCAATAATTTCTTTGGTTCGAGAGCACGTCCTTCCACTGCTAGTGCTGTCAGCGCCTTGTCTATTTCAGCAGTTGCTTTGAGGGAGAACCGATTGTCGGCTTTCAGATACCGGACACCTTCGGTAGTTTGAGCGAGAGCAACTCGGACACTTCCGGGGTCCGTGAGTGGATGTAATGTATCGAGTTTTTCCTTGCCCAAGGGGGTTTGGGCAAAGCTTCTTACTGCTTCAACGATCCGGTCAAACTCTAGTAACCGGAGCGTTTCTTCGGTCATGACTCCCCTCCTGAGTCTAAGTGGTTGATGATGCTTGCCATAGCTGCACCACCGAACCCGTTGTCTATGTTAACGACTGCTACACCAGACGAGCAGCTGTTCAACATGCCAAGAAGTGCAGTCAGCCCACCAAAATTGGCACCATACCCAACGCTTGTAGGAACTGCTACCACCGGAATGCTGACGAGTCCTCCAATAACGCTTGGTAATGCGCCCTCCATCCCAGCTACTGCTACGATGACTCGGGCAGCTTCAAGCCGCGTTTGTTCCGCTAAGAGTCGATGTATTCCTGCTACTCCGACGTCGTATAAAGAATCGGTGTGATTTCCTAACGTTTCAGACGACACTCTAGCTTCTTCAGCAACTTGGAGGTCTGAAGTGCCGGCTGCAACTACTAGGACTACGCCTTTTCCGGTTTGCGGTGTTGAGTCTTCCAAAGTGATTATTCGAGCTTGCGAATGAAACTTAGAATTGGGGACAACCCGTTTTACAGCCTCATACGTAGGTTCGTCTGTCCGTGTAACTAGCAGTATTTGTCCCGCCGCAACAAGGCGCTCAGCGATCACCGCTACTTGGTGCGGTGTTTTTCCAGCTCCATAGATCACTTCTGGCATGCCAGTGCGGAGTGAGCGGTGATGATCGATTCTGGCAAAGCCTATATCTTCGAAAGGTTGGTGTTTTAGAACATTGACGAGTTCGTCTTGTGCTTGGTCAATGCTGACCTCGCGGTTTTCGACTCGTTCAAGAATTTTCCGCAATGATTGTTGATTCATTCGATGAGGCTGAAGTTTATTATCAGTTTAATTTAGCCTGTTTGACTTGTGGACCACCGAAATGTAACTTGAGCTAAGAATCGTAACCGCCACTCATCCATTCACGTTCCGCCGATGACTTCATTCGTATCTTTGCTACTCGGCCTCTATTTTGTCGTTCTTGTCTGTCTGAGTCTGTTTGGTTTGCATCGCTGTTACCTTGTGTATCTTTACATAAAACACCGGCAATCGGTTGCAGGAGACATAGGTGAGGATGTTGTGTTGTTTGAGAAGTCGACCAGACGCCAGAAAGTCCCTTTTGTAACGGTTCAGCTTCCCGTCTACAATGAAAAATATGTGGTCGACCGCCTTGTCAATGCGGTTGCCAATTTGAACTATCCAAGAGACTGTTTTGAGGTGCAGGTGCTCGATGACTCTACCGATGAGACCCAGGAGATTGCTCAAAACGCAGTTGTTCGAGCTAGTCTTCGGGGCCTTGATATCCACTATCTTCATCGTAACAATCGAGAAGGATTTAAGGCTGGTGCTTTGGCGGAGGGGCTAACGAAAGCCCGCGGCGAATTAATTGCAATTTTCGACGCTGATTTTGTTCCGCCACCAGATTTTCTCTCGCGGGTTTTGGTGCCTTTTCACGACCCGAGGGTTGGTATGGTCCAAGGAAGATGGGGTCACTTGAATCGGGACTACTCACTCCTTACTCGTGTGCAGGCAATGTTTCTTGATGCCCATTTTATTTTGGAACACGGTGCGAGAAATCGCGGCGGTCTATTCTTTAATTTCAATGGGACCGCCGGAGTTTGGCGTCGCGAGGCGATCGATTCAGCGGGTGGGTGGCAGTCTGACACGCTGACTGAGGATCTCGACTTGAGCTATCGGGCTCAACTCGCTGGTTGGCGTTTTGTGTTCTTGCAAGACTTAGTTGCACCAGCCGAGGTTCCTGTTGAGATGTCGGGTTTCAAGACACAGCAGCATCGATGGGCGAGAGGGTCAATCCAAACGGGTTTCAAGCTCTTGCCGAAGTTGTTGCGTGCTCGCATCCCGAGTCGCGTTAAGTTAGAAGCTTTTTTTCATCTGACTGCGAACTTAAACCATCCTCTAATGCTAATTTTGTCACTTGTTATGGTTCCGGCCCTAGTTGTGCGAAATATGATTTCAGCTCCATCGGTTCTATTGATTGACGTGCCGATTTTTTGTGCTGCCACTCTGTCAATTGTTAATTTTTACGCGGTGAGCCAGCAGGTGGTTCGGGACGATTGGGTGGCGCAGATGCGCTACATACCTGCGGCTATGGCGATTGGTATTGGTCTGTCCGTAAACAACACTCTGGCTGTAGTCGGCACTTGGATGGAGAGAAAGACAACTTTTAGACGAACCCCAAAATATGGAGTTATAGGTCAAGGCGATGAGTGGTTAACCAAGGGATATCGTCAGGTTGCTGTTGCACAACCTATCGTCGAGGTCTGTTTAGGGCTATATTTCACGGCGGGTATCGTCTATGCGGTTTCGCATGGGCTCTTGATGACACTGCCATTTCTCATACTCTTCCAGTCAGGATTTCTTTACATCGGCTTGAAGTCACTTTTACAGCAAGTTTTCAAGCGTAACGTTTCTGCTCGACTACTGATTACTGGGGAATGATTTCAACATCTTTTACTGAATTTCTGTTGTCTCGATACCGGGTTTCTTGCGATAGACTACGTCGTTGAATTTGGTGCCGACATTATAGGTTTGAGTTCTGGTGGCCGGTTAAAAATATGACAACCATAAACACTTCTCCACCGACGGCTGGACTTGAAGGTGTTGTGGCAACATCTTCAACGATTTGTGATATCGACGGTGCTAAGGGAGTGCTCGCTTATTGTGGCTACGACATTCACGAATTAGCTCAACACGCGACCTTTGAGGAAGTCTGTTTTCTCCTGTGGCATCGCCGTCTTCCTACTCGTGGAGAACTTGGCGATCTGCAATCACAGTTGGCCGCGGCGCGGTTGCTCCCTGACGGAATCATTCGGTTGATGCGATCGCTTCCGATCGACATGAGCACTGACGCCATGGGAGGACTGCGAACACTAGTGTCGGCACTGTCTCATTTTGACGGAGAAGCCGAAGATGATTCTTCCGAATCTAGGTATCGGCAGGCTGTTCGACTTACAGCAAGAATGGGCAGTCTAGTTGCAACCTATGGCCGTTTGTCAGCTGGTGCCAACATGGTGGAACCGGATCCCGTAATAGGTCACGCAGCAAACTTTTTATTGATGCTGAATGGAACGCGGCCTACCGCCGTAGAGGCTCGGGCCTTGGATGTTGCGTTGATTCTTCATGCTGACCACGAGTTGAATGCCTCGACGTTCGCTGGCCGGGTCACGGCCGCCACACTAAGCGATTTGTATTCGTCGATTGTTGCGGGTGTTGGAGCGCTGAAAGGTCCTTTACATGGTGGTGCTAACGCCGCTGTCATGCAGATGTTACTGGGGATTGGTGAGGCCGCTGACAACGACCGTGTTGACGAATTGATTCGTGAAAAATTGAAGAAAAAGGAAAAGGTACCTGGATTTGGACATCGTGTTTATCGAACCGAAGACCCACGGGCTACCCATCTTCGTCGTATGTCGCGAGAAGTGGGGGAGAGGACTGGGAATAATCGTTGGTTTGAAATATCACAACGCATCGAAGCTGTTATGAAAACTGAAAAACAGCTTGATGCAAACGTCGATTTTTATTCGGCGTCGACTTATTATTTACTTGGCATTCCTATTGCTTTGTTCACGCCGCTATTTGCAGTGAGTCGGGTGTCAGGGTGGACCGCTCATGTCTTGGAACAATATTCCAACAATCGCTTAATTCGACCGCGCGCCGAGTACATTGGTCTGGAGTATCCTCAGGCTTATGTTCAACTTGACCGCCGGTAATTGTAGAGATCGAATCGGCGAGAATCCTTGCTGAATAGTTGATGGAACATCGTCGCATAAGAAATTTCTCCATTATTGCGCACATCGATCATGGCAAATCCACGCTTGCCGATCGGCTGTTAGAAGCGACTGGAGCGTTGAGACCTCGTGAGATGGAGGCTCAGGTACTTGACAGCATGGATCTTGAGCGCGAACGGGGAATAACGATCAAGGCGCAGACGGTCCGGCTTTCTTACACAGCCCGTGACAGTCAAACTTATATACTGAATCTAATCGATACTCCTGGACACGTAGACTTCTCGTATGAGGTCACTCGGTCACTATCTGCTTGTGAAGGTGCCCTGCTACTTGTAGACGCTTCCCAAGGTGTCGAGGCACAGACTGTTGCGAATGCTTACCTTGCGGTTGATGGCAACCTAGAGATCATTCCGGTCATCAACAAGATAGACCTGCCGGGCGCGCAGATTGAGGAAGTGTCCCTGCAGATTGAGGATCTTGTTGGCCTTGATTCATCAGTCACGATCCACGCTAGTGCAAAAGAAGGAAAAGGGGTTGACGATATTTTGGAAGCGATCGTCAGTCGTGTGCCTCCACCTACGGGTGAACCACGAAGTCCTCTTAAAGCATTGATTTTTGATTCTTGGTACGACGAGTATCGAGGAGTTGTGGTTCTGGTTCGCGTTATTGATGGCGAAATTCGCCAGAAAATGAGAGTTCGATTTATGGCTTCTGCACGGGATTACGAGGTCGAACAGGTTGGGGTGTTTTCACCTAAACCAGTTTCCATGGAATCCATCGGTGTGGGTGAGGTGGGTTTCGTCATAGTTGGTATTAAGAACGTAGGTGACGCAAAGATCGGTGACACGGTTACGGAAAGCACGCGTCCGACAGCGGAACCGCTGGCTGGGTTCATGGAATTGAAGCCGATGGTTTTTGCTGGTCTATATCCGGTTGAGAGTCACCAGTATCCGGAACTACGTGAAGCCTTGGAGAAACTCAGATTAAATGATTCTTCATTTTTCTTTGAACCTGAGACTTCCGGTGCGCTCGGATTCGGGTTCCGTTGCGGCTTCCTAGGGTTGTTGCACATGGAGGTTGTTCAAGAGCGGCTTGAGCGAGAATTTGATATGGCTCTTGTGACCACTGCCCCAGGGGTGTTGTATCGGTTAACAACAACGGACGGTGAGGTGACCGAGATTGATAGTCCGGCAAAGCTTCCGGACGCTGGTAAGATTGCCAAAGTTGAAGAGCCCGTGATTACCGCCATGATACTCACTCCAGTGGACTATGTTGGAGCTATTTTGACTCTGTGTCAGGAGAAACGAGGGGTTCAGAAGACTTTGGAATATCATGCATCTAATCGGGTCATGATTTCTTATGAGATGCCATTTAACGAAGTTGTCCTCGACTTCTATGATCGACTTAAGACAGTCTCGAGAGGCTATGCTTCGCTCGACTACCAAGTGACTGGGTATTGGGAATCCCCTCTCGTGAGACTTGATCTTTTGGTAAATGGTGAACCCGTCGATGCCTTGTCGGTCATTGTTCATCGAGACATGGCGTTTCAGCGTGGACGAATTTTAGCTACCAAGATGCGTGAGTTAATTCCCCGTCAGCTTTTTGATGTGGCGATCCAGGCTGCTGTCGGTACTCGAATCATTGCACGTGAGACGGTCCGCGCACTTCGTAAGAATGTGCTCGCGAAGTGTTATGGAGGAGACATCACTCGAAAGCGAAAGCTACTGGAAAAACAGAAGGAAGGGAAACGGCGGATGAAGCGGGTTGGTCGAGTAGAAATTCCGCAAGAGGCTTTTTTGGCGGTACTCAAGATTGGAACAGAATCATGAGTTCAGCCGACCGGTCTAGAAAATCTACAATTCGAGAGTATTTTGAGTCAATTGTCATCGCCGTGATTCTGGCATTGTTTATTCGAACGTGGGTTGTGCAGGCCTTTAAGATCCCTACGGGTTCTATGGAGCAAAATTTGCTTATCGGGGACCATTTGTTAGTAAACAAATTCGTTTTTGGGCCGGTCGTGACTGATTTTGAGCGAGTGCTACTGCCAGAAGCGGATGTCCAGCGTGGGGACATTTTGGTTTTTAAGTACCCGCAGGAACCCGAGCGGGACTTCATAAAGCGCGTTATCGGTCTTCCGGGTGAGAATTTTGAGGTTCGTCGAAAGCAGGTATACATTGATGGTGTGAGACTCGAGGAACCGTACTTGGGAGACCAGTTGCCGGCATTGGAATCTGGGGCGGTTGTGCTGGACAGGCGTGACAATTATGGCCCCATCACCATTCCCCAGAATCACTATTTCATGATGGGTGATAATCGAGACAATTCTGAGGACAGTCGATTCTGGGGCCCGTTGCCAGCAAGTTATATCAAGGGTAAGGCTATGATGATTTATTGGTCGTACAAGGGAAATCAACCACTGATTGAACAGACTGGTCTACGAGCAACAATCCGGCGACTTGGCTCCACAATCATAAATTTCTTCAGCGGCACTCGGTGGAATCGAATGTTCCACCAATTGGGTTGAACAGATGTTTTATCTAGGTCGTAATCCGAAGATAGCCGTGCCGACTCGAACAATTGTGGCGCCTTCTTCAACTGCGACTTCAAGGTCTTTGCTCATACCCATTGACAATTCTTCCAATAACATCGGACTGATACCGTCTTGCACAAGCTGGTCACGAAGTTGGTGAAGCCGGCGAAAGAAGATTCTGGTTGTTTCGGTATTTTCTGAGAACGGTGGCAATGTCATAAGTCCACGGACTTTGACCGAAGCACAGTCCTTTGCTACCTCAAGAATCCTGCGTGTTTGATCAATCGATGCTCCATGCTTAGTGGCTTCGTCCGCAAGGGCTACTTGGATTAGGAGATTCGGTCGAGTTCCTGCGAGGTGTGCTGCATCTTCAAGTTGTTGCAGGAGTTCAATGCTGTCAACTGAATGGATCCAGGAAAAACTATTTACAGCCTTCCGGACTTTGTTTGATTGTAGGTGACCCACCAAGTGCCATGTGAGACCCAAATGACCGATAGGATCCACGGCATCTATTTTTTGGATTGCTTCCTGAACTCGATTCTCTCCCAAGTTTGTCAGGCCAGCTGAGATGACAGCTGTGACTCTTTCTGGTCCGAATTTCTTGGACACCGCAACGACTGTAATGTTCGTAGCGTCACGATTGACTTTAGCGGCCGCGTGAGCGACACGCTCCTTAACGCGCGCTACATTAACGGCGATGGTGTCGGTTAAGTTCTTAGTAGGGAGCACAACAATTAAGGACCTAGGTTTTCGAGACGTTGTCTAGTCTCAGCTGCAAAATCGCCATCCGCTGCAAGTTGGAGATATCGCTGGAGTGCTAATCTGGCCGGACCGTTTCGCCTCATTTCTTCTAGTGAAACCCCCAGCCAATAGTAGGCGGTACTAAAGCTGGAATCTAATTGAACCGCAGCTTCGAATCTGGTGATAGCGTCACTGATGTTACCGGCGTTGAAAAAGCTCAGCCCCCTTGAGACGGCGTCCTCAGCTTGGGCGCGGCCGATCGCGACTCGCTCAAGGGCCAGACGATTGGCTTCACTTCTCGCTTCAGCGGCTTCGGCATCGCGGCCAAGTCGAGTATAGATGCTGGAAAGACCGTAGTAGGCAGCTGCATAGTCAGGCCGGAGGTTAAGAACTTCACGAAATTCAGATTCAGCAGCAGTGAAACGGCCCAATTCTGTGTATGAAATCGCGAGATTAAAATGACATTCAAGACAGGTTGGGCTGAGTTTAAGGGTGTTGAGAAAGCTTTCAACAGAGATTTCATAATCTCCCGATCGACTTGCCTCAATGCCAGCCGCGAAGTTACGTGATAAGGCTTCTCGTTGGCCGGCTTCGCCGAGATACGCTGCTACGCGTTGGCCAGGTGTGAGTTCAAAATTTACCGAAACCGTGCGATTCTCTCGGACCCGAATCCTGAATACTTCACCACCTAACTCGTTTTTCGATGCGGTTATGGTGTAGACACCTGGGATTACACTGCTGTAGCTAAAATGACCATCGGCGGATGTCTGGGTCTCTGCGGTATCAGCACCTTGAAGGTTATTGATAGAAATCATTGCTTCATTGATCGGTTGGCCTTGGGCGTCAACAACAACGCCTTGAACAGTGCCGCTGGTTTGGGAGATTGTGGGGTCCATAGAAATGGTCAGGATGCCAACGACAGCCAAGACACGTGCGTAAAACATTTGTTTCAGTCTACCGCAGACTTCCTCTGCCGTCAGTTATTGTCTCAAACTGTTTGTCGTCGCCATTAAAGAAAGCTTTGACTGTTTCCAAGTCGTGTGTAATGGGTGACGGAGGTAGACTGGCAAGGAAACGCCGACCATACGTTTTAGTCTTTATACGGGGGTCAAGTAACGCCAGAATGCCTCTGTCGTGGCGATGGCGGATTAGTCTACCGAAACCTTGCAGCAGAGTCAGAATGGCCAAAGGTAATTGGTAGTCATTAAATGCATTGCCACCTTGTGTTTCGATAGCTTCCATTCTGGCCGCGACAATAGGATCTCCCGGTGACGCGAATGGCAGCTTGTCAATAACGACGCAACTAAGAGTTTCGCCGACCACGTCGACCCCTTGCCAAAAACTCGAGGTTGCGAGTAGGACTGCGTTGGGTGTGTTACGGAACTCTCGGAGTAGCGCTGTCCGCGGTGCCGAACCCTGAGTTAATAGGGGATAAGGACACTTGCCGCTAAGGTGATTCTGTACGGCATAGAGATTAGAGTAACTCGTGAATAAGATAAAGGCGCGTCCTTTCGTTACGTCTAGAAGTCGCTTGAGTTCATCAGCTACAAATAAGGGAAACCGTTCAGTCCTCGGGTCTGGCATTTCAGTTGGTAGGTACAACACAGATTGCTGGCGAAAGTCGAACTCGGAAGGCAGGTTAATTTCGAACGAATCTATAATTCCAAGTCGACCTCGAATGTAGTCAAATGATTCATCTACCGCTAATGTTGCGGAGGTTAAAACGATTCCTTCGTATCGTTGTATTAAGATTTCGCTAACGATTGACGACACATCGATTGGCGATGCACGAAGGAAGACGCCGTTACCTCTGATCTCAAGAAAATATACATAGTCTGGGTCGGTTGCATCTAAGAGAAATTCTAACTGGGCACGTAGATCGTCTATGCGATGCGTTAGATCGACAAGATCCTCAGATTGTTCGGTAGTCTGCTTGAGCTCAGAGTGTAATGTCCCGAGTGAAGCAATCAGTTGACGCGCTGAGTCGTCGATGGGTGAGAGCGTATTAGCTGTGATCCGACTTCGGTCTGTTCTCGTGTCTAGGAGTATCAGCGACGAAAAGAACTTCTTTGCCAAGTCTTTAGTTTTATTGATTGTCGTCTGGATTTCATTCTTGGCTTGGGCGTTGTTTTCAGGTAACGACAAAAGAAAACGGTTTACGTCGTTGATTAGTGTTTCTAGTCGAAAGTTGCTTACAACGACACCGAAATACTGGGTGGTTACGTCTTCGAGTTGATGAGCTTCATCGATCACGGTGTAACTGCAGCTCGGAATTACTTCCCCGTAAGCACTTTTCCGGACGGCGGCATCGGCGCAAAAGAGGTGGTGGTTGACGATGACGATATCCGATTCGCTCGCACGTTGTCGCATCCGGGTAATAAAACATTGGTCGTAGTCTGGACAGTCCGATCCAATACAATTTTCCGACGTTGCTGAAATTTCATTCCAGAGTGGAACGTCGTCTGGTAACTCTTCCAATTCTGCGCGGTCTCCCGTATCGGTCTGTCCTGCCCATTGGCCAACAACTTCAAGGTAGGCACGCTCTACCGGCGGTCGAGATTCTGAACTATCGTGAATGTCACTGAATCGATGTAAACATAAGTAGTTTGCCCGGCCCTTCATGTAAGTGGTCGTGAAAGAATTACCTAAGGCATCTCGAAGAGTGGGAAGGTCCTTGTAATAAATCTGATCTTGAAGGTTCTTAGTGCCGGTTGAGATCAGAACTCGCTTGCCACTTAATACCGCAGGAACTAGGTAGGCGAGGGTTTTTCCGGTACCAGTTCCTGCTTGGGCGAGTAAGACACCGCCGCTTTCAAACACATCAGCCACTGCTGTCGCCATTTGGTGTTGGCCGGGACGTGGTTCGAATGCCGGCAGCGTCTCGGCGAGAGGTCCGTCGTTTCCGAATATCGTCGCTAGCCTTTCAGCTGGCGTGTTACTTTCGCTATTCATAGCCGTTTGTTGCGGCTGATTATTCTCCTTCCACGGTGTATTTCTCGGTCCGCCAGTTGGACACCTTCGTATTTGGCTTCGGGTTTGTTACGAAAGATCGGGGTACAGTGGAAACTCTTGACACAAGGTTCTAATTTCAGACCGGACGGAAGTTGCTACTTGATCATCGTCTGGTGCAGCCAAAACTCGAGTGATGAGCTCTCCGATTTTATCCATTTCTGGTTTGCCCATGCCCCGTGTTGTTACTGCCGGGGTGCCGAGCCTGATACCACTAGCGATCATCGGAGGGTTTTCATCAAATGGAATCGCGTTTTTGTTGACAGTTATCCCAGCTCGTCCAAGGGCTTCTTCGGACACCTTTCCCGTTAAGCCTTTGCAGAAGACATCAACGAGCAACAGATGATTGTCAGTCCCTCCGCTCACAAGTCTGAAACCAGAAGATGCTAAAGAACCCGCCAAGCGCTTGGCGTTAGCCACTACACGTTTTTGATATTCCGCAAATCCGGGGTCACTCGCCTCTTTAAAACACACCGCTTTAGCTGCGATTATGTGCATCAGTGGGCCCCCTTGCACACCAGGGAACAGAGAGCGATTGAGGTTCTTAGTATGTTCGCCACGGCAAAGCACTAAACCTCCTCTCGGACCACGAAGTGTCTTGTGAGTAGTCGAAGTGACAAAGTCTGAATGAGGAACAGGACTAGGATGAATACCGGCTGCTACTAGACCTGCGATGTGGGCCATGTCCGTCATCATCGCGGCCCCAACCTCATCGGCCACATTGCGAATTCGTTCAAAATCAATTAAACGGGGATACGCACTTGCTCCAACAACGATAAGTTTCGGACGATATTCCCGCGCTAGGCGATTTAACTCTTCATAGTCAATTCTTTCATCCTCTTGGCGGACACCGTAGGGCACAATTTCATAGAGTTGACCGGAGAAGTTCAGCGGATGTCCGTGGGTCAGATGCCCGCCGTGCGCTAGGTTCATACCTAACACGGTGTCTCCAGGTTTGAGATGGGCGAAATAGACCGCCATGTTTGCTTGGGCACCCGAATGCGGTTGAACGTTGGCGTGTTCAGCCTTAAACAGATTCTTGGCGCGCTCGATCGCAAGTTCTTCGGCGACGTCGACGTTCTCGCACCCGCCGTAATAGCGACGTCCCGGGTACCCTTCGGCATACTTATTTGTTAGCACCGAACCCATGACTCTAAGAACGGCCGCGCTCACAAAATTTTCAGAGGCTATTAGTTCAAGGCCATTGTTCTGACGGTCGACTTCTTCTTGAACGACCCGAGCAATTTCTTGGTCGATATCGGAAATCTCGCGCATCAAACTATCGGAGAGTTTTATGTCAACCGTGCTCATCATATGAGTTGTCTCTGGAGTTTATATCCTAAATTAAGTGTTGCGGCCGGAGTTGTCTTACGGAGATATGTCACCTTGCTCGAGCGCCATGATTTTGTCTATTCGGCGCTGGTGTCGACCGCCACTAAAAGGTGTCTCCAAAAACGCGTTCACTATTTTTAATGCCTCAGCAACAGAAGTATAACGAGCTCCCAGGGTGAGTATATTGGCGTTATTATGCTCGCGACTGAGGCGAGCGCCATCACTATTATTAACTTGTGCAGCCCTGACACCCGGCACCTTATTTGCGGCAATCGCCATACCAACTCCTGTTCCGCAGATCAGAATGCCTCTGTCGAATTGTCCGGAAGAGACGCTTTCGGCCACACGAGCAGCATAGTCAGGGTAGTCGACCGGAGAATCAGTAGAGGGTCCAAAGTCGTGACAATCGAATTCGCGATCATCGAGTTCCCGCACGATCAGCGCTTTAAGTTCAACACCAGCGTGATCCGATCCGAGCGCGATACGCATGTAACAATTTTACTATAGAGAATCCCTTAGCTCCGTTCTAGCCCTTTGGTGCCGCGAAGTACCGAACGGCCATGATATATTTCGTAAAGAGAAGGCGAGTGAATAGCAATGGCTAGTCCTATATCGACATCTTCAACTCAATTATCGGATTACGGCGAAGCGTATCCAAAATCTCAGAAAATTTACGAAGACACCGGTCGCGTCAGGGTGCCGATGCGTGAGGTGACGCTGTCGGGTGGCGAACCACCAGTGCGTCTCTACGACACAAGTGGACCGCTCGGTATTGACCCAAGACTGGGATTACCGCCGGTTCGGCGAAAGTGGATTGACGAACGGGGTGGAGTAGAGGAGCTTCGAGATATTTCTGCCCAACTTGAGGGTGTGCCAGGGACCCTTCAGCGGCCGGTGTTACGGGGTACAGGGCCGGTGACCCAATTGCACTATGCTCGAAAGGGAATAGTCACTTCGGAGATGGAGTATGTCGCCATTCGAGAGGGTTGCGATCCCGAGTTCGTTCGGTCAGAGGTGTCAAGCGGGAGGGCGATTATTCCGGCAAACATTAATCATTCAGAGCTTGAACCGATGGCCATTGGGCGGAAGTTTCTCGTCAAGATCAATGCGAACATTGGAAATTCTGCTGTCACTTCATCTATTGAAGAGGAAGTTGAAAAGCTTCGATGGGCGACGCTATGGGGAGCTGACACGGCGATGGACTTGTCGACTGGTGACGATATCCATCTCACTCGTGAGTGGGTAATTCGAAATTCACCGGTACCAATTGGAACCGTCCCGATCTATCAAGCGCTTGAGAAAGTCGGAGGTCAACCGGAGGAACTGACCTGGGAAATTTACCGAGATACGCTGATTGAACAGGCTGAGCAGGGCGTTGATTATTTCACCGTGCACGCTGGGGTTCTCTTGCGTTATATCCCGCTGACTGCGAAACGAGTCACCGGCATCGTTTCGCGTGGCGGTTCTATTATTGCGAAGTGGTGCCTAGCGCATCATGAGGAAAATTTCACTTACACCCATTTTCGTGAGATCTGCGAGATTATGCAGGCTTATGACGTCTCGTTTTCTTTGGGTGACGGCCTTCGGCCAGGTTCCTTAGCTGATGCGAATGATGAAAGTCAGTTTGCGGAGCTTAAAACCCAAGGTGAACTTACGCAGATCGCTTGGGAATACGACGTCCAAGTAATGAACGAGGGACCGGGACATGTGCCGATGCACATGATTAAAGAGAATATGGACAAACAGTTGGAGTGGTGTCAGGAGGCTCCATTCTATACGTTAGGCCCTCTGACAACCGATGTGGCACCTGGTTATGACCATATAACTTCAGCGATCGGTGCTGCAATGATCGGTTGGTATGGAACTGCGATGTTGTGCTATGTGACACCCAAAGAGCATCTCGGACTACCCAACCGAGATGACGTAAAGGCAGGCGTTATTGCTTACAAGATTGCTGCGCATGCGGCGGATCTTGCAAAAGGTCACCCGAGAGCTCAAGAATGGGATGATGCTCTTTCAAAGGCTCGGTTTGATTTTCGGTGGGATGATCAATTCAACTTATCGATGGATCCCGTGACGGCTCAGCTGTACCACGATCAGACGTTGCCCAGAGATGGTGCCAAGGTTGCCCATTTCTGTTCCATGTGTGGTCCTAAGTTCTGCAGTATGGAGCTTACCCAACAACTTCGAGACTTTGCGGCCGAACGAGGTCTAACACCGACGGATGCTGTCGAGGCTGGACTTGATGAGAAGTCACAAGAATTTGTTGAACACCGGAAATTGTATGTGCCGACGGAGTGACCGGGCCGTTTCTAGCGCGATGTTGGATCTATAGGGGCCGGAACGATTTGAATGACCGTCCGATATCTTTGATCTCCGTTGGGTTTTGGGTCTAGATACCCTTCAGAGCCGTTCCAGCTGTAGTCCTTGATGGTGACACTCGGTTGAAAGGCCATACTTTCTTCCCGAAAGCGGCCGGTTTCAAAGATGTGAACAGGGGGGGCGGTGAAAACAGAATCACCTCGCTCGTCTAGTACAACGGTGTAATAGCGAACCATTTCCTCGAAGGGGGAATTTGTTCCGAAAAGGTGGTACGTCTGATCCTGCCCGGCGTCATAACTGGTTAGATACACCGCATTGGGAAAGATTGGAACGCCCAGCGTTTCTTCGGTCGGTGGTTCAACGGGAATATTTGTTGCTGCCGAAATCTGGACTTGTGCCGATAGCGCCATCGCCTTTGCATTGACAATCGTAGCTGGGCGAGGAAGTTTCGGTGAAGTGGCGATGAGAGACGCACTGAAGAAAAGAGCTACTGTGACGGTCAGGTGACCATGAGTCATGTGTCAATTATGAGGAGCTAGCGGTGCCTTCGCAAGTTGGAAGACCAGTGTTATGACATTCAATTTGAATAAAGCCCTTGAGTTTTGTGTGTCAGAGCGATCTTGGCTCATTGACACTACGGTTTCGTTGGCTCGATTGGAATCGCCCACGCCTGACAAAGTGGCAGTCGACAGGTGCGGAGTTGAACTTGTCAGCCTTTTTGAAAGTATTGGCGCCGAAGTTGATCAGATTGCTCAAGATTCAGCCGGTAATCATATCCGAGCCACTTTTGGAAATGGTTCACCACAAGTTTTGCTACTTGGTCACTTCGACACGGTGTGGCCCACTGGCCAAACTGACCGGATGCCGGTCTATAAACACCAAGGACGCCTCTATGGACCCGGGGTATATGACATGAAGGCGGGTATCGCGATTGCGATCCTTGCGATTCGCGCGCTTAAAGCGCAGGGCGCTCTGTTCGGACAACGCGTTGTTGTATTACTGACTTCCGACGAGGAGCGCGGTAGCGTGACATCGAGTGAGCTTATTGAGATGGAGGCGGGTCGCAGCAATGCGGTTCTAGTTTTGGAACCATCACTGCCCGGAGGAGCTGCGAAGACCGCACGGAAGGGTGTTGGCGAGTTTGAACTAAAAGTAGAAGGTGTTTCAGCGCATGCCGGTATTGAACCGCAGAATGGTGCAAGTGCCATTCATGAGTTGGCGCGTCAGGTTGTTGCTTTGGAACCACTGCGTGAAGCTGGCATTTTGGTCAACGTGGGCTTGGTGGAGGGCGGAAGCGTTCCAAACGTAGTAGCTGAGCAGGCCCGTTGTTTCATTGATGTTCGCGTTGAGTCTGCTGAGGATTGCCTAACTGTTGAGAAGACGCTCAATGGTCTTAAACCTTCGATTCCAGGCACATCGGTTCAGTTAACTGGTGGCTTTTCGCGTCCTCCATTCGAACGAACGGAGGAGGTATTAGCGCTCTACGAACTGGCGAAAGCTGTGGCGGCGGAACTTGGTTATGAATTAGGTGAGGGACCTACTGGAGGAGCCTCGGACGGAAATTTAACTGCTTCGCTTGGTATTCCGACGCTCGACGGTCTAGGGGCTGTTGGAGCCGGGGCTCACGCACTTCATGAGCATGTTGAAATCGCTGAACTTCCATGGCGTGCCGCGATGGTAGCCGGATTAGTAGATCGAGTGCGAGAGATGAAGTGAGCGGGCTGATACAATGGAAAGATAGGAAATTTGAGTATGGAAAACACAGTCAAGACGGTGTTTCTTCTAGGTTTACTTAGTGGCCTTTTACTGATGATAGGCGAGTTGCTTGGCGGTCAAAGTGGCTTGCTGATGGCTTTTGGGTTGGCGGTGGTGATGAACTTTGGATCGTATTGGTTTTCTGACAAGGTTGTCTTGAAAATGTATCGAGCAGCCGCAGTCGGTCCGGAGCATCCATTACACCAACTCACCAAGCGATTGTCTGAACGGGCCGGTTTGCCGATGCCACGCGTTTTTGTAATTCCTGATAAATCGCCCAACGCGTTCGCCACGGGTCGGAATCCAAGAAATGCGGCAGTTGCTGCGACTGAAGGAATCCTTCAGGTTCTAGATGAGCGTGAGCTTGAAGGTGTTATTGCACATGAGCTCGCTCACGTGAAAAATCGGGACATATTGATTAGCTCGATTGCAGCCACAGTTGCCGCAACCGTGATGATGATCGCTAGGTGGGCCCAGTTTGCAGCAATTTTTGGTGGTTTTGGGGGAAGAGATGAACGTGGTGGTTCGAACCCGGTTGCACTGATCGGAATGATGATTTTTGCGCCGCTGTCAGCGATGCTCATTCAGGCTGCTATTTCGAGGTCGCGGGAGTTTGCTGCTGACCGAGGTGCGGCTGAAATTGTTGGAAGTCCGTACGGCCTTGCTGATGCTCTAAAAAAGATTGAAGCGGCAGCCCGCCGAATTCCGATGGAGGCCAATCCAGCTACCGCGCATATGTTCATAATGAAACCGTTTTCAGGTCGAGGCTTGATGGCGCTTTTTAGTACCCATCCGCCAACTAAGGAGCGGATTGAGCGGTTACTTGGATCGACTTAGGCAGATTGTGGTTGGGCGAATTCTGGCGTCCAACGGCTTATACGAAATCAATGGCTTCCTTACCTTGGGTTACTCAGGTATGCGGATTCCGTAAGGATTCACAGTCTAAGAATTTGCACTAGACGTAGCACTACACTGCAACCACTCAGCTTTCTCGGACCGGTTGTGATGACAGCTGGAAAACGACAGCGCAGACAGAAGCAACATCGTACGCAAACCAAGGATCGGAACCGATCAGCTCTACGAGAGAGTGATCTGTCCGTTGTTTGGAATTTGTGGGTCTCAATCTGGTTGCCGGTTGCTCTTTTCGGGGTTTCCCTAGTTCCTCGAATCAGTCAGAACCCGATCCTCAGTCGATCCATTTGGTCAGCAGCCGTAATGATCGCTGTGTGGCAGGTCTTGCTCTACTTAGAGGTAAAACGGACGGCAGCCCCAAAAACTTTAACAGTCGAGTTGAGATCACAGCATTACATTCAGGCCGCCGTACAGGCGATGGTGTTTGCCTACTGGGGTTATTACTGGCGCCCGGTCTATGACCATACGTGGTTGTTGGTAGCACAGCTTTTGTTTGCCTATGCGTTTGACATGCTGCTGTCGTGGTCGCGGCGGAAGACCTATGTTCTTGGATTTGGTCCTTTCCCGATTATCTTCAGTACCAATCTGTTTCTCTGGTTCAGAGATGACTGGTTTTATCTGCAATTTGTGATGATCGCCATTGGATTCTTAGGGAAGGAGTATGTGCGTTGGAATCGTGATGGTCGGCGTGTCCACATCTTTAACCCTTCGGCATTTTCGCTCGCCATCTTCTCTCTCATTCTTGTTGCTACTGATACGACGAGTCTTACTTTTGGCCAAGAGATCGCCACGACTTTGAGCCTTGCACCTCAGATCTACCTGTTCTTGTTCTTGATTGGCTTGGTGGTCATGTATTTTTTCTCGATTACCCTAGTGGCTGGGTCGGCAGCAATAGTTCTGTTTGGTTCTAGCGCCTTGTACTCGACGCTAACGGGAACTCCGTATTTCATCGATTCTGAGATTCCAACGGCGGTATTTCTTGGTCTTCATTTACTGGTCACTGACCCATCAACTTCGCCACGCACACAGATTGGGAAGGTTCTCTTCGGTGTTTTATACGGCGTTGGTGTGTTTGGTCTTTATACTTTGCTCGGTGCTATCGGCATACCGACTTTCTATGACAAGTTGTTGTGTGTCCCTTTACTTAATTTGAGTGTCAAAGGGATTGACGGATTAGTTAGAAGTCTTAGTGCCCGGAGTGGTCTCAGTCGCTTGCAGATTATGTGGACACCTGAACGAGCAAATCTTTTGTATATGGCGATTTGGATTCTGTTCTTTGGCGTGATGACGCTACAAGGTTCAACTGACGGGAGGCACCGTGGTGACACGATTCCCTTCTGGGAGCAGGCGTGTGCCGATGGGCGCCGTGGGGCGTGCGATCGATTACTGCAAATTGAATCTTCGTACTGCAGTGATAACTCTGGATGGGCCTGTAATCAACTGGGTCAACATTATACCGAAGGAAATGTGGTCGAGGCGGATACCGATCAAGCACTTCGTTATTTTTCGAGAGCCTGTGAACTCCGTTTTACAGCTGGCTGTCTAAATGTGTTGACACCCGGCCGGATTGAGCAAGCTAATCCAAGGCCGCTTGATCTCCGACTCTTACTCCGCGAGGGCGGCGGTAATTTGATGGAGATGTCAGAGTCGGATCTCTACGCTCGAGCGTGCGAGCATCGGTGGTTATTTGCCTGTGATGGGATTCCTGGGGCAGGGGCTGCACTTGGCTTCTAATGTCTCAGACGCGGCGGTCGGTCGTGGACCAGTCGGTGGCATAGTAATTATCCTACTCATTTGCGTCGTGTCAGCGTGGCTCTACACTCAACGGCCGGCGCTACTTGTCACGTCGTCAAGTTCCAATTCGACGGTGAGGGTTGATTTGTCCGAACTTGAAGGTTTCCGACCAGATTCTTGGTTTCTTCCGGATGAAGAACTTTTGGGTTTTGTTGAGGTTCCCGCCGGGCCGTTCCTGATGGGCAGTGACCCCAACCACGATCAAATGCTTTTTGACAACGAGCGTTGGGTACCGTCGGGTGGTCGGGAGTTAGTACATCTTCCAACCTACTACATTGGCCGGTACGAAGTTACTGTTGCGCAGTTTAATATGTTTGTCGAAGCAACTGGATTCCGTGTCGATGACGGATCACTAGCGAGACCGGCCAATCATCCCGTGACTCATATTTCGTGGCCGGACGCTCTAGCTTACTGTCGATGGCTTGAGAGCAGTCTGTTAGGGTCGCCAACGACGCCTAATGTTCTAAGAGCATTAATAGAAAATGGTTGGCATGTCAGCTTACCGACGGAAGCAGAATGGGAGAAGGCGGCACGGGGTTCGGATGGACGCATCTTTCCTTGGGGAGATACCCCGAGGCGAGACCGGGCTAATTTTGATGCCGCTGATTCTGCTCCGGTTGGCAGTTTCAATTGTCCCGAGTGCCCATTCGGCTTATTCGATATGAGTGGTAATGTCTGGGAGTTGACTAGCAGTGCATATCAACCCTATTCATCCCCTCCGAGCGATGACCTCACTGCACTTTCCCAGGATGCGCTCTGGGTTATGCGTGGTGGTTCATATAGTGATTCCTCGAGAAACGTTCGTGCCGCTATCCGCGGTGGGGCCGACCCAGGCGCGCGACGTTCATTTATCGGATTCCGGGTAGTGCTTAGTCAGAGCGTTCCTTGAGCGCTTTCAATATGTTCGTGACTTGACGTTGGTAGACACTAGTGGCATATTTTCCTGCGTAGAGTCGTCCATAACCTTCGACAAGACGTGGAAATGCTTTTTAAAGAAAGTCCATGAAGTGCTTTCGTGCTCCACCTTCGAGATGCACAACTGACCCGCTTACATAGTTAGCCCCGTGATCGCTGATGGCTTTTATCGTTCTTTCAATCTTTGTTGGATGAGATGTGATGCCGGGCACGGTCGGAGCCATCAGGGCACCTGATTCGCTTTTTATTCTCATATTGTTACGAACTTGGTTACATCGTGTCAGGAAAGGCCTTCTGTGGTGGTTTAGTGGTCAAAATTCCGCCAGTATTGGAGCAAATCCTGCAATGTCGTTTCTAGTGAAATCTGTGGATTCCAGCCTATTTCGTTCTTGATTCTTGAGCGGTTACCAAGCAGTAATGGGTTATCGCTTGGTCGGAGTCTCGATTCGTCCACTGTGACAGTCACGGGCACTTTGGCCAAATCGATGAGGTGGCGAAGCACGTCTCGCATTGGGTATGCCATTCCTGAACAAACGTTGTACGGGCGACCCGATTTACCGTGTTCCATTAACCTCATGTAGGCTCGAACGGTATCGCGAACGTCCGTAAGGTCACGTTTGGCATCAAGGGCTCCTACTTTAATAATCGGCGGGGCTTTTTTTTTTTCGATACGGGCAATTTGTTGAGCGAAACTTGACGCGGCGTAGGACACCGATTGACCAGGTCCAATATGTGTGAATGAACGGGGCAACAAGATTTGAAGGCCATCTTCTACATACTGCTGGGCGAGCATCTCTTGTCCGAGTTTGGACAGACCGTAAGGACTAACTGGCCCGACTGGCGCATTTTCATCGATTGATTGATCTGCCGGTCGGTAGACGAGCGCAGACCCTGTTATTAGGATTCTGCATTGGATTCCAGTTGATGAAACCGCCTTCAAAAGGTTGTTTGTAGCCAGAATGTTTCCTTCTAAAGAGTTAAGTGTGCGATCCCACGAATTGTGAACGCTGGCGGCACCTGCGCAATGGTAAATTCTCGTGGGCTTGAGCTCGAGAATAGTCTTTCTGACGATCTCATACTTAAGAAGGTCGATCTCTTGCCAACGGATAGACCTCGCCGTGTCTCGGTCTGTGTCTGGCGGAGCACTTGATGGGCGCCGCCACGCGGCGATCCTAAAATTCTTTGCCGCCAGAGCTTCAAGGAGATGACGGCCAACAAACCCGGCCGCTCCGGTTACCAGAACAGCTGGTGGGTCGCGGAAAACACTCGTGCTGTCGTCCAACTGTTTCCAGATCATAGTTGTTGGCCATATTGTTTTTGGTAGTAAGACCGATAACTTTCGTCGGTGTGCTTAATTGGCCGCCACCACCATTCATTGGACTGGTACCAGTTCACTACTGAAACAAGGCCATCATCAAAGGGCACATTCGGTTTCCAACCAAGTCCGCGAAGTTTGGTCGTATTAAGTGAGTACCGACGGTCATGTCCAGGGCGGTCGTCGACAGGTTTAATGAGTGATGCCGGGCGATCGAGGATCTCAAGAATTCGATGCGTTAATGTCGCGTTGGTAACCTCGTTTTCTCCGCCGATGTTGTATACCTCGCCAGGTTCTCCGTGTTCCAGTAAAAGGTCGAGTGCGCGACAGTGGTCATCTACATGGAGCCAGTCGCGAACATTTTGACCGTCTCCGTACAAAGGCAAAGACTGGTTGTCCATGGCGTTCGTGCTGAAAAGAGGAATGATTTTCTCTGGGAACTGCTTGGGTCCGTAGTTGTTTGAGGCGCGAGTAATGATAACTGGCACATTGTAGGTCGACCAATAACTGTACGCGAGACGGTCTGCGCCAGCTTTGGTGGCTGCATAAGGGTTTCTGGGAAGGAGCTCATCACGTTCAGTTGACGATCCTTCCGCTACGCTACCATAGACTTCATCGGTGGAGATCTGAATGAACTTCTGTAGTCGAGACGAAGTTCGCGCCGCATCGAGTAGAACAAAGGTGCCGTAGACGTCGGTAGTCACAAAGTTACCAGCACTTTGAATCGAACGGTCCACATGCGTCTCGGCAGCAAAATGTACAACGATGTCTGCATTCTTGACCAATTCCTGTGCAAGCGCTTGGTCTGCTACGTCTCCCTTTACGAACTTATGGCGCGGGTTACCATCGTGTTCCTGAAGATTTTCATGCCGGCCGGCGTAGGTGAGTTTGTCGAGGGTCGTAATTTGCCAGTCTGGATGAACCTTCAGGGCGTAGCTGACGAAGTTACTGCCGATAAAACCAGCTCCACCCGTAACAAGGACATTAACCATCTTTTCGGGCCCAGTCGTAAGGCAGTGTTCCGTGAGCTTCCAACCGGTATTCGTCCGGATCATCATAGTGATAGAGCTCGGTCGGAACGTTAACTACTGCGGAAGCCTCGGAGCTGATACATTTCCAACCGTGATAAACGAGGTTAGGTACTTGGACTAACATCGGTTTTTGGGTTCCCAGAAAGAACTCGTTAACGATACCTTCTGTGGTCGAACCTTTTCGAGTATCGACTAAGACCAACTTCACCATTCCTGTAACGCATGCAAAGTTGTCAATCTGATGTTTGTGATAGTGCCAGGCTTTAACAACTCCGGGGTATGTGGCTGAGACATACACTTGCCCGAACTTTTCAAAAAAATCGTCGTCGTTTCGAAGGATCTCCATGAGCCAACCTCTCTCATCTGGTACTAAACGGAGCAGCTTTGTTTTGACACCTTCAATTATTGGTGTCTTACCTTCGGTCTTGGTGTACGACGCAGGTTCGGTCACAACTGTCCTCTTTCTCTTAAACTAGTGCACTGGTCACCATTGAATGCCGACTTCAGAGTTGTCGCCAAGCATAAAACGGTAGGCTGATGGTTTGACTGGCTGCCGGTAGATTCGGACATTACGCCCGATAAGACTGTCGGCCACGCGGTTACTGAGGTCGGTCAGAGAGCTACCTTCCAGCACGATGGAATGTTCGAGTTCTGACCCCCGGATCTCCACATTATTCATAATTGAGGTGAATGGTCCGATATAGGCGTGTTCAATGCGTGTATTGGTGCCGATAATCGCTGGTCCTCGAATTACCGAGTGTCGGATTACTGCTCCCGGTTCAACGACGATTTTGCCTTCGATTTCACATTCTGGACCAACGTCACCGTCGATCTGTCTAGATAGAGTCTCCAAGATAAGACGGTTGGCTTCCAATATATCCTCCAGCTTGCCCGTGTCCTTCCACCACCCCTCAACGATATGCGGCCGAACTACTTTCCTGTGGTCAATAAGGTCCTGAATCGCGTCAGTGATTTCAAGTTCGTTACGTAGACTGGGCTTAATACGTTTTACCGATTCAAAGATTTCCGGTCCAAACAAATAGACTCCAACCAGCGCGAGGTCGCTTTTTGGTTTCTCTGGCTTTTCAACCAGTCGCACCACCGTATTACCATCGAGTTCGGCGACGCCGAAGCGCTGCGGATCAGGGACTTGGGTTAATAAAATCTGTGCGGCCGGCCGCTTTGTGGAGAACTGCTCGACCAGTGGTTTGATGCCGCTTGCTAGAAGGTTATCGCCAAGATACATCACGAAGGGTTGGTCGCCGAGGAACGATTCACTGATCAGCACCGCGTGGGCTAGTCCCCTTGGAGCGTCTTGTTCTATAAAAGTCACCGAGATATCCCACTGGGAGCCATCTCCAACGGCTTTATGAATCTCTGATTTGGTGTCACCTACGACGATACCGATGTCATTGATGCCAGCAGCCGCTAGCGCTTCAATTCCGTAAAAGAGAATTGGTTTGTTCGCTATAGGCACCAGTTGTTTCGCACTGGTATATGTCAACGGGCGTAAGCGTGTACCTTTACCCCCACTGAGAATTAAACCTTTCACTGATATATTCCTCCGCCTCCACCAAAGGCACCTAAAACGTTGGCAAACGTGCCTAGGCCAGCCAGCGTAAACGACAAATTCAAGCGACGATCTTGGGGGATAGGCGTTCGAATACCAAGTCCTGCGAAATTGAATGTTTGATACTCAATGCCGACTCCACAGCATTGTGCATTGTAGTAGACGATCAGACGTTGTTGGAGAAACCGACTCCTGAGAAGGTCATAGTTGAATTGGTACGCGCCGCCGAGAGTGTTTTCACGGTTTTGCAGGCGCGTAAATACATTGAGAAAGTGGTCAAGTTGATTAGGATTATCGAATCCAGGTAAATCTTCGATAAAACGACGTTGACTCCAACCCGCGGTGGCTTGCAATAGTCCCTTGAAGTCATAGCTCCCGTCCGCACCGATCGTTCTGATTGATCCAAACTGAGTGTCATATTCGGTCCGTAAAGATGCACTGAGGTCGTTTGTTGGTTCCGTGCGAACCATTAGCGCGATAGGCGAAAAATTGGATGGTGGTGTGTCATTGAAGCTGGTTGAGAAAGCGCGATCGAATTGGGCTGCTCGGTCATTCGTATAGTAAGTTTGCGTCAAGGCGACATTCAGTATTTCACGTGCTACACCAGCATTTGCTCCACCCGAAAGACGGGCATAGATACGGTTGTTCAAGCCATAAGTAATTTCTGTACCTCCCAGAATCGAGTCGATACCTTCATTCTGAATAATCCGATCGAAATTATTGACTGCGGTTAGTCGACGTAGCGTCATGTAGGGTTCGATAACGTGCTTGATACGTTCTGAGTAACCGCTGTTTGGAGTGTCCCATATTCTGACAAAGCTTGGTCCTGTAATCTGCGACTGCAACTCGAAGAAATTTCTACCGATACCAGTGGGAATCTGTTCGTCGGTTGCAGTGTCAATGCTTTCTGTCCAGTAAGTTGATCGAAACGAGATTCCTGAATTAATTGTGAGAAACGGCCATCGGGTGAACGGAATTTGCAGGGTTGGGTTCACGTCGACCCGTTGCAGCCCGGCGTTTAATTGAGTTTCGTCGCCACCTGGATCGAAGGTGGTCCGTCGCAGCAGTTTTACGTACTGGCTATCAAAAGAGTAATAAAAGGGGGTGCCGGGAATCGCACGTTGACCTTGACCGAAACTGATACTTGGTCCGTTACCCCAGAGTGTTGCCGAATGATCGCCGAAGAACGTTTCATTCGCATCGAAAGTTCCACTGAGTCGATATGCACCCCACGTCCCAGAAATGTTTCCATTCAAGTTGCGCTGCCGATTGGACGCGTCGAATATGTTCGTGTGATACATCTGCTGAACGGTTACATCAGAGAAAAAGTCAATGTTTCCCCTGGCGGTGATGTTTGATGTGATTGGTTGTCGCAAATCTCCACGCAACTCGTAACTACGACGCGCTGGAAGAGAAAAGTCGAAGCCATTTTGTGAGAACGTGCTTTCTGTTTCATTGAGGAAGTAGGCGCGAAAGTTTCCACCGGAACCTTGGGATCCTATGTGTCGGTATTCAGCACCGGTACCCTGCCCACGACTGGTAAACCAGTCATGAAAAAAGGTGGCATCTTGGCTTCGGCCCATAGCCCAAAAGAAGGCGTTACTTAAGCTTGTACCTCGAAATGTGGAAGCTCCATAGGTGGGCATGAGAAACCCTGTAGCACGACCATCTTCCTGAATAGGGTAGTACATTACCGGGAGGTAGAAGACCGGGACGCCTTTGACTTTAAGTACCGTATTTCGCAGTAGGGCATAGTCATCTAGGTTTATCGTGAATTCGTTTGAGATCAGTTCCCAGCGAGGCGTGGGTTGCACACAGCTCGTAAAACCGCCTTGCGAAAGCCGGTAGGTTCTCGGATCAATCTTTTCAATAGTCTGGCCATAGAAATACATGTCTGGTTCTTGTGAACCAAACATGCTTCGTTCGACTTCGTCACCCATGTTTATGGAACCAGTGGCCTCATAGAAGATCCCGGTAAGATCTTCGGTGTTAATTTCAGCTCGTTCAGCGGCCAACCGTGCGCCCTCGGCTACGTAGACGACATTACCTACTGCGTCCAGACGCTTCTCGTCTGCGAAGAAATCAACTTGGTCTGCATAAAACTGCCAGCCTTCACCTTCAAGCTCGACTTCTCCGGTGAGGCGCAAATGATTTTCCCCGAGGATCTCAAAAGTAAACTGACGTGAGTCGAAAGGAAGTTCGGGAAACAGCTGTGCATTTGAACTAGCTGGCAGCACGATCTGGAAGGCCAGAAGTGTCACGAGAACGAATGCATTTCGAATCACCAAGAACATACTACCGCGGTCGACCCTCTGCCGTATTCATAGCAGGGTTGAGAAGTTGGGTTATCTCACCTACGAGGTAAACTGACCCGGCGGCAACTGCGATTTCTTGCTCCAGCCAAGCCGTCTCCAAGGCTGCTTGAGGAGAGTCACTTGTTGTCGTTACTATGCCCGGGTGGTTTGCTGAAATACTTGCATTTAGTTCGGTCGCAGACCAAGTACGTTTGGTCTTTAGTTGCACGCATATAACCTTTGTAATGTGGGGTAGCAGAATCTGGATAATTCCATTGACGTCTTTGTCTCTGGACGCTGCGAACATGAGGGGTAATCGTTGAGGATACATTTCAGTTAGGTAGGAGGCCAGTGCCGAAGCGGCGGCTGGATTGTGCGCCGCATCCAAAAGTATATGGCGTCGAGGACCAACCTCCAGTAGTTGCAGGCGTCCTGGCCAGCAGGTGGTTGTCAAGGCGGCTTTAATGGAGGAATACGAGATGGGTAAAATGTCATTGAGTTCTTCTAATAACCGCACCGCGGAACAGGCATTATGAACTTGGTGGCGACCTTGGAGTGACAACTTTAGTGGTCCGTATGTTGCCCGGGGCGTTGTTAATTTCAGTTTGGTGTAATTGTTCTCTATCTTGACATCCGTTGTGACTTGTTTCGGACATTCAATGAGGCGTGCCTCACGCTCGCGACAAACACGTCGGAACACTTCTAGTACGGGCGGCTTGGTGTCAGCAGTGACGACTACAATGCCTGGCTTGATCACACCTGATTTTTCAAAGGCTATTTCTGATAGCGTTTGCCCTAAGAATTGCTGGTGATCAAGATCGACTTCTGTTATTACCGCGCCGATTGGCGTCACAACATTAGTCGCGTCAAATTGTCCCCCCATACCGACCTCCAACACGGCAACTTTGACATCGGATCGTGCAAACCAAGTAAACGCTATTGCGGTAGTCACTTCAAAAAAGGTCGGTGGTGTCTGAAGTTGTCCTGATTTTCGAAGGTTGGTAATAACTTCTTTGATTTCACGGATAAGGTCTGAAAAAACTGAGTGTGTAATCTGTTCTCCATTGACACAAAAACGTTCTTCAAGACGGACGAGATGCGGTGACGTGTATCGGCCTGTCTGCAGATCGTTGGCTCGCAGTGCCTTTTCGATGATTGCAGCGACCGAGCCTTTGCCATTAGTCCCAGCCACAATTACCGACTTAAAAGTTTTTTCTGGATGGCCAAGGGCAGCACACAGTGTATGAATATTTTCAAGCCCGAGCTTGATACCGTGTTGTTCTAGGCTGAACAAGTAATCGAGAGCTTCCGAACCGCTCATAGAGCAGCGTCCGAATTTTCTGGTTGATCAATCGGCGTCGTAGACGCGGATTGATTAGTCAAAAGACGGAGGATTCGAGCCACCGTGCTTTTTAACTCGCTGCGGTGAACCACGATATCTAACATTCCGTGTTTGAGAAGAAACTCACTCCGCTGAAATCCTGATGGAAGTCTCTGGCGAATTGTTTGTTCGATAACTCGTGGTCCGGCAAAGCCGATAAGGGCGTTAGGTTCGGCAACACTAAGGTCAGCGAGCATAGCGAAGCTGGCTGTGACGCCTCCGGTTGTCGGGTCTGTGAGTATCGCTACGTAGGGCAGGGCGGCGCGGTCCAACCTAGCTAACGCGGCGCTGATTTTCGCCATCTGCATTAAAGAAAGTGTTCCTTCCATCATCCGGGCGCCGCCAGAACAACTTACGATAACAAGCGGTATTTTGTGTTCGAGTGCACGTTCGATTGCGCGAGTGATTTTCTCTCCGACTACAATTCCCATACTCCCGCCAATGAAGCCGTATTCCATTGCTACAATCGATATGCTGATTCCGTCTAATTTTCCGACGGCCGCTATGGCCGCTTCTTGGGTGCCGACTTTCGCTTCACTTGACGTCAATCGAGATTTGTAGGGCTTCGTATCATGAAAATTCAACGGATCGGTTGATCGAAGTTCCCGATCGAATTCGGTCCAACTAGCTTCGTCTAGAAGTGAATCAAGTCGTTGGGTCGCAGTCAGCTGCAAATGGTGACCGCATTTGGAGCAGACGCGGAGATTCTTTACAAGGTCTTTTTCATAAAGAACTTTTCCACAACTCGGGCACTTAATCCACAGTCCTGCCGGCATATGTTTTGGAACAGCCGTTGACGCTATCGGGCGACGTGCCTTCTTAAACCAAGCCATCCATCAAACCTTACCTATTTGTGGAACGTAGTACCTGGTACCACCGCCCATGTCCTTTATCTGTTTGACAAGTTCATCGAGTTCTTTATCTGTCCACTTGAGGTTCAATTCTGACGTTTCGACAACGAGTAGTGGTGTTGCGGTGTAGTGATAGAAGAAGTGGGTATAGGCTTCATTGAGTTCACTCAAATAGTGATCGTCTGGAACGGGCATATCAGTGTTGGAACGCCTATAGACTCGAGCACGCTGGTGGAGCACGTTAGTAGGAGTTTGAAGATAGACGACGAGGTCTGGGGCTTTCAGATCGGCCGCCAGAAGATCGTATAGACGTTGATAAATGAATAGTTCGTTGTCGTCGAGGTTTAGGTATGCATAAACCTTGTCCTTGTCGAATAGGTAGTCGCAGATGATAAGTTGATTAAATAGATCCGTCTGGCGAAGTGAAGACTGTTGACGATGTCTATTAAGCACGGAAAACAATTGACTCTGAAACGCGGCTCCAGAACGGCCGTTATACAGATCGGCCACAAATGGATTGTCGGTCTCGTCAAGAATCACAGTCGCGTTCAGTCGAGCGCCGAGGTGCTGAGCGAGCGTCGTCTTGCCGACACCTATCGGACCCTCGATTGCGATGTGGCGGAAGTCCAATATACTTCGCAGTATAGCAGTCTCCGATGCAGAGAACTTTGCATGCTATGATGCCCGCCGCCCGCATGTTTGATTTTCGGACGTTACCATCACGTGAAGATCGGAAGTTGCAGCTGTTTGTGCTTCTTGTTTCCTTCTGCGGAATTGGCACTGCTATCGGCTGCGCTCGTACCCCAACTGTAGTTGTTCCCACACTGCCTACGTTTGACGAAAAAATTAGTTGGATCCTTCGGCTCGAAGATCAACGGTTAATTAGAGATACATCAGATTTAACCAGTTCAGACGATGCGATGGAGAGTCTTGAGGCGGTAGTGCAAGGCGTTCCAATGGAACCGGACTTGGTATTGTTGCTGTCAGATAGTGAGCCTCAAATTAGACGAAGAGCGGCACTCGCCTTGGGTCGACTTGGTCTTCAAGAGGCGGTTAAGCCACTGATTTCTTCGCTGAAAGACCCTCAGGTTGAAGTCAGACAAATGTCCGCATTTGCGTTGGGCCTGATTGGGGATATTCAGGCCACCTCAGCCCTTCTAGAGGCCCTCGAAGATTTTGAACCGATTGTTCAGGGTCGGGCGGCCGAAGCGTTGGGCCGAATCGGTGCTACTGATGCTGGACCAGCTATTGGCCGCCTTATTAGTTCTCATATTACTACTGCGTATGATCTAGACCCGGATGACCTTTCATATCCTTTATCCGCAGAGGTAGAAGCCTTTCGACTTGCACTATATGCATTAGGGACCCTCGGAGCGTATGAATCTTTGGCCGAGGCCGTACTGCAGCCAAATGGCCAGCCAATTTTGTGGTGGTGGCCGGTTGCGTATGCCTTACAAAGCACCGGCGATCCGAGGGCGCTTGAGGCTCTTGTGACTTTGGCCGGTGTTCAAGGAAGTGTTGGTGTAGCTTTTGCGGCGGAAGGCTTAGGGAAGGTCGGTCATGCCAACTCAACCGCTGCTGCCGATGCATTGCTGGCCCTCTTGGATTTGAACCGCCGTGACGAAAAGGTTATCGCAACTGCCATTCAAGCACTATCCAAGCTGGAGGACCCACGTATTGGGAAGGAACTCCGAGAGTTTGCAATCGATTTGGACTTGTCGCCGACTTTACGACTGGCCACACTTGTAGCTCTTCAGTATCACCATTCGGCCGGAGCAACCGACGTGTTCATTGAGTTAATGACGGACCCATGGCCGCCGATGCGGGCAGCGGCGCTCAAGGCCTTGGCTAGAACAGACCCAGACACTTTTATGCTGGTGTTATCAGGGCTTGGCCGAGACTCGAATTGGCGTGTTCGCGTGGCCTTAGCTGAAGGGTTGGCGTTTACAGACGTTGAGGCGGCGACTCACCAGTTGGAACTGCTACTAAAGGATGAGGACACACGGGTGATTCCATATGTTCTGCAGTCGATGTTTAAACAGCAATTACCGGATGTTGAAAGGATTTTACTGGATCATCTTAAACATGAAGACGTGGTTATCCGTAAGACAGCCGCTAATCTTTTAGGTGCAAATAGAAATAAAGGCGCTTCTAGCTTGAGTGATGTTGAGATGGTGTCGGCACTGGTTCAAGCATTCGAGATTTCGCGAGACGAGCCCAGTTATCTGGCCCGCTCGGCTATCCTTGACGTTCTTGCGACAATTGGTGGTCCGACGGCGCAGAGGATACTAACCGAAGCGTTAAGTGATCCCGATTGGGCAACTCGGATTAGGGCAGCGGAGGGCTTGGATACTCTGATACCTGGTGTCACGCACAGCGGGTCAATTCGTCCGGCTCCCGGCAGGAGAAGTGTTAATTTTGAAGCGCCAGCTTTGGTAAGACCGACCGTTTCTCCACACGTCTACGTCGAGACTGACTATGGCACAATTGAAATGGAACTGAATGTAATCGATGCGCCTTTGACCTGCGACAACTTCATGACTCTGGCACGTCTTGGGTTTTACGACGGTCTGTCATTCCATCGGGTTGTTCCAAATTATGTCGTACAAGGGGGTGACCCAAGGGCGGACAGTGAGGGTGGACCTGGTTACACATTAAGGGACGAGCTTAACCAGCTTCCATATTTAAGAGGGACCGTAGGTATTGCACGCGATTGGCAGGACACTGGAGGCAGTCAGTTTTTTATAACGCATTCGCCGCAGCCAGATCTTGATGGACGTTACACGGCTTTTGCGCGTGTTGTAGACGGTATGGATGTTGTTGATCAACTCAGGCCGGGTGATGTGATCAGAAGGGTTTTAGTTTGGGACGGTGTGTCTCCTTTGTAGGCACAACCATTATCGACCCTGCCCAATGGCTTCGTTTTTTGGAACCCAACAAGAAAAAGGGGGGGTTACCCCCCCCCTTCGATTCGAAGACCGAATCTAGCGCTTTTTGGCGCCCTTTTTCTTGGCTACCTTTTTCTTCGTGGCTTTTTTCTTGGTGGCCTTTTTCTTGGCTACCTTTTTCTTCGCGGCCTTTTTCTTCGCGGCCTTTTTCTTTGCCATTTTGGGTTCTCCCCCCCTTCGTGTTGAGCTAGCTGCCACCTAAATTAGGGGAACCAAGATTCTGACGAACGCAGGCCAATGCGATAGTCTGCGTAAGAGAACCTGACCCTAGCGACAGCGTTTTCCGGGTCACAACCCGGAAAGACAAAAAAAACGGGATGTCCACACGACGGTGTCCATCCCGGGAACCATTGGCAGGTTCGATTTAGCGTTTTTTAGCGCCCTTTTTCTTTGCGGCCTTTTTCTTCGTGGCCTTTTTCTTGGTGGCCTTTTTCTTGGCTACCTTTTTCTTCGTGGCCTTTTTCTTCGCGGCCTTTTTCTTCGCTGCCTTCTTCTTCGCCATTCTTCCTCCTTGGAATGTGGCTGCTCAGCTAGGTTCCCATCCTGCGCTCATCTAGGTGTTACAACAATAGGTGGGCTGAGCCGTCCACCCTCATACTAGATGTAGATTACGGATGAGAAGATAAGCGTGTCAAGCACAAAATAAATGAAAAGTCAAAAAGTTTGTAAGCAAGTTATGCGAATGAATCGATACACGGGCGCAAAACTGTGTATTTTTGATCGAAACACATCCGGTTAAATTCTTGATTACGGGTAAGGTCTCAGTGAGTCTTACTTATTTAACGTGAATCATTCGATTGATACGGCCGGTGGCACTAGTCTTGGCTTGTCTTGAGTGATTGCTTACTCGCATGTCGGTCGAAAGCAAGTTCAATTAGTTGATCCAAGAGCGATGAATAACTTAGGCCAGAAGCTTCCCACAGTTTCGGGTACATACTGATTGTCGTGAAACCAGGAATCGTATTGATCTCGTTGAGGAACAGTTGGCCATTAGTTCCGTCCATCAGAAAATCAACTCGTGCCATACCAGCGCAATCAATGGCTTGAAATGCAGTGATGGCCAGTTTCTTGATTCGACTAGTTTGTTCTTCCGTTAACGACGCGGGGATGATCAGTTTGGAGTCGGCGTCAAGATACTTGGCAGCGTAATCGTAAAATTGACCAGTGGACACAATTTCCCCCGGTAGTGACACGACTGGCTCGTCGTTGCCCAAGACGGCGCATTCAAGTTCACGGGCTTCGGGGACCGCCACTTCCACAAGAACCTTATGGTCGAACATACGTGCCAAATCAATAGACGTTTCCAGTTCGTCCATTTGAGTGGCCTTGCTAATTCCGATACTGGATCCTAGATTTGCAGGTTTAACGAACATCGGAAAATTCAACTGCTGGACAAGTGAGGCGAGTGTCGTCGAGCGTCTCAAGTCCCAGTCTTTTTTTGAAACGACACAATAATCAACAACAGGGAGTCCAGATCCTTTAAACAAGACCTTGGCTGCAGTTTTGTCCATGGCCGCGGCAGATGAAAAAACACCAGCTCCAACGTACGGCAAGTTTGCTAGTTCAAGCAATCCTTGCAATGTTCCGTCCTCTCCATGTTTGCCGTGTAAAACGGGAAACAAAACATCAAGGGTTAAACTGTCAACAATTTCAGATAGCGGGTTGTCATTTTGTTGTTCTATCGCTATGAGTGTTTTGTCGCTCGGGTGTGATACTAGTTGTAGAGTTTGTTTGAGTTTTATTGAAGCACTGGCTGGGCGAGACTTAGATTGATCAATAATTTGAGCCGCGGAACTGCTTGTGGGTGGGTGTTTGGCGAGTGACCAGCGACCATCAGGATGGATATAAATAGGAAAAATTTCATACTGGTCCGGATCAAGATTGCTGATTACTGCGGCAGCTGATGCCAATGACACTTCGTGTTCATTGGACCGCCCCCCGTAGATGATGCCCACCCTAACGCGTTTCATGACCATGTCTTATAGATCCATCCTTGTTGCACAACTGAAAGAACGGTCATTGGGACAGTAACATACCGTGAGATCTATGAAGTACGGGTTTAAAGTCAACCACGTCGATGGACAGGCTCGCAGCGGTCTTCTCCAGACAATGCATGGAGTAATACAGACGCCTGCGTTTATGCCAGTTGGAACAAGTGGAGCGGTCAAAGCAATGCTTCATAAAGATCTTCAAGAGCTAAATGTTGAAATACTTCTTGCTAACACCTACCACATGATGTTGCGTCCCGGCGATGAATTGATTGCTCGAGTCGGGGGTCTGCATCGCTTTATGGGCTGGCACGGGCCGATTTTGACAGACAGTGGCGGCTACCAAGTATTTAGTCTTAGTAAGCAGCGAACCGTTAACGAAACGGGTGTCCGATTTCGGTCTCATCTTGATGGGACTGAGTTCTTGTTGACTCCAGAACGGTCGATTGAGGTCCAAGCTCGACTTGGCTCAGACATTGCTATGGCGTTCGACGAATGCACAGCTTATCCCGCGACGTCAGACCAAGTACGAGTTTCTATGGAATTGACTCATCGCTGGGCTAAACGGTCGCGTGATCGTTTTCTGCAATTGCGGGACAGTTCCACCAAAAAGCTCACGAATTCCGAACAAGTACAGTTTGGCATAGTGCAGGGTGGTGTATTTTCAGATTTGCGTAAGGAGAGCGTTGAGGTGTTGGTCGATATAGGGTTCGATGCTTACGCAATTGGGGGATTGAGTGTAGGGGAACCACCTGCTGACATGTACAAGATCGTTGAACAGACGGCATCATTGTTGCCAGTTGACCGGCCTAGGTACTTGATGGGGGTAGGGATGCCGGATGACCTAGTTGAAGCGGTGGCGAGAGGCGTTGATATGTTTGACTGTGTGATACCGACTCGCAATGCTAGAAATGGACAACTGCTCACTCGTAATGGTCCAATTAACATCAAGAGAGCTGAATTCTCAGAAGACATGAAACCACCGGATCCCGCTTGCCAGTGTTATACCTGCCAGCATTTTTCTCGGGCATATCTGAGGCATCTATATATGGCAAATGAGATCAATGCAGCATCGCTTAACACATTGCATAACCTACACTTTTACCTTGACACCATGAGGCAGATTGGCGAGGCTATAAGGCTGGGCCGATTCGAAACGTTTAGACAGACCTTCCGTCAGGCATTTTCTCGCCGTTCGCTATTGTAAACCAATGAAATCATCGACTTACTTCACCGCCAGTCGACCAATTTCTCCTGTGGTGCCGGCTGAGACATTGATAGTTTGGGCTGGACTTGTGGAGCAGAATCAGTGTTACTAGACAACATGGACTTGATCGTCGCAATGGCCCAGCCTTCGCCAGGTCAGCCTAGTCTTCTCGTTCAGTTTTTGCCTTTCGCAATGATTCTTGCGATCTTTTACTTCATCATCTTGCTTCCGATGAGGCGGCGGCAGAAGAAAGTTCAAGATTTCCAGGACGCACTCAAAGTTGGCGATAAGATCGTGACAACGAGTGGCATTTACGGCTCGATCGCGAAGCTGAATGAAAAATCTGTCCAGATTCAGGTGGCGGAAAAAGTTCGAATTGAGGTGGCGCGGTCGGCGGTTGGTGGCTACCAGGGACAGGACCCGGTAGTATCGGAATCTGGTAGTGCCTAGAAGTAAATTATTGTTTTTGGACTGAGATTATGACGAAAAACCTGCAATGGAAGCTCTTAGCTATTGTCGCAGTTACTGCGTTGTCGGTCTTGGCAGTCTATCCGCCAGAAGAGCAGATTCGCTTGGGCCTTGACCTTGAAGGCGGAGTGCACATGGTGTTACGGGTTCAAACTGATGATGCCCTCCAACTCGAAACAGAGACTGCTGCCGAACAGCTCAGTGAGCAATTGAGCCTGCAGGGTATTGAACTTACGTCAGTGGTTGCGGTTGACCCGGTGACAATTCAAATAGAGGGCGTACCACCCGAGAGAGACGCCGAATTTCGTCAGATGGCCGAAGATCAATTATCCCTTTCGTACGAACGCGAACCTGGTGTGAGCGGGTCGTACACTTATCGGATGCGGGCGCCGGTTGAGAGTTCTCTTCGTGATGAATCAGTACGTCAGGCGCTTCAGACTATTGAACGTCGCGTAAATGAACTGGGAGTAGCGGAACCGATTGTTGCACCGTATTCTGTTGGCGGCGACCAAATTTTGGTCCAATTGCCGGGAGTGTCTGATGTAGCTCGAGCAAAGGAGATTATTCGGTCTACAGCGTTGTTGGAGCTCAAGATCGTTGAGGATGGGCCTGCAGCTAGCCAAGAAATGCTTCTACAGACGCGGAATGGTGTACTTCCGCCAGACATGGAAGTGGTAACGGGCGCGTCAAATATGCTTACTGGTGGGGCGCCAGAGACTGTTTATTACCTAGTGCGAAGGGTGGCCGCAGTAACTGGACGAGATCTCAGGAATGCACGGCCTACGTTAGATGAATTCAATCAACCTGCCGTGAGTTTTTCGCTCAATCGGGAGGGAGCTCGAAAATTTGGTGAGGTCACTGGTCAGAATATCGGACGTAGTTTGGCCATTCTTCTTGATGGACGCGTGGAAACAGCTCCAACGATTGAAGGTCGGATCACTGACGAAGGCCAAATTAGTGGGGTGTTTACTCAACAGGAAGCCGCCGACCTCGGTCTTGTTCTTCGTTCGGGAGCTCTCCCTGCTTCGCTTACGTATCTTGAAGAGCGAACAATTGGCCCGACCCTCGGAGCCGACTCTGTACGAGCTGGGGTCATCGCTTCGGTGTCAGGACTAGTCGTGGTCGCAATCTTCATGCTTGTGTATTACCGGTTGTCTGGTATCAACGCGGTCGTTGCTGTTGGGATGAATCTCCTGATTCTAATGGGATTCATGGCCTACCTTGGGGCTGTTTTAACATTGCCTGGAATTGCGGGATTAATCTTAACCATTGGTATCGGAGTGGATTCAAACGTCCTTATTTTTGAGCGGATCAAAGAAGAACTGCGTGCTGAGAAGGGGGTCAAGGCGGCTGTTAGCGCAGGATTTGACCGGGTGTTTCTAACGATTTTGGATACTCACATAGCCTCTTTAATTGCGGCAGCTTTCCTTTTTCAATTTGGTTCAGGGCCGATCCGCGGTTTTGCGACAACTTTGGCTATTGGGCTGGTCTCAAATGTTTTTACGGCAGTATTTGTGTCACGAACGTTGTTTGAGGCAGTTTTATCACGTCGACGTGCCGCCACATTAAGCATTTAGATGGATTCTTAGATGGCATTGTTTTCACAGGAACCTAAGTTCGATTTTATCGGGAAACGCTGGTACGCGGTAGCTCTGTCGATGGTCATCATAGTCATTGGCATCGTTACGATAGTGACCCGCGGAGGCCTTCCGCTTGGTATCGATTTTTCTGGTGGGACTTTAGTCGTTCTGGAGTTTGAGCAACCCATGACCGAAGAGTCGGTCCGGGACGCGCTAGCTGCTATCGATGAAAAAGTAGTGCAGCAATATGGTGATTCTGGTGGTGGCGTTTTGATTCGCTTACCTCAAGCGGGTCCCGAGCAAGGAGCAAGTCTTGAACAAGGTGCGGAGCAGGTACTTGAAACCTTAGAGGCGAGCGGACTTGGTGCATTCGAGGTGGTTTCGAGGGACCTTGTAGGACCCGTAATCGGTCAGGAACTCCAGCAGCGCGGGATTAGTGCTTTCGTTTTTGCGATGGCCGGTATTTTAATTTATGTGGGCCTGCGATTTCGCTTTAGCTTCGGCGTCGGGGCGATTGTGGCGGTGGTTCATGACATCCTCATCACTTTGTCATTGTTAACGTTGTTTGGAATCGATCTGTCATTGAACGTGGTCGCAGCGATGCTGACGATCACCGGTTACTCGGTCAATGACTCAATCGTAGTGTTCGACCGAGTTCGAGAGAATCTGCGGTTGATGCGACGAGATAAATTCGACCACTTGGTTAACAAGAGCATTAACCAGACGCTTGCACGCACGATTATCACCTCGGGAACTACAGGATTTGCTGTGTTAGCGCTGTCTCTTTTCGGAGGGGAAGTGCTTCGGGGTTTTTCCATTACGATGCTGATTGGTGTTTTTAGTGGGACCTACTCTACGATCTTCATAGCGACGTCAACCGCTATCGCGATAACTCAAAGGCGAGCGGCGGCACGAAGCCCGTCTTCGGCAGTTCAGGATCGCGAACCTAAGCGTTCCCAGGAGTCGCCTCGTTCTGGGTCACGTCGTCCTCAGCGAGCACAACGCTCGAAACGGCATGGCCGAAAAGCGAGGGTGTCTTGACGATCTGCTACCAACGAATGTGACAACGTTTGAGGCTGCGCTGCTCGGGGTCATACAAGGGTTGACCGAGTTTCTGCCTATTTCTAGCTCTGCACACCTGATTCTTGCGCGTTCAGTTTTCGGATGGGACGCCGGCGAATTCAATTTGGCATTCGATGTAGCGTGTCACGTCGGCACTCTAATTGCCGTGGTGATGTTTTTTAGACGAGATATCGTAATCATGGTCAAATCTGTTCCTCGATTTCTGCAAGGCGTGTCAGATGAAAATTCAAGGATGGCGAGAAATATCATTCTAGCGACTTTACCCATCGTGTTTGTAGGAGTTTTTTTTGGTGACTTCATCACCGAACATTTTCGGACCGTCGGTGTTGCGGCAACTGCACTTGCAGCGGGTGCTGTGTTGATGGTGATGGCGGAGCGGCTGAAACCGGCGGACAGAACCGAAGTGCCCTTAACAGTTCTAGAAGTGTTAGCTCTTGGTTTGGTTCAAGCCTTAGCTTTGATCCCAGGAGTTTCCCGATCTGGCGCAGTGATCACTCTTGCCATGCTATTGGGTATTCGGAGAGACAGTGCAGCCCGACTCGCTTTTCTAATTAGTATTCCGGCAATCTTTGGTGCTGCTGGGCGACAGGGCATCGAGTTGGTGGGTACCAACGTGCCTACTGAATTGTTCGGTTTGTGTGCGATTGGAATCATCACGTCGGCCAGTGTCGGCTACGTTACCGTAAAGTATTTCATCCGATACCTTGAAAATCATTCTTTGGATGGGTTTGCTGCCTATCGGTTTGGTTTAGCTGGATGTATATTTTTTCTGCTGATCGACTAGAGTGTGGATTTTTGGCCAGTTTCTGTTAAAAAGGTGAGGCGCAATGCAGTGGCTTCGGCGCAGTTTGGTGACGGGGCTTGTCGTTACCGTCCCTCTGATCATTAGTGTTGCAGCGTTCGTGTGGCTCTTTCAGGTAATTGATGGAGTGATGGGCCCTGTGTACGCTCGTTGGCTAGGGCAAGAGATTCCCGGTCTTGGTTTAGTCACTCTACTTGCGGTCATTACGCTGGTAGGTGTAATCGCGACTAATGTTCTCGGAGGCCGTGTCCTTCAACGGTGTGAAGCGTATCTTCTCAAGTTGCCTGTTTTTCGGGCTGTGTACGGGCCAGTAAAGCAGTTGGTTGCGGCGTTCTCTTCGGACAATCAGATGGGTTTTAAGCAGGTTGTGTTACTCGATGACCCGAGACGTGGTTTGGTCTTGGGTTTTCTGACAAAACGGTTTGTTATGGACCGGGGAGACGGACCGGAAAATTTAGTTTCTGTGTATGTGCCCACTAATCACATTTATTTTGGGGACATTCACATTTATCCGGACGATGTCGTTTCGTATCCTGACCTTTCAGTCCAGGATGGCATTCAGATTTTTCTGACGGGGGGTATGGCGCTGTCGACTAATCTCAAGGCTCGGCAGACGAAACCGACTGGGTCGGAGTCTGAATAGACAGTGGGCGGGGCATAGATATATCTTGACAGTGAGAAAACTGAGCTGGTAGTTTGAAGGGTTTCTTGCCGACGAAAAACAGTCAACCATAAAACAATAGGGGAGTGAATGGAGCAGCAACTGTACTTCGCACTCGGATGGGGCGCGCCTTTAGCGGCGGCGGTCTTTGCCTTTATTTTGATTCGAACTATTAACAGTCGTGATCCCGGAACTGAGGTGATGCAACGCATCTCCGCGTTGATCCGTTCCGGAGCTATGGCTTTTCTCCGTACGGAGTACACCGTGCTGGCCGGGTTTGTAGGATTGATGTTTGTGATCCTCGTCCTATTTCTACCAGAAAATGCGCTTCTGACCGGTGTGAGCTTTCTTATTGGCTCGTCATTGTCAGCTGTTGCTGGCTGGGTGGGTATGCGCACCGCTACCGGTGCGGCTGTCCGAACGACGTTCGCAGCCACCACTGGTCTCGCTCCTGCGTTGAGGGTTGCATTCTCAAGTGGTGCCGTAATGGGTCTGACTGTAGTTGCTCTTGGAACATCTGGTGTCGCGATTCTTTATTACGTGTTTGGAGGTTTAAGCGGGAACGGGCCGATCGCTATTGAACAGTTATTCGGATTTTCTCTTGGAGCGTCGTCGATTGCCTTATTTGCCAGAGTTGGTGGTGGAATTTACACGAAGGCTGCTGATGTTGCTGGCGATCTTTCAGGTAAGGTCGAAGCTGGAATCCCGGAAGATGACCCTCGAAATCCTGCGACAATTGCTGACAGTGTGGGTGATAACGTCGGCGATGTCGCTGGCATGGGCGCCGATCTATTTGAGTCGTATGTCGGCAGCATCATTTCGTCCATTGCGCTTGCTTGGGCATTGAGTGCGACTGCCGCTGCGGCGCTTTGGGGAATCGATGCATCAGGTTTTGATTCTCTTCAGCGGTCGCTCGTAATTTTTCCAATTCTTCTGGCAGGTGTTGGCATCATAGCTTCCATGTTGGGCACTTTCACGGTAAGCACTGACGATGAGTCTAAAATCGGGAGCGCCTTGGAGCGCGGCTTATTGGTGGCGTCGGCCATCGTTCTGGTGGCGGCCTATGGACTCGTGTACATGTTGCATTTGCCGTTGCAGGTGCTCTGGTGTGTCCTGTTAGGGCTCGGCTCTGGCGTTGCGATTGGCCGATTGACGGAGTACTACACGGGCATGGACAAGCCACCCGCTCACCATATCGCACAACAGTCTGAAACTGGCCCCGCAACAAATATCATCGCCGGTCTCGGCGTCGGGATGATGTCGTGCGGTCTCCCGATCCTTGTGATCGCGGTGGCAATCTATTTCAGCTATGCCTTTGCCGAGCTTTACGGCATTGCGATTGCGGCTGTCGGCATGCTTTCGACTCTTGGTATCAGTTTGGGTGTGGACGCTTATGGCCCTGTTGCTGACAACGCCGGCGGAATTGCTGAAATGAGTAAGTGTGAGTCGTATGTCAGGCAGCGGACGGACGCACTCGACGCCGTAGGCAATACCACGGCCGCCATGGGTAAAGGATTCGCCATTGGATCAGCAGCGCTAACGGCGTTGGCTCTGTTTAGCACCTTTAGAACAAAAGCTGCTGACGCGATTGAGGCGGCTGGCGGAGAGCAGGTTTTTGATAATCGATTACTTGACCTGGGACTTAATAACCCAAATGTGCTCATCGGGATGCTAATCGGCGGGATGTTGCCATTCATCTTTGCGGCATTGACTATGAACGCAGTTGGTCGTTCTGCAGCCAAGATGATCGAAGAGGTTCGAAGACAGTTCCGTGAGATTGAAGGACTTATCGAAGGAAAGGCGGAGCCTGATTCGGCGCGGTGTGTCGCGATTTCGACTAAGGCAGCTATTCGAGAGATGATCCTCCCGGGTCTGTTAGCGGTGTCGGCCCCGGTTCTGACCGGGTATTTACTTGGCGTGTCTGGTTTGGGCGGTCTCTTGGCTGGCGCGCTGGTGACTGGTGTCTTGATGGCTCTGATGATGGCCAATGCCGGCGGTGTTTGGGATAATGCTAAGAAGTTCATTGAATCGGGTGAGCATGGTGGCAAGGGTTCGGAAGCCCATAAAGCTTCAGTAATTGGTGATACCGTTGGAGATCCATTTAAGGATACTTCTGGTCCGAGTCTGAATATTCTGATCAAATTAATGAGTGTTGTGGCGGTTATTTTCGCTCCGCTCGTCGTTGCGTGGATGCAATAAAATGCATCAAGTATGAGCGCCAATTGCATCGAAAAAATATCTGGAGTCTGAATCTTCATTCTGAGGCGATTGTCCGAAGATTTTTAATTGTTGAAACGAACTGCAATATAGGTATTATTCTGTTCGTTGACAGCGTTTGGACGCATACATATAATCTACGCCTCTAAGGCAGCGCCCGGTTTGAATGATTGGGTGAGGAGGTTGTCCGTGGCCGGTCAAATGTTTGGTGAAATTGCGAATCCCTCCATTAAGGTGGGAACGCAGAAATGGTATACGGTGCCACTATCGATCGTTGCGCACGTAGCAGCAATTGCTGCGGTCGTGATTGTTCCCCTGTTGGCTACCGACTCACTTCCGACTCCTGCGACGATGATGGCGTTTGTAGCAGCGCCACCGCCACCGCCGCCGCCACCACCGCCACCACCACCGCCACGACCCGCGGAAGCGGCTCCGGCACCGGTGGTCGAAGTTAACCCGAACGCGGCACCGATTGTTGCTCCTGAAGTCATTGCGCCTGAGCCAGAATTTAATCCGGCTGAGGTGAGTGGAGTAGAAGGTGGTGCCGTCGGTGGAGTTGTTGGTGGAATTATTGGTGGGTTGCCCTCAGCGCCCCCACCCCCACCCCCGCCACCAGAGCCAGTTCGCGTCGGTGGAAATATTTCGCCACCGGCCAAGGTAACCGATGTGCCGCCAGTTTATCCGCCGGTTGCGCAGGCAGCTCGTGTTCAGGGTGTGGTTATTCTTGAAGCGGTGATTGGCCCGGCTGGCAATGTTACCGATGTTAAGGTCTTACGTTCAGTGCCGCTTCTAGACGATGCGGCGATCGCGGCCGTTCAGCAGTGGGTGTACACGCCAACATTGCTGAATGGTGTTCCCGTGCCGGTCATTATGACGGTGACGGTGAACTTCACTATGCAGTAGGGCACCAAGCCCGGGGCCACTTTGGTGCTCGTGCTTTGTGAAATTAGCTTAGGAGTCGAGGAGGACTAGATGGATTTACTTGAACTTTGGGAACAAATGGGTTGGTCGGTTAAGGCATTGATGGGCGTTCTGGCTATCATGTCGATGTGGTCGGTCGGTGTCTTTTTTGAAAGACTCTTCACGTTTTCGCAAGCGGGAAAACAGTCTAAAACATTTGCGCCTCAAGTGGCTAAGCACCTCAAGGATGGCAAAATGAAGGACGCCATTGCCGTATCGGGGTCAAAAAATTATAAGTACAGCCACTTGGCAAAGGTGGTCCAGGCTGGTCTGCAGGAATATCAGTTCCAGCAGGACAGTGGTGTTAACCTAGACAAGGACGATGTCGTGGATGGTGTTCGCCGAGCTATTCAGCGTGCATCGGTATTGGTAGCAGCTGACCTCAAGAAGGGGATGGCTGTCCTGGCGACAATCGGATCGACTGCAGTGTTCGTCGGTCTGTTGGCGACGACGTTGGGTGTTATTAACGCGTTCCAGGGTATTGCGACAACTGGTTCCGGCGGTCTCGGTGCGGTGTCTGGTGGTATTTCTGAAGCGTTGGTTGGTACTGCTATTGGACTATTTGTGGCGATTCCGGCGGTGTGGTTCTACAACTACCTCACCGGTAGGCTCGAATACTTCACCGTCGAAATGGACAACTCGTCGTCCGAATTGATGGATTACTTCATCAGGAAGTAACCAAGGCACAGGCTCCGTTCTGGTATGGGGTCTAGCTGGGTCAACCGATGCTGTATCCGGTTGGTCCCCTGCTAAGCAGTCCAGTGTTTCGGGTAAAGCGTTGAATTAAGGAGGATTTCCCTATGGGAGTGAGCGTCGGTAAAAAGAGTGGTGGGTTGAATGCAGAGATTAACATTACGCCCCTCGCGGACGTGATGTTGGTTTTGCTGATCATCGTTATGCTGATTGCCCCGCTCTTGCAGGCGGGTGTCCTTGTGAGATTACCTGAAGCGACTAATACTGAAGAGCGAACCGACAATGATAACGACACTGTTGTACACGTCGACTCAGGGGGACGATATTACGTAGACAATATCCCCACCGAAGAGCGACAGCTTCTTACGGCCATACAGACCGCACTTGATCGGAAGTTTGAGCGGCTCGTGTTAATCAAAGCAGATGTTGGTGCGCCGTACTCTGGGATCATGAATGTGTTTGACCAACTACAACGGGCGGGAATCGAGAATATCGGGCTAATCGCTGAGCGTCCTGGCGGTTCCGGCTGATTTAGGGGAATAGTGCATGGCTAAGAAGAAACATCATGGTGCGGCGGATGTTGTCGCGGGGACAAAGCCTGAAGAGAATGCCGAAATCAATATCACACCGTTCATTGACGTCCTGTTGGTACTAATTGTTATCTTCTTGGCTGCCCTTCCGTTGGGCCAGCGGGGTATGGATATCAATTTGCCTCTAGAGACTCAGGGGTCCACCCAGGCGGCTACCGATTCCAGCCAGATCATGCTGGAATATACCGCTGACCGTCGGATATCGATCAACAATCAGGATGTTTCACTTCCGCAATTGGAAAATCGCTTGCGAGACATTTTTGAGGATCGACGCGAGAAGACAATGTTTATAGCGGGAGCGGGCACACTCACCTATGGCGACATCATTGATGTTGTTGACGCTGCAAAGGGTGCTGGGGTCACGAAGGTTGGTATCGTTACTGAAGCCATGCGACGTGCCGGTGGCGCAAGCGGACTGTAGCTTAATAAGGTAGGTATCGGTTTTTCGAATGGAGTTTTTAGACTCGTTATAGGGGTGGACATGCTTAAACAACGAAGCCTTTTCAGAGTAATCATAGTTGTCTTGACGGCAGTCTCGTTGTCTGGCTGCACGTTCTTTGACGAACTTGGTGCCGTTAGAATGTTCAAGGATGCCAACCTTGCGTATTCGAGAGGCTTTTACGACGAAGCGATAGAACTCTATGAAGAAATTCTCGCCGTAATTGAAGCCGGTGGGGAGAGTGAACTTGCGCAGAACCTCACGCCCGCTTATTTCTACATAGCAAACTCGTATGACAGTAAGTTCAAGCCGGGTGGTACTGATGCAGAGAACGTGCACAATTTGGACGAGGCAATCAGGTATTACAACTTGGCGATAAACGAAATTCCAGATCCGTCATTGAGATTGCTTTCAATGCAGTATCTCGTGGCCGCGTACGGGCCGGATAAGGGCAATGACCCTGGTGCAACTGAGCCAATATTGCGAGATATGATTACGAGCGATCCTGAAAATCCTGATAATTACTTCCGTTTAGCCCAACTCTATGAGGAAGCCGGCCTGTTTGAGGATGCCGAGTTTATCTATCAGACAGTTCAGCAATTTAGAGCTGATGATCCTGTCGTCTACCTTCAGTTGGCCGGTTTTTACAATCGTGCCGGAGAATTTGATCTTACAATCGAAGCGCTAGAGGAACGTGCTCGCCAGGATCCGGACAACCCTGAGGCGTACTACACGATTTCTACATTCTATTGGGAAAAAGCGTTTAGGGATTTCAGAATTACTGTCGATCAAAAGAGAGAGTATGTATTGGCTGGGTTGGATGCGAGTGATCGTGCGTTGGCATTGAACGAACGCTATGTTGATGCTCTTATTTATAAGAACATTCTGTTGAGGATGCAGGCGAACGATACGGAGGATCTCGATCTCCAGACTGAATTGATCGCTGAGGCGGATGAACTCCGTGCCACGGCTGAGGCGATTCAGCAGGAGCAAAGAGCCGCCGCCGCCACCGCTGGAGCATAGCAGCATCCACCAACGAGGTTTTCGAAGGGGCCGTACTGTCTTTGGATGGCAGTCGGCCCCTTGTTTTATCTATCTCCGTGTAGTCTGTCTGATCCTTGAACCGCCCTGGCTGCCAATCTACAATCGCAGAACCAAAGGTGATTTCTGTCTCTGTTCCTCGTTTTCTGAGAACCTATTTCTTTAGGTAGTCGTAAATATTTGATGACCAGTTTCGACGAATTAGCGGCGAGCGCGAAGAGTCACAATCCAGACTCCGATACCGATCTGTTGTATCGAGCCTTTGAGTTTTCAGCGGTTGAGCATCAAGGGCAGCGTCGACAGTCTGGAGAGGACTATATAACCCATCCACTGGAAGTGGCGTACCTAGTCGCTGATATGAAGCTGGACGATGTCGCGATTGCAGCCGGATTACTTCACGACGTTGTAGAGGATACGTTGACCTCAATAGAGAGTGTTCGCGAATTGTTTGGTCCCGAGATAGCGCATGTGGTTGAAGGCGTGACCAAAATTAGTACGATTCCGTTTTCATCCCTCGAAGAACGTCAAGCTGAAAATTTCAGAAAATTGTTGTTGGCCATGGTCGACGATGTACGAGTCATTTTAGTCAAACTGGCTGACCGGTTGCACAACATGCGGACACTGCAGCATTTGGGTGAGAGTCAGAAGGTCAAGATTTCCCAGGAGACGCTGGATATTTATGCTCCGATTGCTAATCGTCTGGGGATGAACAAGGTCAAGAACGAACTTGAGGACCTTGCACTGAAACATTTGGACCCTGAGGCCTATGGAATGTTACAGGCTTGGGTTGAACAGCGCCGAAAAGCCACGGAGCAGACGGTGGATGATCTTAAGTTTGCACTGGAATCCCAATTGTCACATTCTCAGATTCCGTTCATCAAGATGGAAGGTCGATTAAAACGACTATTTAGTATTCATCAGAAAGTGCAAGGGCAGCAGGCCAATCTTGAGGAAGTTTATGACCTTGTAGCGCTGCGAGTGATCACGCCGTCAATAAAGGATTGTTATGCAATACTCGGCGTGATCCACCAGATGTGGTCTCCTGTCCCTGGGCGATTCAAGGATTTCGTGGCGATGCCGCGCCCGAATGGCTATCAGTCGCTCCATACCTCCGTGGTAAGTGATCGAGGCTTTCCTTTTGAAGTCCAAATTAGAACGGAGGAAATGCACCAAGTGGCTGAAAATGGGATTGCCTCGCACTGGAAATATAAGGAGGGCCGGGTTGGAGCAGAGGCAGATGAACAATATTTCCGTTGGCTACGACAGCTATTAGAATGGCAGCAGGAAGTCGGTGATCCCGGAGAGTTTATCCACAGTCTAAAAGTTGATCTCTATCCTGAGGAGGTTTATGCCTTTACGCCAAAGGGCGAGGTTAAAGCTTTACCGAAGCGAGCTACACCGATTGACTTCGCATACTCAGTGCATACAGACGTTGGGCATACGTGTGTCGGCGCACGCGTGAACGGGAAGATGGTGCCTCTTCGAACCCACTTGAAGAGTGGAGACATAGTTGAAGTTGTCACCGCCACGGGACATAAACCAAGTCGTGATTGGCTGAATTTTGTAGGGACACCACGTGCACGGAATCGGATTAAGAATTTCATTCACGGTGAAGAGAAAATCCGAGCGTTAGAACTGGGGAAGAAGATTCTTGATAAAGAAATTCGCCGTTTCAACTTGAGTTCAAAAAAGATTCTTGACCCTGAGAAACTTACTGCACTAGCCGGTGAACTCGGCTCAAAGAAGGCTGATGATTTATTTGCGGCGCTTGGTTATGGGAAGTTGGCACCCGGTAATGTGTTGGCGAAGCTTGTGCCACAAGACAAACTTGAGGGGGCGTCAGGACAGACAGGTCTTAGGTCGGTGGTCAGCCGTGTTCTTCGTCCAGGCCAGGACAAGATTAAGGTGCAAGGTTTTGATGACTTGATGGTTTTCAGGGCACGATGCTGTAACCCAATTCGTGGTGAAAAGATCATTGGTTACGTTACAAAAGGAAAGGGAGTATCAGTTCATGCGGCAACTTGTTCAAACGTTTTGAACTTGTTCTATGACCCTGAACGTCGAATCGAAGTTGTTTGGGACAAGGTTCCCAAAGGGTCTAAGGACAGTAGTTTTACGGTGTGTTTGACAATTCAGGTCGAAGATCGTCGAGGGATCCTAGCTGATGTTACATCCCGGATAGCCGATATCAAGATAAATGTACGTAAGGTTGAAGCAAGTTCGAGTGGTGACAACCACGGTCGGATGAGTATCACGTTTGACATTACTGATCTCAAGCATCTCCAAAGGGTAATAAAGACTGTTACTGGTGTGCCGGGGGTTCTGGACGTCGAACGTGTCCTGCGCGAAGTGAGTTGATTTAGCGAATAATCGCGATGGCTTCTATTTCGATCCGCGCTCCCTTGGGGAGTGCGGCCACTTGCACCGTCGATCGTGCGGGTTCAGTCAAGTCGAAATAAGTGGCATAGACGGTGTTCACTGACTTGAAATCATCTAAGTCGATTAAGAAGACCGTCGTTTTTATTACATCGGCCAACGAGCCATTGGACGCCTCAAGAATGGCTTTGAGGTTCTGTAATACCCTATGCGTCTGGGATGTTATGACACCGCTACTCGGGTCACTGACAAGTTCACCGGTCGATGGTTCAAGAGGAATTTGCCCAGAGACGAAAAGAAACTGACCGAAGCGAACTGCTTGCGAATAAGGGCCGATAGCGGCAGGGGCAGCCGTTGTGCTGACTGATTCAAGTTCAGCTTTCACAGGACTGGGCCGTTAAGCGGCTTTAGTGACTTTGTTCGATCGAATACAGCGGGTACACACTTTGATTCGCTTGACACTACCATTAATTAGCGCTCGAATTGACTGGATGTTCGCCTCAAAACGGCGCCGAGTCACATTGTGGGCGTGGCTGACATTACGCCCCACGGCCGGTCCTTTTCCACAGATTTCACAGCGTCTTGCCATTCTTAATATTTCGCCTCGTGTGCAGATTACATAGAATTATAACATCGGCGACGGTCTAGGCTCTTGTTACTTCAGCGCCCTGGAATAATGAGGCCCGACTCACCTGACCGAATTGTATATCCACTCGATTGTCCAGCCGAAGATTGCTGTAGGTTTGGTGTCTCTGGAATAGTTTTCAATACTCTTTTCAACAACTCCAAATATGCCTTCTTTTCGCCTGGACACACCGACCTAGCCTCACGCGCTCCAATTTCGATTCTCCGCATTACTATGGCAGTTTCCGCGTCTGCTAAGCGAAGGCCCTTATCTTTTTGGTCTTTGACCAATGCCCGGAGTTCCGAGGCCAAAAGTTCTGCTGACGCTAAACCTGCATTATGTTCGTAAATGATACCGCGGCTCGCCGTTTCGTAGCTTTCGGCAACGGCCCGTGTTGCCTGGACTACATCGTCATCAAACATAGTCGGAGTATCAGGTCGGTCAGTTCGAAGGAAGCTCTGTATAGATAGTGTCAGTTGTTGTTGTCGTTCAGTCATTCCCTGCAGAAGTGGAATTAGAAAACCGAGGTCTTGTTCACGTTGCCGTTGAACCAAGGCCGGAGGATGCGATTGGGAACTGCGAAGATAGCCACAGTCAGAGGGACAATTAATCTCAACCAGTCGTTTTGATCCGCAACACGTTGGGCAGATTGAGTAACCGAGTGCAGGACAAGCCCGACGTCCTCGCCGACTGTTGCAAAGTGAACATTTCTTCATGATCTGTGAACCCTCAGCTTGGCACAGGCGCTGGAAATGGGTCAATAGTACTGCGGTTCATCGAACGAGTGCAGGCTAACGGTTCTCTCTCGCTGCCACTGGAAGCTACCTAAAAAGCATCAAGAGGAACGTTTTGGACCCGCTTCTCTCGTTAAACTTCTTGAAAATGATGAAACCATGAGCTCTGGTCTGTCGTCTAACGACTTGAAGAAGTGATTAAAGATCGAGTGAAACTATTTCTTAGTCCTCGTAACTCATTGTTAAACATGCTGTTTACCTTTTTTCACGGGACTGGAGCCGAGGCGGACTAGCGAAACATCACAATTGATCCGAAAGATCTCATGTGAGACGTAAATCGTCGAGTGCCATGATGGAAGGAGTCACCATGATGCTCAGAAAACGAAGAATGAAGATAAGAAGCGATAGATATACCGAACTAAAGCAGATTCTTGAGGGGCATCGACTTGAGATCATCGCTGAGGTGAAGGACAAGATGAGAGACGTTCGGTCCGAGGGTGCTTTGATGCCACGCCAGGGTGTGCGTGACGAGGTTGAAAGCACAGAAGCAGACATTCAGGACGACATAGAGTTTTCTCTTCTACAGATGAAAACCGAAACTCTGAATAAGGTTGGCGAAGCCCTTCTAGGTTTGGACGTTGGAACCTATGGGTATTGCGATGAATGCGGTGAGGAGATTTCCGAACAACGACTTCGGGCGTTACCATTCGCTGTTCGATGTAAAAATTGTGAAGAAGCAAGAGAAGGCGTACGAGAGCGCGACCGCATCGTGGATGGCCGCCGAAACTCAGTTTCGGTTTTTGCGGATATCATTGGGTGATGTTGATTTCATTGCGTGACGAGATTCAGGGGCGACCTCGTTCTAGAGCGGGGTCGGTGTCTTTAAAGTTTAAGAATGATTGAGGTGATCGGAGACGACAGCTGATGAGCGATGAGCTTCCCCAGTTTACGACGGATGAGAACATGGCGGAAGATTCGCCTGTTTCGGTGCCGCCGCAGTTGCCGATTCTTCCGCTTCGGGACACGGTATTGTTTCCAAATTCCTTTATGCCGCTGGCTGTAGCTCGTGAGAGTTCAATTCGATTGATTGACCAAGCAGTCGCAGATTCACTTTCAGTAGGTGTGTTCACTCAGCGTGACGCGTCCGTTGAAGAACCAACTGCTGAAGATCTGTATCCAATTGGCACCCTGACTCACATTCATAAGATGTTTAAATTGGCCGACGGAAGCCTGCGATTGATTGTGCAAGGTCTTACAAGGGTTCACCTAGATGGGATCGTTAAGACCGACCCTTATATCACTGGTGAGGTTCACGCAGCGGAGGAAATGTTACCCGATGACGATGAACTTGAAGTAGACGCGCTCCAGCGCAATATCAAGAACAGCTTTCAAGAAGTGGTTTCTCTTTCTCCTTTGCTGTCGGACGATCTTCAATCCTTGGCTACAAATATCGATGAACCAGGGAAACTGGCTGATTTTATTGCTTCGAGCCTGACAACAATTCCAACAACAACCAAACAGGAAGTACTGGCCACATTAGAGATTCGCGAGCGTCTTTCAAATCTAAACCGGATTCTTATTAACGAATTAGAGGTACTTGAACTGGGATCCAAGATCCAGTCTGAGGTTCAGTCGGAGGTTGGCAAGAACCAGCGTGAGTATCTACTTCGCGAGCAGCTTAAGGCTATCCAGAAGGAATTGGGTGAGACTGACGACCAAACTAAAGAAGCTGAAGAACTTCGGGAAAAGATTAACGCTGCTGGTATGCCCGAAGCCGTCACTAAGGAGGCACTCCGCGAACTTGATCGGTTATCGCGGATGCCTGTTGCTGCAGCAGAGTACACAGTGTCGCGAACCTATTTGGATTGGATGGTGGCATTACCTTGGAGTGTTCGAACCAAAGAACTCATTGACCTTAAGCGCACGAAAGAGGTTCTTGATGCTGATCATTCTGACCTCAAGAAAGCGAAAGACCGCATAATTGAATATCTTGCCGTCAGGAAATTAAATCCCGACGTCAAGGGCCCCATCTTGTGTTTTGTGGGGCCCCCTGGAGTTGGGAAAACTTCGTTGGCGAAATCGATTGCCTCGTCGATTGACCGGAAGTATGTCCGTGTCTCATTGGGGGGGATGCGTGACGAAGCTGAGATTCGTGGGCATCGTCGTACCTACATAGGAGCTTTGCCTGGCCAGATCATTCAAGGGCTTCGAAGAGCGGAGTCGAGAAATCCAGTTTTTATTTTGGACGAAATAGATAAGCTAGGAATGGATTTTCGTGGTGACCCGGCCTCGGCTCTCCTTGAGGTGCTGGACCCTGAGCAAAACAACGCGTTCCGAGACCATTATCTGGACGTTCCATTTGATCTGTCAGAGGTTCTGTTTATTACGACGGCCAATATTCTAGATCCGATTCCTCCTGCTCTGCGTGACCGGATGGAGGTACTTGAATTACCCGGCTATACGGAAGACGAAAAACTGATGATTGCGACAGATCATCTTGTGGATCGCCAGATACCAAATCACGGTCTCACGAAGGAGCAACTTCAATTCAGCGAATCGGCATTGCGTGCAATTGTCCGTGGGTACACTCGGGAAGCAGGTGTGCGAAATCTAGAGCGAGAGATTGGAGCCATTTGCAGGAAGGTTGCTCGGAGAAGAGCTGAGGGTGCCGACGAATCAATCGAAGTGACAGCTGATTTGGTAGTCGAGATGCTTGGCGCTCCGAAATTCCTTGACGAGGAAGTGCTCGAGCGAACCAAGAATCCAGGCGTGGCACTTGGACTAGCCTGGACTCCAGTTGGCGGTGAAGTTCTATTTGTTGAAGCCACGAGAATGTCCGGTTCTGGCTCTTTGACACTAACAGGCCATTTGGGAGAGGTAATGAAAGAATCGGCCAGGGCCGCCTTGTCTTGGTTCAGGGCGAACGTTTCAACCTACGGCGTTGAGCCGTCTTTCTATGAGGACTCAGAAATTCACCTCCACGTTCCATCTGGGGCTATTCCGAAGGATGGGCCTTCGGCAGGCGTCACGATGGTTACCGCTCTTGTGTCGGCTTTGACGGCGAGAACAGTTAGGTCTGATTTGGCGATGACCGGCGAGATCACTTTATCGGGACACGTGCTGCCGGTTGGTGGGATAAAGGAGAAAATACTAGCAGCGCGCCGACTCGGAGTATTTAATGTCGCCGTACCGAAACAGAACGAGAAGGATGTTAACGAAGACCTAAGTCCAGAACTCAAGCGCGAGATTAACGTTCACTATATTTCGACGATTAGTGAAGCGTTAGAACTGGCGCTCCTTGCTGTTACAGGACCACGACGACCTGATGAGACGCCAGCAGACAGTTCGCAGGTTCACGGGACGGTACAATAGTTGTGATGTGCCGTGTGGAAGAACGTATGAAATTAAGTTGTTCACTTTCTTTACGCAGCGAAGAGCAGTTTGATACCTAATGCTGTTTTCAAGTCGACAATTTTTCCTTGATTGAACAAACGTCTTACTTCGGCCAGGGCGAAAGTCTGAGGTTTAAGCATTTCGTCCTCATCCAGATCCGCCACTTGTGACGGCATTGTAAGTCCGACCAGACGAAAAAACACCATCAATTCATCTGAATAACCAGGCGCTGGATAGAGGTCTGCAATACGTTCAACACGTTCAGGAATTCGACAGATTTCTTCGTGACATTCACGTCTTGCTGCAGTTTCCAGGTTTTCACCTGGTTCAACATTTCCGGCAGGTAATTCCCAGATCCACTGGTCAATGGCGTAACGATATTGCCGGACTAACACTAAATGAGCGTTGTCTGGCATAGGGAGGAGAATTACTGAAGCTGGATGTCGCACGATATCCAGTGTGGCTTGTTTGCCATTTGGAAGGGTTATCTGGTCACGTACTGTGTTGAACACTCGACCTGTGTGAACCACTTCGCTTCTAAGAAGCTTAGCTGAGAATTCTTGCATTACGGTTCTCCTGTTGGCGACCGACGCTTACAAGGAGTGATCTGGGTGCAGGCGACGACGCGCACTAGCATTTCGCAAATCCTCTAGAACACTCTGAAGGTCAGACGGCAAGTGGCTGTGAAACGTGACCGGTTGTCCTCCCTTCGGATGTTGAAACGAGAGTTGCGCGGCATGTAGAAACGGTCTGTCTAGACGTTGGACTGATCGAAGGTGTGGCGGGCTATGGCGACGTTTCCCTCCATATAGGGGGTCCCCTACGACAGGGTGGCCTATGGCATTCAAGTGGACACGAATCTGGTGGGTTCGGCCCGTTGCAATGGATACCTCAATAAAGGAGATACCTTCAAGATGTTCGGCTTTAGTCACGCGAGTCTCGGCGTCCCGACTTCGTCGTGAACGAGTGGAAATCTTTTTTCGGTTGACCGGATCACGGCCAATAGGTAGATCGATTCGGCGGCCGGCCTGGACGATACCCCATACCATTACTAAGTAATGTTTACGAACTTGTCGTTCTCGAAATTGGCGAGAAAGTTCAGAATGTGAATGGTCATTCTTGGCTATCACTATTAGACCGGATGTGCCTCGGTCTAGGCGATGAACAATGCCAGGTCTTCGTTCACCACCGATGCCACTAAGGTCTTTAATGTGATGCAGTAGTGCGTTGACGAGTGTGCCTCGACGATGACCGGCTGCCGGATGTACAACCATCCCTGTGGGTTTGTCGACAACTGCAATATCCGTATCGTCGTACACTATCGTGAGCGGAAGGTCCTCAGCACTCGGAGTTGCTGGCTCAGGAGGAGGAATTCTTAGGCTAACGAGGTCACCCTCACGAACCACCGTGCTGACGGCTGCGACCTTGTCGCCCACGTGAACCAAACCTTGTTTTATAAGGCGTTGAATTTGAGATCGTGTCCGGTCGGCGATCTCTGCGGTCAGAACATGATCGAGGCGTCGGCCGGCATATTCCGCAGTGACTTGTATACGAACGATGTTAACAAAGGCCACTAGGCCGCTCGCATGTTTACGTCTGTGTGAGTTGGATTAGGCCTGCTAGTTCGTCCTAGTATGATCAGCATGACGATGCTGGTTGGGATGAGGAGTAATGAGACGAACTGAGATGTTGATAGCAGATCAAAGACGGTTCCCCTTGGGTCGCCTCGATAGAACTCGATCACGAACCTGGCAGTTGGGTATAAGAGTAAATAGGTCCAGAAGGTCCTCCCTATAAAACCTCTTCCCATCCGTTCAGCTAAGAGTACACTTCCAAGAATAAGTAATGCCGCTACAGATTCATACAACTGGGTTGGGTGCAGGCTCACACCTAGGGGTGTGCCCACATTTGCTGCAGCAAGAGTGTGACTAAATGTGATACCTAAGAAGGATTCAGTTGGTTCGCCGTAACAGCAACCTGCCATCAGACACCCAAGCCGGCCCACAGCTTGTCCGAGGATGATTCCTGGAGCAAATGCATCGCAGGTGGTCCAAAATGGAAGCTTGTGGCGCCGAATGAACCAGAAGGCAACAGCAACAGACAAGAGTAAACCACCATAAAACACACCGCCAGAGCGGAGGATAGTCCAAATCTCAGCAGGGTTTTGACGAAAATGGTCAAATTCAACGACGACCAATAAGAGTTTTGCACCGACCAGTGCGCTAACAATGATGTAGATACCTAGGTCCATGACCTGGTCTCGATTCAGTCCCCTCGCTTCTCCCCTGATCGTTGCGTACCAGAGGCCAATCAGGTAGGCCGCCGCTAGCAGTACACCGTATGAATAGATACTGATCGGTCCAAGATCAAATAGTTTCGGAAACATTCCTGTCCATCCAAATCATGTCTAGGATCAGCAACGATGCGCCGACGGTTATTCCTGCGTCCGCGACATTGAAAGTCCAAAAGTGCCAACCACGCCAATAAAAATCGACAAAATCGACGACATAACCGGCGGTGACTCGATCAATGATGTTGCCGATTGCTCCGCCGATTACCAAGGCTAAACCGATTCTTGCAGCCATCCGTGGAATATCCGATCGCACCGCATAGATACTGATAGCGGTCAATGCTGTAAGCGTTACCAGCGTCATGAAAGCGGTTTTAAAGGGAAAGTTCACATTGTTCAGAAACCCAAAGGCAACGCCATAATTGCGCGCATGAGTAAAATTCAACAACCCTGGGATGATTTCTATGCTGTCGTGTAGCGGGAGCACAGCCCGAACGATGGCTTTTGTAGTCTGGTCGAGGATAGCGACTGTGCCGCCCAGCACACCCAATAAGATTCTTGAGCCATCTAACTTGGACCCGGTGTTTAATCGGTCCATCGCTATGATTGTACTCCCAACCTTGTCTCACTTTGCACTTGCAGTCTCCGATAATGCACTAACGCAACGTTTACAGAGTCCTTCAAGCGTAGGATCTGTCGATAAAGAGTCCACATAACGCCAACACCGCGGACACTTTACGCCAGCCACTCGCGCCACATTGATTTCGAGGGATCCGTCTGGTTCTTGCCAATTCGTGATTGCCATGTTTTCAAGTATTGTTGAGTTACTTGGCATTTCTCCCTCAGTTGCCAAGTCAACTTGTGAGGTAATCAGCAACGTCGGAAGTTCTGTTCGATAGGTTTCAAGTAAGGTCGAGGTTGTTCCCCAGGCTCGCAACATAACGCGAGCTTCAAGTGAAGTTCCAACGGTTTTCTCTTTTCGAAGCTGTTCAAGGCGAATGTTGACAGCGTCGCGGATGCTCCTCAGTCTGGTCCAGCGCTGGATCAGTTCGTGGTCTATCAATTGATCGGCACCAGAAGGAAAGTCAGCTAAGTGAACGCTCTCATCTCGATCGCCTGGAAGGTGCTGCCAGAGTTCATCGGTAGTGACAGGCAGTAGAGGTGCCAAAAGACGTGTCAGACCTTCGGTGATCAAGTATATTGCGGTTTGTGCTGACCGCCGTTCCGGTGATGCCTCCGAAAATGTGTAAAGTCGATCCTTTGAGATATCGATATAAAAAGCGCTTAAATCGACAGTCAATAGATTGTTAACTGTGTGCGCAATCGTCTGAAAATCGTAATTGTCGTACGCTGCAAGTATTTTTTTTGCAGCATCGCCGTATAAAGCAAGCGCATAGCGATCAAGTTCCTGAAGTTCGTCGACATCAATGCACTCAGAGGGGTCGAAGTCGTATAGATTCGCGATCAAGATTCGCAATGTATTTCGAATTTTTCTGTAGGCTTCGATGACACGGTCAAGGATTTCCTTGCCGATTCTGATCTCTTCTCTGTAGTCGACCATTGCAACCCACAGACGAAGGATTTCGGCACCACTCTGTTTGATTATTGTTTGTGGCTCAATCATGTTGCCGAGTGATTTCGACATTTTTCGGCCAGATTCATCGACAACGAAACCGTGGGTAACAACTTGTTTATAGGGAGCTTGATTATGGGTTGCGATGCCGATAAGTAAGGAGCTTTGGAACCATCCTCGATATTGGTCAGAACCTTCTAGATAGAGTGCTGCTGGCCACTTCAACTGAGGGTTGTCTGTCTGAATGGCCTCAAGACTCACACCGGAATCAAACCACACGTCGAGGATGTTCTCCTCACGATCAAAGTCTTTTTTTCCGCATTTTGGGCATGTCAGGTTCTCTGGTACAAACGCCGTTAGGTCGTGTTCGTACCATGCGTCAGCGCCGTGACAAGCGAAAACGGCTTCGGTGGAGTCAATGACGGCTGAACTTAGGATGGCCTCGTCGCAGGACTGACACCGCAGCGCCGGTATTGGTACACCCCATGAACGTTGCCGAGAAATGCACCAGTCCGGTCGCGTTTCAAGCATGGCTCGAAGTCGTTCTTCTCCCCAGCGCGGGAACCAGCCAACCTGTGTAATCGCATCAACGGCTTGGGTTCTGAGACTGAACTCGTCGGCCTCGGGTTGGGTGTTGGTAGCTGGCGCACCATCCATGGAGATAAACCATTGAGGGGTGGCCAAGAAAATAACTGGGCGGTGACAACGCCAACAATGCGGGTACGTGTGACTAAAATCATTTCTGTGCCGCAAACGTCCCGCCGTGCGAAGAGCATTCTCAATCTCTGGGTTTGCGTCGAATACTCGCATTCCTGAAAACTGAGCCACTTCATCCGTAAACCGACCACTCGAATTGACTGGTGCGTAGACATCGAGACCATAACGTTGGCCTGTCAGAAAATCGTCGGCACCATGTCCTGGAGCAGTGTGAACTGCGCCGGTTCCTTGTTCTAATGTCACATAATCCGCGAGCACCGCTATCGAGTCACGGTCGTAAAGTGGATGTCGGAATCGCAAGCCCTCTAATTCTCGGCCTTTGAATCGTGCAACAGGTGTCTCAAAGACCTGTCCTACGGACTTGCCAACTGCTTCTGCCAGTTGTTCAGCGACAATGACGACCGTGCCAGAAGTGTCATAGGCTGCGTAATCGAATTCAGGGTGAAAGGCGACCGCAAGATTTGAGGGAAGTGTCCACGGTGTAGTTGTCCAAATCACGACAGACACGGTTCGCCCGTCTAATGCAGGGGCTATATCGGTCAATTGGTTAGTGCTGCTATCGGCTAGCGGGAAGTCTACGTAGATTGAGGGCGAGGTGTGTGGTTCGTAATCCACCTCGGCTTCGGCTAATGCTGTACGGCAGTGGACACACCAATGGACGGGTTTCTTGCCTTTGTACACCAATCCTTTTTGCACGAGCGTGCCGAGCGCCTTCACAATTGCTGCTTGATAACTGAAGTTCATCGTGAGGTAGGGTGAGTCCCACTGTCCGATGATTCCAAGGCGCTTAAAATCGTTTCGCATCAACGCCACATATTTCTCAGCATATGTTCGACATTCGCGGCGAAAACTAGCGATGCTTAGATCACGTTTCTTTTTTCCCAACTTCTTATCGACTTGAAGTTCGATCGGCAGGCCGTGGCAGTCCCAACCGGGCACGTACGGTGCGTCAAATCCTGCCATGGTACGTGCCTTAACGATGAAGTCTTTTAGAATCTTGTTCAGCGCCGTGCCGAGATGAATCCGTCCGTTCGCATAGGGCGGTCCGTCGTGAAGAACGAAACGTGGACAACCCGCCCGTAATGCACGAATTCGTTCGTACAGTCCAATCGACTCCCAGCGGTCAATGGCTTTTGGTTCCGCTGTTGGAAGACTGGCTTTCATTGAAAAGCCAGTCCGGGGCAGGTTCAGTGTGTCCTTCCAGTCGGTCATAGGTAAAACGAGCCTCATTGTAGTTCAAAGCTTGTGAACTTCGCCTGACAAGACGGTCTGTCTTAGGCAAGGGCCTATATAATGACCGGCAACTAAGCGCCACAGAGTATTCAATAAAGTGACTGAATCGTCGAAAGCCTAGAATGTTCAGTTGGTCTTAATCGAACTATACGGAGTGAAAAAGGGACGCAGTGTCGGCAACAACAGTTTTCTTTGATGTCGACTTCACGTTGATCTATCCCGGGGCGAAGTTTGATGGAGAGGGGTATCGTCGGTTTGGTGTCCGCCACGGATTAAAGATTGATGCTTCTCTGTTTGCTGAAGCTGTCGCATCGGCAGCGGTCGAGTTGGATACGAAGTGGGATGAGTTATATCGACCAGAAATTTTCATCAGGTACGCTAAGTGTGTACTCGAAAACATGGGAGGAGTGGGCCCATCTCTCGACCCATGCGCTCGTGAAATTTATGATGAATGGGCCGTCTGCAGTAATTTTCTGCTGTACGATGATGTTCGATCCACGTTTGAACATCTGTGTGACAACGATGTTCGAATTGGTCTAATTTCCAATACCCACCGTTGTTTGCAAACGTTTCAAAGTTACTTCAAGCTCGAGCATTATATCGTTGCTGCGCTTTCATCTTCTGAACACGGCTATATGAAGCCTCATCCGAGTATTTTTAAAGCGGCACTTAAGCTTGTTGATGCAATTCCCACTGAATCCGTGATGGTTGGCGACAGCATGAGCCACGACATCCGTGGAGCTCAGCAGGTAGGGATGCATGGTGTGTTACTCGATCGTGTCGGGAATGTTGTTACAAGCAACGCCTGTCCAGTTCCAGTTATTCAGACGCTGGTGCAGTTACCCGCTGTGCTCCTGGCTTTTTAGCAACTCATCAGCATGCAGGAGTCTATCCCGGAGGCCAGTCCATAGGCCGTCCTGCAAAAAGATGGAGGTGGATGTGAAACACGGTCTGCCCTGCATTTGCATTGCAGTTGAAAACAGTGCGATAGCCGTCATTCGCATGTCCGAGTTCCTTCGCTATCGCAGCGGCTCGTCTCACCATATCACCCACCAACGTGTCATCGGCAGCCGATAGTTCATTCAACGTTGCTATATGGGTCCGTGGGATGACGAGGATGTGGGTAGGCGCCTGAGGATTAATGTCTTTGAAGGCAACAAGGCGGTCATCTTGATAAACAATTGTCGCAGGAATCTTGTCGCTTGCTATCTTACAGAAGAGGCAGTTTTTTGACATTGGCAAGTAACCTCGAAAGGGTGAATCAGGAATTGTGACGTCGTAAGGTTATGACACGGGCGATTCCCTGGAGGTCGTTTCGAGTTTTGACTATCTCAAGCTCTCGGGTCGTTTCCAGAAATACGGATAATGCAGGCGCTTGGCCTGAGCCGATTTCAAGGATCAGGCTACCGCCATTCTTGAGCCGAAGGGAAGCTTCACGTATTAGTTGAGTGATGAGTGCAAGCCCATTGGTTCCACCGTCAAGTGCCATACGTGGTTCAAACTGTCGAACTTCTGGCGGCAACTGTGAGATTTCCATGGTGGGGATATAAGGCAGATTCGCGGTGATGATGTCAGGCGGCTCGTAAACACCCTGAAGAAGGGGTGCGCAGACCCACTGAATTGAGTCATCTACACCGTGACGTTTTGCATTGTGTCGGGCCACGTCAATGGCCAGGCTTGAAACGTCAGTTGCCGTAATTTGAGCGCTGCTAGTTTTCGCGACTGCAATAGCGACACAACCTGAGCCTGTTCCAACATCCACGACATGGGGCCTCGTTTGGTCGTCTTTGTTGACGCGAGTGATCGTTTCTTCGACGAGAAGCTCTGTTTCTGGACGTGGCGTAAGAACATCTCTCGTTACCGAGAATGCAAGGCCCCAGAATTCGCGCTGTCCTGTAATGAGTGCAACTGGTTCTCTCTGAACGCGCCGGTCAAGCATTCCACGATAGCGGTGGACAAATCCAGTTGGAACTGAGGCCCGCGCGTTAGATATATAAGTTGCTCGATCCCAACCTAGCGCATTGCGCGCCAACACTTCTGCGTCACCTGCCGCTTCTTCGTTTGTTAGACCGGCTGAGAGCAAGTCCAACCGTCCTGCGGCAACGTGGTCGCGAACCGTTTTCATTTCACAGGCTCAGTTTCTTTGAGTTGTTCGGATTGAAAGTGGGTGACAAGGGTGTCAAAAATTTCGTCGGTATCTCCGTCGAGCATCTGTGCCAATTTGTGGGTGGTGAAGCCGATTCGATGATCGGTGACACGGTTTTGTGGAAAGTTGTAAGTACGAATTTTCTCCGATCGCTCGCCAGTTCCAACCTGTGTTCGGCGGTCTTGAGCGATCTCGTTCTGCTGTCGTTGCATTTCCATTTCGTAGAGGCGAGACCTGAGAACTTTTAGGGCCTTTGCTTTGTTCTTGATTTGTGACTTTTCGTCTTGCTGAGATACGACCAGGCCAGTCGGAATATGCGTAATTCGTACGGCCGAGTATGTTGTGTTGACACTCTGTCCACCAGGTCCACTCGAACAGAACGTGTCAATTCTCAGATCTTTGGCATCGATTTGAACATCAACATCTTCCGCTTCTGGCAGAACTGCCACGGTTGCTGTCGAGGTATGGATGCGGCCACTGGCCTCGGTAGTTGGAACGCGTTGGACGCGGTGCACACCGCTCTCGTATTTCAGTCGGCTGTATACACGCTGACCCTCGATAAGAGCGATGATCTCTTTTATAGCTCCAACACCGGTCTCATTCAATGAGAGCACGTCAACTTTCCAGCCATGAGTTTCCGAAAATCGTGAGTACATCCGAAATAAGTCGGCTGCAAATAACCCGGCTTCATCACCACCTGTCCCTGCTCGGATTTCGAGAACGACATTACGTTCGTCGTTGGGATCCTTTGGAAGGAGCAGTATCTTAATCTCTGCCAGCAACGACTTCTGGCGTTCCTTAAGTACGATCAATTCCTGCTTCGCAAGCTCTCGAAGTTCTGGGTCGTCGTCGTTGCCGTCGGTTAATTCTTGAGTTTCGGCAGCTTCAGCAGTTGCTGCTTTGTAGTCTCTGTATTTTTCAACTAAAGGTTGAATTTCAGACAAAGCTTTAGAGTGTTTCCGGTACTCGCTTGGATCAGCCAGGCCTGCTGCGTCACTAACCAACGTGATTAATTCATCGTATCGAGACTCTACCTCCTTGAGTTTGTCAAACATCGATCACATGAATGAGGTTTGAATTATTGGGTTGACCACCAGATACAGGTGGTAAAAAAGCAACTTCATCACCGTCGGATAAAGTGCAGTCCAACTTAGCATAGTCTTCGTTGACGGCAGTCGAAATGACATCACGATACTTAGCTAACTCGCTATGTTGTGCAGCCAATGAATCCCAGAGAGATCCAGCTGTTGCATTTTCGGGTAAATCTATGTGTAGCTCGCTTGAGCCAGTGATATCTCGCAACCGAGCAAACAATCTAACAGTTACACGCATGCTCGGCGATACGCGTCTTCACGTGCGTCCTCATTGTCTGGGTCAGCCGTTGCACCTTCGACCCAAATGTCGCCACCTTCGAAAAACTCGTGTTTCCATATTGGTGCAATTTGCTTGATACGTTCAATCGCATAGCGACACGCGGCAAACGATTCAGCTCGGTGAGGAGATGACGCCGCGATCGCGACACTTGTCTCGCCAATGGCCAGAACTCCGAGTCGGTGATGGAGCGCCATAACGATGCCTGGCCATCGGCTTTGTGCCTCTGTTTCGATTCGTTCAAAAGTTTTAATTGCGAGTGGTTTATATGCCTCATACTCAAGTCTTAATACCTGCTTACCTAAATTTTGTCCTCTTACTTGGCCAATAAATGAGGTGACGGCACCGTGCCCTGCCGCCGTCGAATTTGTCACGTCATAAACAGCTTGGACGACCTGCTCAACTCTGAGCGGGTCGTTCGTTATGACAAAAGGTGAGATAACCATTTTCGGAGTATATCAGCGAAGATCGAACTCGTCTTACTTCGACATTTCTAGGTGCGTATGTTCTTGCTACTAGCTGTTATCCAGGCTCAGTTGCTTTGTCGTGCTTTGTTAGAATTTTCTCCCCCGCTCCGATTGTTATGCTTCGTTGCATTATTTCAAAAACATAAGACTTCGCCATATTAACGGCAGCAGGCAGCGGCTGGCCCTGTGCGAGAGCTGCGGTAATAGCGGCACTGAATATGCAACCGGTTCCGTGAGCGCTTGATTGCGTCAAGCGAGGTCGTGCAAACTCAATTACATCGTGACCGTCACAGAATATGTCAATTGCGTTCTCAGAATAAAAATGCCCTCCCGTTACAACAACTGCGCCGACGCCAAGGTCGACAATGCATCGTGCGGCGTCACGGGCATCGTCAAGTGATTTTACTTGACGTTCACTGAGCAGCTCTGCTTCCATCCGGTTCGGAGTGATGCAAGTGGCTTTTGGCAGCAGCTCAGTTCTTAGTGGCCCAATGGCTTCAGTGTCCAGGAGTCTTTGCCCACTTGATGACACCACGACCGGATCGATGACAACCGATGGAATATGAAGGTCTGTGATCAGTTGTGCCACGACTTCGACAACACTTCGATTGCTTAACATTCCTGTTTTTGCCGCGCTAACACTGATGTCCGCGACGACCGTCTCGATCTGACTGGCGACGATGTTGGCTGGCACTTGATGGATGGTGTTCACGCCGGTCGTGTTCTGACATGTGACCGCAGTTATAGCGCAAACGCCATGAATGCCATAGTCGTTGAAGGTTCTTAGGTCGGCCTGAATTCCGGCTCCGGCACTTGAGTCACTTCCAGCGATCGTGAGGGCCGTTTTCATGGGATAACATAAGTTTACGTGTTAACCACGTGTCACATTAAATAGTGTCAGGCATTGGTGCGAACTCCCGCATCGGAGGCCGGCTGTATCCTTGCTCGACGGCGCCGAGGTCGAGTTGGGAAGTGCCAAGGTCTTCAATGGGAAGCAGTTCGAAAGGTGTCGGGTTGTGGACGGCGATGCATTTGAGGTAACCACCGCAATGTTGGCAAAGTTCCAAATGCTCTGACGACTGTTCTGGGTCACTCGCTGCTTTGATAGGTGAAGCGTCGCTTGTGTCACAGTAAATGCATTCTGTATCTATGTTTGTCCAAGCTGCGCCGCAGAACGAGCAGCGAAGTAACTGCTCTTCCCGTTCGTTGAGAATTCTTTCACGGAAGGTTGGCCAAGAACCGCAAGCGGCGCAGAACCCTTGACTTCCGTCCCAGAGAGGCAACGGTCGAATCTCGTGCTTTTGGTGCAGTTCCGTCAATAGTTTGTGTTGAAGGCGATTCGCGACTGGCCCGGCGGCTAGTTCAGCCACTAGCCAGAGTAGGTCGGGCGCAATACCTAAGTGGTGAGCTTTGGTGCGTATCGCTTCCTGTTTCCTTCCCAGTGACGCTGCTAAGAGTGACCCTATGTGGATCTGTCCTTGCTCTAAGATTGTACCCAGTCGTACAGCGCTTCCGCCGGCTTCGCCAGACGCTAAATCTTCACAAAACCCAAGAACGAAAGGTTCAATGTTGGCACTGTCAACTTCAATCGTTTCATCGATTAGGACTGGTATTTTTCGCTCTAATTTTGCAGCGATAGCTGTTGAATCTAGGTCGAACGTCACCGGAAGCTTCTGGTCGATGAACAATCCAAGCTTGACGCTTCGTTTTATGACACGCCGCTGCATTTCAATCGCTGGAAGAAGATCAGGGTAACGAACTGAAAGTCGGTCCCACCGTTGCTCGGCAAGGTCCAGTGATTTGTTTGAATCACTCGTGTAAGTCATTTCTGAAAAAGAACTTAACATGATGAAAGGGGAGCTTGCACTCCAATTTGTCTTGAAGTAGCCTGAAAAGGCTCATTATAATTGTTCAAATTGGAGAGTAAGCTAAATGATAACGACAGTGACAGATGCACCGATTAGTGTGAGTGATGCTGCAGCGGGAAAAATCTCGGAGCTGCTGTCCGACGAGAATAAATTAAGTGCAGGTCTTCGGGTATTCGTGCAAGGTGGCGGATGCTCTGGCTTCCAGTACGGCTTAATGATTGAAGAAAGTGCGGGTGATGCCGAGGCTGATGAAATCTTCAAGTCGAACGGAGTCAAGATCTTTGTTGATCCGATTAGTGTGCGTTATCTTTCAGGAGCACAGGTTGATTTTGTCGACAACCTGACGGGCGGTGGTTTTACCATTAAGAACCCGAATGCTAAGACGACGTGTGGCTGTGGTCAATCGTTCGGAGTCTGAACGTTGCTGTGTTTCTTCTTGTGGTGTAGCGCCGGGCGGTTGTGCCGCGGCGTCCTTTCCTATCATCTGAGATGGAGCCGCAGTCTGAATACCTGAATCGCCTCAGGCCATCGGGTGGTCGCAGGTCCACGAAACGCGAATTAATCGTCAATGTGTTTCTTGGACAGCAGGGACATTTAAGTGCCGATGACCTAGTGACTCTTATTAGGGCGAGAGACGACAAGGTCAGCCGGGCGACTGTGTATCGGACGCTCCAGTGGATGGTGAAGGCCGGTATCGCCCGTAAGGTCGATTTTGGTGAGGGACGCTTTCGTTTCGAGCACTCCTACCGTCATCCGAAACATTTCCACCTCATTTGTAAGACGTGTAATCGGTCGTTTGAGTTTTTGAGCTCAGATATCGAAACCCTCATCGAAGAGATTACGACGGCTCGTCACTTTTCCTCTCGTCAGAGTGTCGTTCAAGTATATGGAACTTGTGACGAGTGTCAGACAGGGCGACGGCCACCAGGCGGGAGAGTGCCTACGGAGCTTTTGTTTGCGCGTGATGCATTGAGGATTGCTATCGCAACTGAGCGAAGCGGCTTAGATTTTTATACCCGTGCCGCGCGGGTTACGAATGATGCCAGCGGGAGACGCGTTTTTAAGCGTTTAGCTGAGGAAGAAAAGGAGCACCTGGGTAAACTTGAACTACGTTACAAAGAACTTTTGGATCAAGATCCCAGTCTTGAATCCCGTCCTACATTCCTATTTTTTAAGGGAGCTGCGAATGGTCTGTTCGCGGCTGGTTTGGAAGACCTAGATAAGATTGTCGATGATAAAGAAGCATTGATGATTGGGATTCGGTGCGAACGGGGTTCTCATCGTTTTTTCAGACGTTATGGCGAACGTTTTGAGGACTCAGCGGGGAAGCAGATTTTTCTAGAATTTGCTAATGAAGAGCGTGAGCATCTTGACTTACTTATCCGAGAGTATCGTTCCTTGGTGAAACGTCAGTCCAAGTCCACCGTCCGACGGCGCGTGGCCAAGAAGAACGCCAGAACTCACGTATAGGGTGCATCGTAAACGGTGGTCGACCTTCATCTCCATACGACAGCATCGGATGGGTTGCTCAGCCCAGAAGAAGTTGTTGATCGGGTCAACAAGGCAGGCATCAAGAATTTTAGTGTCACCGATCACGACACCATGGCGGGTGTCTCAGCGGCAGCCGACGTGGCCTCGAAACTCAAGATTGACTTTATTCCTGGGATTGAAGTTACGGCCGTTATTGATGGTCGAGATGTTCACGTTCTCGGTTACTTTCTGGATATATCGCCTCCAGGTCTCGATGTGTTTCTTCGGGTACAGCGTGATGATCGGATTGCTCGCGCCCGCGCCATGGCCGAAAAATTGAAGGCGTTGGGTATGCCAATTCCTATTGATTCAATCGTCCAATCGACAAAATCTAAGAAACAGTCTCTGGCGAGGCCTCTGTTAGCCCGTGCCCTCGCAGATGCAGGGTATGTGAACGGAATAAAAGAAGCGTTCGACCGCTGGATCGGCGATCGTGGTCCGGCTTACGTTCCTCGTAAGGGGTCGTCCCCTGAAGACGTCGTGCGGCTCATATCAAGAGCAGGAGGCGTTTCATCTTTGGCCCACCCCGGCTTATTAAAACGGGATGATCTAGTACCGAGCCTTAAACGAGCAGGGTTGACTGCTCTTGAGGTTTATCATCCAGATCACAAGCCTTCAAAGCGGTTACACTACCGCAAACTGGCGAATCGGTGGAATCTACTGATGACTGGAGGATCCGATTTTCATGGCGATGACCATCATCGTGCTTCCAGTTTTGGTTCAGTTGGTCTTCCAGATGAAGAATTTAGATTGTTGGCCGAACGCCTGCGCGCGATACATGGTGCAGTTCTTACTCGCCGATGATGTTGCCTTCCGGGCCTTCCGAGTTTGTGAAGAAGCGTTTGGAAGATCTTCGTCCATCGTTAGGGTCCAATCCTTTAGCCTTGGATGTGGCGATGGGATCAGGTCGGAACAGTGTCGAATTAGTCCGACATGGATTTCGAGTGTTTGGTGTTGACCGAAATCACGGTCGACTTAAAGTGGCCAGAGATCAGATTCTAGGTTGTGGTGGCCAGCCGGAGATTTGGGTGGCCGATCTGGAGGTAAGCCCGCTACCGAAATGTCATTTTGACCTGGTCATTTGTTCCCGCTATCTCCAACGAACCTTGTGGCGAGGTCTCCGCCACGCTGTGGTGCCAGGTGGGTTTGTTCTATATGAGACTTTTACGATTTTTCAGCGTCGTTACGATTGGGGTCCCCGCGCGGAAGAGCACCTGCTGGCATCTGGAGAACTGCGGCAAGCCTTTTCCGGCTGGGATGTGTGGGCCTATGAAGAGCGGACTACACCGGCTGCGGAAGCCAGTCTTTTAGCGCGAAGGCCAGACTCCTCACTGATATGATCGACGCATGTCGGCTGCTCTAATTACAGCGACGGGGCTTGGTCTCCTCGGATTAGTTTACGCAGCGGTGGTTGGTTTCTTGGCTGCGACCTCTGATGCTGTTTTCCAGCACGTAAGTGTCGGAATTTTTTCCACATTGATTATGCTGTTGTCGCACTCGATGACAATGTTCTATTTGATTGGTAAAGGTAAGGCCGTGCGCGAAGCCGTATCGGAAGGACAGTTATCACCGGACCTCTATACGGTGGTGGCTGCAGCTAGAAAACCTGTGTTTTCGATTGCCACGGTTGCTATGTTCCTGACGATGTTTACCGCAATTGTCGGCGGCGGTGTGGATACTGGAGCTCTTCCAGCGGGAGTACACTCGATATTAGCGATTTCCGCAATTGCAGCAAATTTTATGGCACTTCGAACTGAGGTGGCAGCAATGTCGCTGAGTGCTCGGATTGTTGACCAAATCAATGTTCTCCTGAACGATACCGAATCGCAATAGTGCTCGTGAGTACGAAACATCAAGAAAACAAACGACGGCTCCTTCTATTTGATATCGATGGCACTCTGTTACTTTCAGGAGGGGCTGGCACGCGCGCGCTGAACAGAGCTTTCTTAGAGTTGTTTGGGAAGCCCAATGCTTTTGACCAAATCCCGGTTGCTGGGCGAACCGACCCGCTTTTGCTTAATGATGCCGTTCGTCGAACCGGGCTTGTTCTGGACGAATCTCAACGCCAAGCGTTTCAGGACCGATACTGTGATTTGTTGGAGGTCGAGATTCTGAAGCCGAATCCGCGAAAACGTCTTATGCCCGGAGTCAAACGTTTGCTAGGTCGGTTACAGAAGCAGCGAGACATTTATCTTGGCCTATTAACCGGAAACTACGCTCGCGCGGCAAAGACAAAGCTTAAACATTTTGGGCTTTGGTCATTCTTTTTCTCTGGAGCCTATGGCGAAGATGGTGCCGAGCGCAACGATCTTTTCCCGGTTGCCCTAAAGAGGGCTCGTGCGCTCGGAATTGTCATTGGTTCTCCCGAGAATGTTTTTGTTGTCGGTGATACACCCCTTGATATTCTTTGTGCTCAGGTCGGCGGCGCCCAGTCAATTGCAGTCGCCACGGGCTCGTACGATGTCGAGACCCTTAAGAAGAAGGGAGCCACTATTGCGCTCTCTGATCTCAGTCGTCCAGACGAGTTTCTTTCGATTCTTAATTTTTCCAGACGTAGCGGGTTAGCGACTGACGGTCTGGAGAGATAGATGTACCCGCGCAACCATGTGCATGTATCCGCCAACTCTGGCATATTTGGCGTCGGCTGCCATTTGAAGGTAATCGATTGCTGCTTGATTGTTTCCCAGTGCTTCCGCATGCAAACCGAGATACAAATTGGCGAAGAACTCAGCACTTAATTCACCTTGAGTCGCAGCCAAAACTTCAGTTGCTGTTAGTTCACCGGCAAAGAGACCGTATACTTCCTGCATTGGACGACGTGAGTCAGGACCCACCGGGAGAAGTTCTAATTTGGCTTGCTCGGGTGATTCTAATAGAGCGACACATAAGAAATGCCATGCTGCATTTTCGACGTCGTTCGGGTTGTAGGTGCGATGCGATTCGAATTGCTTACGACAGTCGTCGTATCGTCCAGCGTAATACAAGACGATGCCACGTTGCCAAAGGCGAGGTATGGTGCTTGGAGCCAGTTCTACTAATTGATCAAAACCATCAGCCGATTTCTTGATGTTTCCTGAAAAGAAATCACGAATTGCTTGGTTGAAGACGACATCTGGATCATTGCTGGACTCAGGTGCTTGAGCAGCAGGCGCCATCGCAGTGAGGCCAAGGATCCAGACAATAGCCAGTTGAGGAAGCAGCAGCTTTCGTCTTTCTGGTCTCATGGGTTCAATCATAGTGCTATTTGGCGCATCTGTGGTACCTTCCCCACATGTCGCGGAGGGAACATTGGCGTCCACGGGTAATGTTCTTATGCTTTCTCTTGGCTGGTGGTCTAGGATGCCGCGAATCCGTCCCAGCCACTGAGCCGCACGCGGGCTCACTTCGTTCTACTGAGATGCTCTTGGACAATGAGGAGTACTCGATACTGGAAATGGCTACTGCACACGGCGCTTTTACCATCGAGGTCGCAGTTGATTCAGATGCTGATACTCTGGCGATCGCAGAACAGTTAATTGCGCCGATTGTTACTCAATATGTAGAAATCTTAGTGTATTTCTATGATCGGGCCGATGATGGTGAATTGCCGTTGAGCCGTGTGCAGTGGACTAATGAGGCAGGATTCACCGAGGTGGACTACGAATGAGGTTAAACCAATGAAAAAAGTTTCAAAGCTGACGCTGGATGATGCCAGGGTCATGATGGCTGCCGCCGAAGCTAAATCTCAAGAAATCGGTGTCGATATGGATATTGCTATTACTGACGATAGTGGCAGTCTACTAATGTTCCATAGGATGGACGATGCCAGAATCACTAGTATTGAAGTGGCGATCAGTAAGGCGTTTACGGCTGCTGCCGCGCGTAGATCAACCCGTGCCTACGGGGAAATCAGTGGACCAGGTGGACCCGCTTTCGGGATTCATGTCAGCCATCAAGGTCGCTTCATGGTGGTGGCCGGGGGCCTTCCTATCTTTGTCGACGACCAAATCGTTGGTGGTGTGGGATGTAGTTCAGGTCATCCAGACCAAGATGAGCAAGTGGCTCAGGCTGGTATTGCTGCATTCATGGACAAGGTGGTAGGTTCGGGATCGTGACCAAAACTTCAAGGGATACGATTGGGGTGCACAGGTGGTTACAGAAATGGCGGAAGCGCCTGGGAGTCGAACCCAGCCCCCCCGCGTTGGCGGGGAGCGACCGATTTTGAAGACCGGGAGGGCCACCGGGCCCCGTTCGCTTCCATAGTTTATCTGTCGACTTTTGTTGAGGCGGCGCACCGTGGTTACAAGATTGTCGCGCGTACCACAGGTATGACCCAGCGCGAGGAAGACGGATTCTCGAACTGGAACAAAAGAAATCTAAGTGCTGAGAAACTAGGTCTGTCGGCTCACCACATAGGGCAACTAGTTTTCGATCAACCTAACTTCACCGGCCCGAGGACCTTTTTGTGATTCTTCAATGGTAAAGTCCACTCTCTGACCTTCTCTCAGAAGCTCAAACACCGCACCACGAACCGCACTACGGTGAAAGAAATGTTCTATACCACCTTCATCGCGGATGAATCCGAATCCTTTGTCAATCAATAGACGTGCGATCGTGCCATTCGGCATACCGGCCCTCCGAAGCTGGTCGCGCGAACCTAAGACGTCGAGATCAGAGGCTGCGCTCCCGTGAGCCATGGCGGCTCTCCTTGACACCCGTTTGAAACGCATCACTGATGCACTGGCGCTTCAAAGACGACTTCAGGCTTCAGGGTAGAACCCCGGCTGAAAGGTGGCCAGTCTATTGAGGTATCTGACAGAAGTCAACCATTTACGTATATTTAGCGGAATTGTATCCCCAATATGCTACGACTTGGCAGAGGTCGTCCTGCCGGGGTGTTATCTTAACTCTCAGGCGCCGATTTTGTGTCCGACACCGTCGTGGTCGACGCTCCGGTAGCTTTGTCAGAGTTGATTGGCGCAGCAGCTTTCGGCGGTGCAGGTTTTTTTGGTGGTGGGTATGTGGTCCAGAAATGGCGTCCACATTCTGGACATTCCCAGAACTGATTTGGCGGCCAGTCGTCGTTCGGTCCGGGGTCTTTGAGGTCCATCTGGTTACCACAGCGTTGGCACCGAATTTGAACCTTAACGTCATGCATGGCCGAATTTTACAGTGGGACGCTTCAGTTGGCCAGTAACTTGATTTTAGTGTCCTTGAGTAGTCAGTTGTTCGACAACATTCTATCTTCAGCTTATTGTGAGCGTTAGACTATGAACACTGCGGTAGGTGAGGCTGTGAGTAATTGCTGACTGGGGTTCAGAAACGTGGGTTTTCGTCTGACATGAGTAACATTGTTCCAGGCATTGTTCTTTGCGGTGGTCGTTCTCGGCGGATGGGCCAGCACAAGGCGTTGTTACCAACTTCTCAAGCTAACGAGACGTTTATTGGCCGGATCGTCAGAGTGCTTCGAGAGGGTGGTGTTGATGATGTCGTCGTCGTTGTCGGACCCCATATGCCAGCCCTAGATGTGGCTTTCACAGGCCAAGAGCCACTACCTCGAGTGGTAATCAACCAGCTTCCTGACCGGGGCCAACTCTCATCATTACTGGTGGGGTTGAGCGTGGTGGACAGGCCAGGTGTTGCTGGAGTGCTTGTCACGCTAGTTGATGTGCCATTAATCGATTCCGAAACGGTATACCAGTTGAAAGAGTTATATCAAGAAACTCGCGCTCCGGTGGTTCGACCCACTCGCAACGGCCGACATGGCCACCCTGTGATTTTTGATCGCGCTGTGTTTTCTGAACTCAGAAGAGCCGATCACGCTGTGGGAGCGAAAGCAGTCGTTCATACCCACCTGACGGATGCGGTTGAGCTTGCCGTTGATTCTGAGGGCTCATTTCTTGATATTGACACCCCAGCGGATTACATGCGGGCATTTAACAGCGCACCTCCCGAAGAAACCGATCACTAATCAAGTCGCTTCGTTGATTGTCCACCAACGGTAGGCTTAGAATAAAAAGTGTGGGCCAGTGGCGCAGTTGGGAGCGCGCGTGAATGGCATTCACGAGGTCACGGGTTCGACCCCCGTCTGGTCCACCATTTCAGTTCCCTCACCTCGTGCCGTTCAGATTACCTGCTTGTTAAGCTATCGTTCCGAACGATTTAGAGACTTTCGACTTTGGCTCAGTCGGTCATTTGTGGCGAGCGATTCTAGACCATTGCAACAGGGTTGTACCAGAATTTCAGGGCTACGTAGTTGTGAACCGATACTCGATTTTATGTTGGGTGAAAAGGTGACGTCACCAATGGCTAAGCTGGTCCAGACGCTACTTGGTGGGCACGCGAAAGAAAGCCCCGCAGGAGTTCAGCAGCTTCAGTTGGGGTGCGACCATAGAAAGGCATGAGGGCATTTGGTCCGCCTGTCAGTGTGACGAGGCACGCACGCCACCGGTCGGGACGTACAGCCGATACTTCGATCTTGTAAACACGACCGTTAATGGTCTCTTCGAATCGGTGTAATGTCACGTCGACGAGGTCTTCGAGTATTCGGTACGACAGTTGCTTTATGCACTTGTCTATAGACGCAAAATTCTATCGCGATGAGCGGGAACGTCAAGCGAAGTGACAGGCGAAAATTTCATTAACAGGTAGGTATCTGTTGGAACATGCAGTGAACAGAAGCAAGAAAAATTGTTCTTGTCACATTTTCCACAACGATCGCACAACCTTTCAACATTTTTTGCACAGACAGTGTTAACGCCCGGGATAAAACCGTCAATATCGATTCGTTTAAGCAAATAGCTTGCAACGTTTTCAGCTGGTCATTACTGTCCGTATCTTTTCAAACATTCCTGTTCGACGTGGTTCCCGCCAAGTGCACGCCGCTCTAATGATCTTGGCGTCGGCGGCGACAAGCACCTGCGATCTTGCCCGAGTCACACCGGTGTAAACCAGCTCTGACGAGACCAGTTCATGTGTAGTTGGTGGTAATACGAGCAAGACCGTATCAAATTCACTGCCCTGTGATCGGTGGACGGTTAGAGCCCATGCCGTCTCATGGCGCGGCATCGCTTCGACCGCGACGCGACGCGTCTGCTCTGTGCCCGGTACCGGGAAGTAGACACCGGTCTCGTAGCCGCAGACCTTATGCAACACGACACCCACATCACCATTCATCAGTCCACTGTGCTGTGGATCATTTACCGTGACGATCACCGGCCGCCCATGCGCTGTGGGTCCAATACCAATTCCATCCTGCTGCAACCGCTTTTCGATCCGGGCATTCATCCCGGCGGCGCCATACGGCCCGCGATTCAGTGCACAGAGCACGCGAACCCGCGAGAGCGCCTCGAGTGTTTCTTTCGGGTTTGTTGCTTGGACCACCGCTTGGACCTGTGGCCAGATCTCATCCACAGCATCATCAAGTGCATCCGACGTGTAATGCACCGTGTCACCTGTCCGTTCAGCGTCCGTCAGTACCTGTAACGCTGCGTCACCGTCATGATTCCTCACGGCGGCCGCTAATCGACCAATGCCTGCATCCGCATCGAATCGATAGTTCTGGTCCAGTTCTACGTGCGCCCCATTCAGTAACCCCTCATTGGCAGCCACCACCAGTTCGCCCAGTACCCGACCGGGTTTAACACTTTCGAGCTGCCGATGATCACCAAGAATGATGAGCTGTGTACCTGCCGCAATTGCTTCGAGTAACCGGTCCCAGAGCATCAGGTCGAGCATCGACGCTTCGTCAACCACAATGATGTCGTAGGGCAATGGGTTCCCGGCATGAAAACGGCAATGACCCGTTGTTCGATTCCACCCGAGTAACTGGTGAAGCGTCCGCGTGTTTTGAGCGGCCACTTCAAGCCGAGACATAACGTTGGCAAACCGGTTATCCAACCCGGAAACCGTACTGCCGATAGCCTCACCAAGGCGGCGGGCGGCTTTGCCCGTTGGTGCTACCAATGCCATCCGTAGGTTGGGATCACGATTCCCCAGCAATACGAGCAATCGGGCTGCCACCGTCGTCTTGCCCGTCCCGGGACCGCCGGTGACGAGTGCGAACTCTCGTTGTACGCCAACCATCGCCACCCGACGCTGTGCCGACTCCGCGGCCGGAAACAGTGTGTTCATCGCTTCTAGGTCGACAGCGTTAGTGGCCCGTGCGGCTGTCACCAATCCCCGCAGCCGGCCGGCCACGCGACTTTCGGCTTGGTCCAGACGCCACGATTGTAGTCGATGTCCTCGCAAGACTAGTGGCGTCTGCCGGTGCCCATCACTGACGGCCGTACACGTTGCTAGGAGCTTTACCTCTTCAGGCGCGAGGTCAATCGAGGTATGTCCGGCCGCCCACGCGTCGAAGAATCTGTCGACTACGGGCGTCGCCATGTCCGGTACCGCCCATCGCCGCGTGAGAAGACGTGTTGCTGCCGAGCTCATGAGTGTTCTCCGTCAAACAACGCATCGAGGTCAGTTAACAAGGCGTCAGGAGGGAGGAGCTCAAGAAGTCCCTTGCTGGATCTCGGTTGTACGCCCCGCAAAAAAACTATGCATCCTGAGACTGCTGTCGCCGGGGCGTCAAACAATCGTAGGTAGCGCCGGAGCGCGACGAGATACAGATGAACTTGGAGGAGATAGTGCTGCGATGCGGCACATTCCCACATCGCCTCCTGTGCATAATCTTGTGACCTTGAACCCAAGTAATTACTCTTCCAGTCCAGTACGGCCCACTGGTCGTCACTGCGGACGATCCGGTCGATATATCCGGTCAACATACCTGAAACGGCGGAACCGGGTAAGCCGGCCAGACTTTTCGCATACTGCCGTTCGTCGTCCGTTCGTGCGTGTTGAGCGAACGTTTCGGACAGTAGGTTTCCAGTGATCGCCGTCGTGCCGAGTGGGAGTAAGAATTCCCATTCCGACAGCGATTTGTCGGCAGCCGCTGCGTCCAGACCGGCTTGCAAAGTTTGAAGCTGGACGGTTTTGAGATTGTCGAGCATCTGTTGAACTGCGCTTGCAGACTCATCGGAGTACAATCGCTGCCGCTGCAGACTCCGTTTTACCAGCGCAGTCGGTTCCTCGGCGAAATTCCACGTTTCCAGTAACTCGTGTAAACAATTGCCGGCACGAGTCCCTCTGGCAAAATTCCAAAGTGGCACCAAGTCCGTTTGGGGACTTTCTATCTCACTTGGGTTATCCATCACCACCGCGTTTGTAACGATATCGCGCCGATCCTGTTCCTCATGTCGACCGTGCGCGAGGCTTGAAAAACTACTCACGTTCCACGCGTCAAGGACAAGTGATGGTGCCGGCCGCGTACTGAGTTTCTGGTGATCGCGCCGCTGATCTTTCCACGTGTTCAGGGTGGGTACCGGAGGAGGGCAGATCGTGATGACGTCCGGGTTTTCGCGACATAATCGCTCAAGTGACTCCTGATGGGTGCAGGAACCGTGCTCCTGTTTCCTCTTTGACATCCCTGTGCACCAGTCTTCCACGGACTCCGAAGCGGCAACCTTGGTTCGGAGAAGCCAGTCCAGTGCGGTCACTGGCAGCGAGTACTGTTGCCGACCGTACCCGATCGGGCCGGCGAGAATTGTCACACGACGGCATGCCCGGGTGAGTGCGACGTACGTCAATCGGATTTCCTCTATCAGTCGTGCAGTCTTCACGCGTAACCGATCAGCGTCAGCGTCCCGTTGCTTCCCATCTACAAACACCCATTCTCCGTCCCGGCGAACTAGTATGCGCTTGTTTTTGTGTCGCGCTTCCAAAGCGGACCACAAATACGGACAGAACACGAAGTCAAACTCCAGGCCTTTCGCCTTATGCACTGTGACAACCTGCACGGCCTCGTCATCCTTTTCGATACGGTATAACCGTTCATCTGGGGCTACCTCTTTTGACATGCGCTGTCTGCCAAACCAGTCCAATAACATTTCTGGTGAACGCTGTTCATGTGATTCCTGCGTTTGTAGCAGTTCGAACAGGTGTCTCAGGTCGGTCAGGTGACGTTCACCAGCCGGCGCTTCGGCCAGCCGTAACAGGACACTGGACGAGTTCTCGAGCTTAGCCATTAACCCGGCAATTCCGCGCCGTCGCCAAAGGTTGCCCAACTCAGAGAATAAGGTCAGCTGCCGCTCAGCGTCATCGTCCGTCATCGACAGCAATTGCTCTGCGTCGTATCTAAATAGACGCGTCGCCAACGCTGCCCGCCGCCACCCGTTATGTTGCGGTGTTAAAACCGACCGGAGAATTAAGATGAGGTCCGATGCCATGTCGCTTTGCATGACATCCTTGTCGGAGCGAACAACGGCCGGCACCCCACGAAGCTGTAATGCCGTCGCGACCTGTTCCGCCTCCTGATTTGTCCGCGTAAGTACCGCTACGTGCGCCGGGTTGACCGGTTGAACCGGCGTGCCGACTGCTTGATCGAGTAACTGAACAATCGCTGTCGCCGTGCAGTCTGCCGCCCGGTCGCGACGTGTGTCGGACGCTTGCCAGTTGTCGAGGTCTTCATCCGGAACGAGCCAGGCTACGAAACGAGCTTGGCCGTCGTCAGGTAGGGGTAACTCTGTATCCTTACGCACTGCGGCCGCTGCAGGATAGGCCAGCCTCGAATCTCCGAAAGCGTTGTCGCATCCGAAGAGCGCATTCATCGCTACGACTAACCCCTCTGCCGAGCGATAGGTTCTTGAGAGCTGTGTGACGCATGCGTTATCAGCAGGACGCGCCGATAGGTACGCGTCAAGATCTCCTCCACGAAAGCTGTAGATGGCTTGCTTTGGATCTCCCACCAAAATCAGGCGACCCGGCTCCGGCTCGGACTGAAATACCGCGCGAAAAATCTCCAGTTGCCGGCTATCTGTATCCTGACTCTCATCAATAAGTCCTACGCGCCACCGTGTCGCTAGACGACGGGCAAGCACCCCTCGATTACCCTCTCTGCACAGCGAGGCATGAAGACGTGCGATCAAGTCGCTATAAGTGATCGCATTTCTCTGGCGAAGCGTAAGTTCCAGTCGTTTTTGAGAGGCGTCACAGACGTGCTTCGTCCACGCCCACGTGAGACGTTTAATCTCCGTCGTGAACTCTGTTGCTGTGCGCACGACGGGTAGTTCGGCAACTTCCTTACACGCTGTTTTTCCTGCTCTACTTCTGCGACTAAACCACGAAGTTCCGTCCGCAAGCTTTGTCGTAATTTCAAACAAAATCGCCGCGGGCTGTTCTGGGTCCATGTCAGTGAGCAGACCGTGCCACCGCTTGAGTTCTCCCACAGATACTTGACCAGATCGATTCAATCGTATTTCGTCACGCTGCGCGATCGCCTCAATTACAAGAAGGTCGTCACGCTCTTTCAGCACGGCAGAGGCCGCCTCGACGATTGCTTGTCGTGCCGTCTTGAGTGAAGTCGGGTTGGGGTCGAAACGGGCTTCCGGCCGCCGCGTTACGTCCTCCCACGATTTCAGATCTTGTTTAACCGACCACTTGCCAACGGATGCCGCCTCGGCCAGTATCGGGTCACAGCCAATGTCCGCTCGCCAAGTGTCTTTGATCGCATCTGCTCGGATCTCACTGTCATTAGGAATGAGAGTCACAGCAGCAGAGAGACCACATAGAAACGGTTCAGCTGCGAGGACTCGTTTACAAAATGCATGGATCGTTGATACCCAGAGTTGGTCACTTTCCTCAAGCGCTAACCGCAATCGTACCTTCGCCGCAGTGCGGGTTTCATCGTCGAGCGTTGCGAGTCGTTCAAGTAACAGCGCAATCCCGGGTTCAGTCGCTTCCGGTGGAACGTTTTGATCGTGACAGGCTACTAACGTCGCCAGCTGCCGTCTCGTCCGATCCTCGAGTTCACGCGCTGCGTCCTCCGTAAAGGTGACTAGCAAGATTTCGCCAATGTTGTTCACCACGCCATCGACGAGTAGACGGGGCACGAGATGCGCGATCGTCCAGGTCTTGCCCGTTCCCGCACTTGCCTCGATGACTGAGATGCCGACCGGTATATCGGTCTGCTGTAAATCGAAATCATTCATGCACGACACCAGCCATGTCTTCCTCGGTACCCGTAACCCAGTTCTCCACTCGCTCAAATACGACCCTTGCTAGTTCTTGCCATTCATCAAGCGTCGCTCCGACGAACGGATCTTGGCCACGCCACACCAGCTGCGCCGCGGGTCCATCGCCGTCGCCAGGTAGGTCGTTGTATTGGGTGTTCCATGCTTGCATGGCTTTTTCATGCACAGCTCCACCCTCACGTTCCTTGAAAATCACTGCGCTCGTCGCAGGCTTAAACGGAACTGGGCGCTGTCTCATCTGAAGCCACAGTTGCAGCAAGGTGTCTAGCGACGTCCGCGCCACCGCTTTTCCAATCGGTCGCATGCGATTAATCCGTGTCGCTTTATCTCGTCGTGAGACCACTATCGTTTCAATGTCTAGTCCTGCCGCGGCCGCAAACGTTGCACGTATCCAAGTTTCGAGACGGTAGTGTGGATGCTCCTTCAGATCACCAGGAATGATGACTACATGTACGGTCCGTTTTTCATTCACATAGACTGTGCCGGCAACCCATGGTGCGATGTGTCGGTACACCAGATGATGTGGAACCAGCGAACCACTAGCCTCTTGCATAGCCAGTTTCGCCATTGAGTGCCCCAGTTCAATCACCTGTTTACCCATCGTCCTGCCGAGTTGACCGTACGGCAGTCTACGGTTAGCGGCTAGTCGTTCTTCGAGAAAGCTACCGCGATTGGCCAGCGTTACGTCGATCACTTCGCGCAAGATCTGCCATCGAATCAAACCCGATGGAGCCTCCACCGGTTCACGGTCCAGCGCCAGCGGGTCTTCGCCATCCTGTGGCAAGACGACCTCCAACGTCTCCAACCATCGTGACCACGGATCCTTGAAGTCACGTATCAATCGGTCCAGTTCAAGGTCACTTCTTATTGGAGTGCTATCGACCCCGCCGCAGACTGATGCAAACGGTCGTTCTTTTTCACGGTTTTGCTGAAACAACCGAGCCACATCGGCATAGCGATAGTCGAATGATGCGTCTTTTCCGGCGAAGTAGCTTTGATGAAAGGGTTGTAGCCGGTGATCGACGAGTAGTAACTGTTTAAACCGTTCTTGCTCGTCAACCCGATTCGAAGACGTCCTAGTCGCCACCCGCAGGAAGGAATCGACACACGCCGAAAGTGGTTCCTCTTTATTGCTTCGAATATTTCGTGCGGTTGCAGTGACGATGACGCGGTCTTCCGCGGCCAGCACAGCATCAAGAAATAGCTGCCGGTCATCTCGTAACGGGTCACGGTCACTTGGCTGTGGTGTCGCTGCGAGAAGATCCCACGCCGGTGATCGAGATTTTCGTGGGAACGCCGAATCGTGCATCCCCATCAACACCAAGACGCGACAGGGGATTGCGCGAAGTGGTTTGAAGCCCCCCATCGCTATCCCGCCTCCGACGCGTGCCATAGACCGAACTTCGTCATTGACGAGACGTTCCAGCCAGTCACCGACAGCTCCAACGGATATTCGTTCCGTGCATCCGTGCTCTTGTTCCGCAACGCGTAGTTGATCGATCAGGTCGGCGGAGATCGTCGGGTCAAACCGTCCGTCATCAGATGCAACGATTTTGTCCAGTGCGTGGTCTAGTCGTACTGCCCACTGGCTTGGGCTGGCATCGTCCTGCCATTCCTCAAACAGACGGATCAGGCCATCAACCCAGTTCAGCACCGCGCCGCCCGCTTCCTCTGCATCGTCAAGGTCACCTGCAACGGGTAATACAGGGTGACCGTCCACGTCACAGATGTCGTCAGCGCCTCCGAACCACAGTCCGGCGAGTAGCCGATCTAGCGAGGCGCGCCATGTCCCGGTTGAGAGGTCGCCGGCATCCATCGCCTGACGATGTACGCCATTTAAGCCCCACGTAATTCCCGCTGCCCGCAAGTCTCTTGCGAGAGTCTCTGGCTTGGTCCCGAGTAACTCGATGCGCGCCCCAACCGCAGGCAATTCTAAGAGTGCGATCCCTTCACTGAGTGGTGTGCGACCTGCAGCAAACTGCAGCATCGCCTTCAGTGTCTTTACGAGGGGATCACTGCGGTCAATACGTCGTTCGGTCAGACGTAAGGGTAAGGCCGGGTCTCCTTCTCGGCAGATTGCCTCAGCCAGTGGTCCGTAGGTGTCGAGGTCAGGTGCCAGTACCAGAATTTCACTCGCTCGAAGGTCAGGCAACTCCGTAAAGGCATTTAGTAACTCGTCGCGAACGATTTCCACTTCACGCCTGGCACCATGGCAGCGGTGAACTCGTATCGAACGATCGTTATCAAGGTTCAGCTCAGTGTGCTCAAGATTAGCCGGCTGCTGTGCGGCCCTGACATCGACTTGGATCTGTTGCAGCAACGTGGTGGCAGGTGATTCGGGCAGTGGTATGACTTCGTATTCCTGACCACTGTCGACAAGCTCGACATCAAAACTCTTAAAGCTTTCGATCGCTTGTTTACCGAGGTGTGAGAGAAGTGGATTTCCTTCCCAGGCCGGGTCCACGACTTCGCCCGCCCGCATCTGTGACCGCCCCGCTCGAATGTCACCTAGGTACTCGGTCGATGGCAGCAGTGTGCGCAAGCAGACATGGGTCCGACCGGCGAGGGCACGCAATAGCGGTAAGAGCGTCGGCGGCAGCGGCCCTGTGGCGAGCACTTCCAGTGTGGCGGGGAGGTCACCACTACCGTCTACAACGCGCCTCGCCAAATCAGATAACCGAACTGCCGGGTCAGGATAATTGTCCAGCCCAGACGACAGACGGCGCCATAACTCTTTCTGCCACCCCTCATCTTCACGGGCAGTATCCGGTAAACCCTCCCAGCGCTCGTTGCGAGCCCATGCTGCGACCATCTCCGGACGAAAATAGAGATACTGATCGAAGCGGTCGGCCAATTCTCTCGCTAGTGCCAGCTGTGCCCGGCTGTCAACACACATGGCCGCGAAATGGCGGCTGTATCCTTCACGCCCCATGGCCGCGAGGAGTGGAACCAATCGCCACGACAATCCTTCAGGGCGCCACGATGGATGGATGGGGTCCACACCGACCAGTTCGGCAATACGTTCAATAAACGCGCCTGGCAATAGAAACGAAACGCCCATGGATACCCCGCGCCGTCGAGCAAGGGTGACCTTGGCACGTTCGACCAATGGTAACGACGGCATGAGTACCGGCACCACAAGACCAGCAGGTGTGCTCGGTGTACCAAGTGACCGCACCAGATCGTCAAGCAACAGTGTCGCATTCGACGCGTACTTGAGTTGGAGTGCCATCGTTTAATTATGGTCGTTGCAATTACAGTCTCTCTGGCCTCGAACCAAAACCGATACGTCTCAGGCCACCGGCTTTGCTAGACCCATACGCGGATGGGGAGCATTATAAGAAGAAGAGCATCAAATTTAGTCACTGTGCTGACGAACGGCATTATGATCGCATTAACACGTACGGGAAATCCCTCGCTTCAAATGATTGCCAACCGAGAACGCCTGTTTAGAGACAGCTGTAGTCTACGTTTCTAACAAATAGAACGACCAATGGAATTTGAAACCCCTCAGCTCCGAAGTAGCCTGGGGTCAGCCGAAAGCCGGTCTGCCCATTGCTGAGCGTTTGCTTCGGCCTCTTCCTGAGTTTGACCTACCAGAACTACTGCTCCAGCGGCGGTTGTCTCATTGTCAGCCGTTACCCACGAAGTCCAATGGCCGGCACGTTGTTCACAGTGGATGGTGAAATTACTTGGATTGCTCATTTGTAGACTCAACCAACTAGGAAATCGTATAACAGGTATGTTTCACGAAGCTAGCCAATCGACAAAAGGAGGAGGCGAGGAACCTTCAATCGTAGGGTTGTGCTATTTGCTTAACAAGTTGCGAGATTCTCAGGGCATCCCGTACAATCAAATTATCGGTAGCCTATTAGCCGGAGTCGAAAGGAGCTTACTCACGATGGCATTGACCTGCCCCAGTTGTGGAAACGAATCTGACTTTCAGGTCAAGACACTCCAGCTGCATGTTGTTCAAATTGTTGACGACGTCGTCGGTGTTTCAGAAGAAGCTAGGCCTGCGGTCTTAGAGGTCTTGTGTGACGAGTGTGAGTCTGAGCTCGATTTTCGAGAGGCTGATGACACAATCCGTCGCGAAATACTGCATATCCTTGGCGCCCAGTAGTCGAGAGTCATGTTACCTAGAGGTCGGCGTTGTAGTTCTTGACAAGAACTTGCGCCGCACCTATCGTAAATCTTCCATGTCGAGTTACTATCAAGTTCTTGGAATTTCAAGATTTGCGGGTCTTGACGAGATTCGTCGAGCTTATTGGTCGTTGGAAAGACGTGTTCGTTTAGAGTCAGCAAAAGGGCTCCAAGTTCAAGGTCTTGACGAGATTCGTCGAGCTTATGATGTATTAAGTGATTCGAACCGACGGTCTCTGTACGATGCTAGATATCCTGCCGAGTCGAGTCTTCTTGAAGGTTGCAGTATCGTTTACGATGATTTTCGAGAATTAAACGACGGGATGGTGAATGAATTTCCCTCAACCGCGATGATTGCTGATGTTGTATCGACGATGGATAGTGATTCTCTAGCTGATCGAGTTTGGTCAGTTGAGACACATAGCACGGAGGTTGAATTAACCGCTTCGGAAGCTCGAAACGGAGTTCGTGTTCCTTGGGACCTCGTGTTTCGATCTGACTGTCCTATTTGTGGCGGCAGGGGAGAGGTCTGGTCAAACTCATGCGGCATCTGTGCCGGAACCGGTAGCGGTATGATGTCTAATCAATTAGAACTTGCGATACCGCCTGGTGTTCGCCACGGAGCTCGTCTTAAATTCACTGTCACACCGCCGTTCTCGGCTGAAATTCAAATTAGGGCTCATATTGCCATTAGATGAGGCTAATTTTTGTTGTTAAGTTCCTGCGTCAATCGGTGACGTGTCTAAATATGTGAAGGCTTTCTAATCTTGGTAAAGATACTGTGCCTCAATTGTGTTTGCGGGCTGCAGATTGTCACGTCTGATGCTTTGGGATTGCGAGACAAGCGGTTAAGTCGTTAGGGTTTTTGTTATGTCCAATGAGTCAGACCAGCCAAAGAGAACAACCTTGCCAATGGCAGGTCAACCCGGTTCGACAAGTGTGCCTCCCCAAGGGCCTGTGAGTCGTGCAATTCCTGGTGTGAAACACATCATCGCTGTCGGCGCTGGTAAGGGAGGTGTTGGCAAGACGACTGTGTCGGTGAATTTGGCTATTGCTCTTTCAAGGTCGGGTAATCGAGTAGGCATCATCGATGCCGATGTCTATGGTCCTAATATTCCCATCATGCTCGGACTCGATGCGCAACTTGAGAGTGATGGGAAGAAGATTGTGCCGGCAGAAAAATTTGGTCTTCAGGTTGTGTCAATGGGTTTTCTAACCAGCGCGGATGCGCCGATTATCTGGCGTGGGCCGATGTTGCATGGCGTGGTACGGCAATTCTTTCAGGATGTTCGCTGGGGCGAACTTGATTATCTTGTGGTAGATATGCCTCCTGGAACTGGAGATGTCGCTCTGAGTTTGAGCCAGACAGTCCCAGTGACTGGAGCCATTGTCGTTACTACACCCCAAACTGTTTCACTAGCTGATAGTCGTCGCGCGATTGCCATGTACAAGAAGCTTGAAATTTCGACTTTGGGAATTATTGAGAATATGAGTCACTATGTTTGTCCGAGTTGCGAACATGGCAGTGATATTTTTGGAGAAGGTGGTGGCCAGCGCGTTGCCGACGATCTGAGCGTTCCTTTTCTGGGGAAAATTCCGATCTATACGCCAATACGTGTTGGGAGTGATACAGGCGTTCCCCTTGTTATCTCCGAAGAGAATTCGCCTGCAGCGAAGGCGTTTCTTGACACATCCGAACGGATGGTCGTCCAGGTTTCAATGACGGGCCGTGAGACGCTATCAGCCCAGGCGCCGACCAATGTTCAGAGCAGTTAGATTCTTATTTGATTTTGTTTACTAGAATCAAGAGGAGTGATTAAGAAACCACGTTTTCTTTGCGAGACTTTTTTATCTTTCCGCTTCACCTGTCATTGGTACAAAACGTACTGGGAGAGTTACTTCGCTGCTGGAACCGGCAGCTTGTTTTGTCACGATCGTGATGGCTTGGTAGGTTTCACCGACCGGAATTACAAGGCGGGCACCTTCTGCCAGCTGTTCGATAAGTGCAGGAGGGATATGATCGGGTGCGGCCGTGACGATGACACCGTCAAACGGAGCTTCCTCTGGCCAACCTCCGTAGCCGTCTCCCATCCTAACGTGTACGTTGTCGTAGCCTAGCTCGTTAAGTAGTTCGCGCGATGTGGTTGCAAGTTCTGGAACGATCTCGATTGAGTAAACCTCGGTCGCGATTTCTGCGAGCACCGCAGCTTGATACCCGGACCCCGTCCCGATCTCTAGTACTCTTGCGTTTGGCGGCAATTGGAGGGCTTCGGTCATGTAGGCGACGATATATGGTTGCGAGATTGTCTGACCTTGGTCGATTGGTAAAGGAGTATCAGCGTACGCACGGCTTTGAAGTGAGGCATCGTTCGGTACAAATCTATGACGGGGAACGGTCTCCATGGCGGAAAGGACCAGTGGATTCGTGACGTCACGCCTTCGAATTTGCCGCACAACCATATCGCGTCTTTCAGTCACTCGGTCATTCGGATTTGCTTGCGCTTTTATTTCAACCGATATCGAGGGTGGTAGCGAACCAGGTATTGCCGTCAACGAGAACAAGGTCCATAAAGCGAGTGTGAACTTGTTTCGGTTGGATCGAAAGTGGTCACGAAAAACAAGAGTCCTTCTATTTTGTCGTTGTCTCCACTCGGTATTGAGTAGTTGGGTCTTCACTAAGGTTGTTCTCCAAGCCATGAATCAACTCGGTAGCTTTGCGAGTTTGTCTGAACGGTTCGGGGTTCAAGTTTCCACAGAGCGTCGGGTTTTTTGCCAAAGACCACGCGGAGAGGAAGAAGGCGTCCTCTTCGGGCGACGAGAACTGAAGCTTCTTCACCTATCCCATACTGCTCTAAACGGCTATCCCAACTGCTTGCCCGGACGCGGTAGCCATCGATCGCTAAAATTTCATCGCCAACGTTGAATCCCGCGTCGAATCCTGGAGTTCCGCGAGTTACCTGTGTGACGAATAAGTCATCGTCACTCATACGTGGGGTTAGGCCGATCCATCCAGGAATTCGCTCTTCGTCCGTTGGTGTGTCCACCGACTCGGACATAGTTAGGTTTAATCCGAACCAATCGAGTGCTTCGGAGTAGTCTAGTTCGTCGACGCTATCTAATACCTGATCGAACCAAGCATTTAGATTGACGTCGACTCCAAGGGCGTCTTGAATAGTTACACGTAATTGCTCAGGCGTGTAGCCATGGGCTCCAGAATAGCGCCCGTAAGCCAGTCGCATTACATCGTCAAGCGTGCGAGTTCCACCTGACATTCGTCGCATCTTAGCGTCGAGGAGGAAGCTGACCACAGCTCCTTTCGTGTAGTAGTTCACCGTTGTATTGCGGCTATTCTCGTTTGGTCTATAAAACTTGATCCAGGCATTGTACGATGCTTGTGCGAGCGTTTGGACTTGTCGACCCGGAGTGGTTTGAAGGCGACGTATCTCGTTAGAAAGTGAAGCGAAATACTCGTCACGTGATGACAAACCTGCACGATGGACCAACAGCGCGCCATAATAAACGGCCAAACCCTCGACCGCCCACAAACTTTTAGTGTGCACTTCTTGTTCGTAGTTGAACGGGCCAAGTTCGATTGGTCTGAGACGTTTTACATTCCACGCATGAAAGATTTCATGACTAACGAGCGTTAACCAATTCAGATAATTTTGTCGGTCCAGCATTTGCCAGCGACTCGTCATCACGACAGTCGAATCCTTGTGTTCCAATCCCCCACCTGATTCGGTGATGAGATTCAAAATTACGTAACGATCGTACGGAATCGATCCCCATAGCTCATGTTGTTGGCGTACGATGAGTTCCACGTCACCAGCAGAACGTGTTCCGTCCCATAATCCATCGTCGCCAACGTTAACTAAAAGATGTGGCGTTTCATCGACGGTGAATTCATAAATGTCTGGATTTCCTGCCACGATTGGTGAATCGACTAGCGTGTCAAAATCGACGGCACGGTAGCTATTCGGCTGTCCGCTAGGGGTTGGAGGCAATGCCGTTACACTTCGATTCCACCCTGGTGGGAGTTCCACAGTGACGTCGTGGGGTCGTGGCTTCAAATCGGCAATAGTGATGAATGTCGGTGCTCCGTTAACCAAGGCGAAGTCGCTGTCCACCCAGTTGGTACGAACTGACATTTCGCGGCTATAGACCCGATAGGAGAGGATAATTGGTTCAGTTTCACTCGTCTCAACGACCCAGCGATTCTTACTAGTGTTTTCGATAATTAATTCAGAGCCGCTCAGGGTACGTGCAGTGATGTTTTCTAAGTTTCTGGCGAATTCTCGAACAAAATATGATCCGGGTGTCCATACTGGCATCATGAGGTCAATTGTCGGTTGGCCAGTAGATGGAATTAGTGCCTCGACCTCCATATAGTGACTGTGTGGTTCTGGAAATCTAAGAGTATAAGAAATAGGTTCGAGGGATTGAGCTCTGACAACAGGAGGGTTAGTTATTGCCCAGACGAGTGAGAAAAAAACTAGATGTCTGACGGTCAATGTAGGGCTTCCTTGATTGAGTTGTTGAGAAACAACACTCTATCATTGAATTGCTTGGAAGTTTAATTGCGGTTCTTGGACTTCTGCCAAGTGTCGACTGATATCCAGAAACAGGAAACTTAAGCAGAACGCCCAGAGGGTTGAGTGTGTAAAGTTTGAGCGGCTATGGCTGCTCCAATAAGCGGAGCCTCGGTGTCTAGAATGACGGCTACTGGAATTTTCTTGAGAAGATTACTCATTGGAGATTTTGATGTGAACGCTTGAAGGAAAAGTGGGTTTCTCAGTGCAGGAAGGATTTGTGGGGGTATTCCACCTCCTACGTAGACACCCGCAGTCGCCATGGACCGGAGTCCCAGGTTTCCGGCTTCTGAGCCAAGAGCGTCGACGAATAAATTCACCGTTTCCGTGCATCCATCGCAGTCTTTACGGATTCCTGCCTTGGTAATACAAAAGGGCTGTTCACTTCTCGGAATACCCTCTGGTAATCCAGCACAATCCTCAGAGCCGTGTACGAATCGATGAAGATGCACTAGTCCTGAACCTGAGAGGATTTCTTCGCACGAGACTCGACCGTGCGATGGGATTAAAGTTTCAACAATTCTTTGTTCGCGTGTCGTACGTGCCGCGAAATCTGCGTGACCTCCTTCAGAAGGTGTGGGGGTAAGTGTTCCGTTAATGTTCTGAAGTATGGACTCGCCTAAGCCGGTACCAGAAGCGATCAATGCAGCGTTACCTTGAGTGTCACGGTGGCCTATCTGAAGAAATTCCAGTTGGCGCCCAGTTAATTGGGGAATGGCATATGCTGTTGCTGTGACGTCGTTCAGTAATCGGACACAGGGAATCGAAAAAGGCACAGAAATATCTTTGACATCCACACGCCACGGTATGTTGGTTAAATTAGAGACGTTGTGTTGAACTGGCCCAGCAACACCCAGGCATGCGCTCTCAATAGAGCCACGATGACCAGTCAGAAACTTTTCTATCATCGCGGGGAGTCCGCTGAAGTTTATCGTCCTGAATCGAGAAATTTTTAGTCGCAATGGTGGTGAGTGCGTTGAGTCGAATAGACCCAAGAGCGTCTTAGTTCCACCGACGTCGCCAGCTAATAGGGTCGCCATGTAATTACAGTACCGAACGACTTGACTTTATGATCATTCTCAAGCATCTTTCCAGCAACTGGCATTTCGAATACTTACAGTTACTACGAACATGACGCAGGCGTCTGCGCTCGGCGACAAACTCTCAGCACGGTCCCCGTTTCTTGATCAGATCGTTGTCTTCACTGGAAAACTGGCTTCTATTGGGCGTCGGGAAGCATATGCTCTCGTTGAACGACAGGGCGGGTTGGCGTGCGATCAGGTCACGTCAAGGACGACTATTCTGGTGATTGGTGCTGGTGTTGCGGGTGTGGCCAGTGGAAAGAGTAACAAGCTTAAAAAAGCAGAGGCGGTTAATATCCGTTCTCCTGGCAGCATTCAGATTCTGAGTGAAGATGAATTCTGCCGTCTCGCTGCACTGCAGTCCAGCGAATTGTTGAAACAGCTGTACCATAGTCTCAGTCAGATCCGGAGTCGATATCCTCGCATTCGAGAGGCCCAGTTACGCTATCTTGAAAAATGCGGTTTACTGCAACCAGTGGCCCGAACCAACACCGACACCTACTACAACTTTAGTGATGTTTCGGTATTGAAGCAGATTCATGATGAACTTGAGCAGAACGGTTCATTTCGTGGTGCAGTGAGGCGTAGGTTGGCTGCTAGAGAAGGTCAATTGGCACTGAATTTTAACGCTGCTCGTGGGCCAGCGCCAGCGGCAAAAGTGGTGGCTTTGAGACGAAGGGAGGCAACGAAAGTAACGATTTCTGTGCCTTCAGATCCGGAACTGGGTGGAGAGAAGGCGGCACTGGCGGTGCGGTTCTTCCTTGAAGGCTCAGAGCTTGATGAAGGAGGCGAGCAAGACCGTGAGCGGGCGTTAATCGCTTATCGCAAGGCTCTCCTGCTAGACCCAACTCTTGTGCCAGCGATTGTGAACCTAGCGAATCTTCACTATGCACACGATGATCTTGTTGAAGCGCAAGCCCTCTACGGTCGGGCCCTGTTACTCGATCCTTCTTGTTTTGAAGCTCATTTCAACCTTGGGAATATTCACCATGATCTTGGCCGATTGCAGGAGGCCATGACCTACTATGACGGAGCGTTGCAGCTCAATCCGAAGTACGCTGACGGCCATTTTTATGTCGCGGTCACGCTGGAGAAGATGGGTCGATCTGAAGAAGCAAAAGAACACTGGCGTTTGTATCAAGAACTGGCGCCCGATGGTGAATGGTTTGATCTCGCCAAGGAATTTAGCGAGTAGATGTCGAAGCTTGTCTTAGGGTCAGAGGTGTTTCTCAGTGGTCTGAGTAATGGTCAACCTGTTGTTGCTTGACAGCTCGTTTCGTTTTGAAGAACGAGCACTCAAGACACCATGCTTCTGGTTTAAAGCCGTTCTTACCGGTAAAAGGTACGACTTCTCCATGAGAACAGTAGGATGCTTCAGTGCTCTGATGTTCGTGCCATCGGCACGCTTTGAACCTCTTTAAAGCGGTGTTTTCTTGCTGCGTCTTTTCGTGGCGGTCAGAAGCAGATTGGTCAGCGAGTGGCGTCTTTGTGATTTCCACTGAATCTAGACAAAAAAGGTTCTTGATGGCCTGGTTTCAACCTTTGAAGTTGTCCTGTCGAATCCGAGCGAAATGCCTCACAAGGCAAAAAGAGATTTCCCTACGGCCAATTTTCAGCGAGCTCGAAATGTAATGATTCCACGGGCCGGATCGTAGGGTGAGACACCAACCGTAACGCGGTCTCCAGGCACCACTTTGATTCGAAAGCGTCTCATTCGACCACTTAATTGTGCCAGAACTTCATGACCAGGGTCACATTCGACCCGATAGAGCCCGCCGCTATGAACCGCTACTACAGTTCCTTGAACGTCAATGAGATCGTCTTTCGCCATCTAGCTCCTGAGACCGGAAGTATAGCAGCTTAAACATCTGATGGTTGCGAGCTTGACCACGGTGTCAGTACTCAAAGTTTTCGCACAGCATCTTCGACTTGTTTTGCCAAGTTAGGATAGTCGTCGCCTGTCAGATTCAGTGCTTCACCAAACGTAACTCTAGCTGGACCAGGCCGGGCCATACGCCAGGATTGATGGAGAATTCGATCAATGCCTTCTAGGCGAACGGGAACGATGGGTATATTTAGACGACTGGCAATCATCCCGATTCCTGGTTGAAAGCGGTCGATTTCACCAGTGGTGGTTCGACGTCCCTCCGGAAAAATGAGGACTGAATTTCCTTGGCCGAGTAGCTCGCCCAGATATCTAATAGCTTCACGAGTGCCGGCTTCACGCTGGGGCAAAGGAAAAATGTTAAATAAGAGACTGCCCAGATAGTAATTAAACGAACTTGTCATGTACTGCCGCCAGGAATGCTGTTCAGGATAAAAGTGAGCCGCAAAGAACTCTTTTGCGGCTGCTGTAGCCACTTGTATTCTTCGATTCACAGGCAATGCCGCTAAGATGACCGGGCCGTCCAGGTGACTCTGGTGATTGGCTGCGTAGACAACTGGGTCCGATGTAGAGTGGAGGTGTTCAAGTCCTTCCACTTCGATCCACGCGAAAAGCCGTGTCAGAGGTAAAAGAAACGCGTTGAGGCTAATTCGTCGAATGATCTTGGCCGTTAAACTTCTGTTCCATTTTGGAAACGATAAAGGTGGAGCAGCTGAGACGCGGTCTTTCCTGGTTAGGTTAGACGGATTATCAGAGTTTAAGATCGCTTCAAGACCAGCGACGGTTCTAGCGTCTCTTAGGGTTTGCTCATCAAGTGAGCGATCAAGTTGTTGTTCGATGGCCATCATTAGTTCGATTCGTTCAATTGAATTGAAACCGAGTTCTTCAATGGTGGTATTCGCATTGATTTGCTGTTGGCCAGAAATATTTTGGATAATCGACCGCGTTGTTCCCGCTGTGCGCGGTGGCGGACTCATGAGGGTTTCTTTGTTCTCGAGCCACCGACGTATTTCGTGCCGCTTTAATTTCTGTGTGCCTTCAGTTCTTGGAAACTCGCCGCTCGGCCACAGGCTGTAGCCTTTTATCATTTGATGCTCTTCAAGTTTTGCATTCGCAGTTTCTAATATACTTGAAGGGGTGGCCTCTGGCCGCAGTATGAGAACAGCATGGACTTTCTCGGTTCCCTCAACGGCTGCTCCAACAACCGTCGCATCCCGAACACCTGCGATGTTCCGAAGTACTTGTTCGACGTCGTCAGGGAAAACGTTTAATCCGTCCGAGGTGACGATGGTTTCTTTTTTACGCCCTCGCACCGTGAGCTGACCGCTGGCGTCAAGGGTGCCGATATCACCAGTGTGAAACCATCCATCCTGAAACGCTGCTGTGGTGGCCGTCGGAGATTTGAAATAGCCGGTAGTTACATTCTCGCCGCGCACTAAAATTTCGCCATCCGAAGCAATCTTTACTTCAACACCACCGATAGGTTTACCGACGCTTCCACGGCGTGTACGAAAAGGATGATTCAGAGTCACGATCGGCGCGGTTTCTGTGAGACCGTATCCCTGAATTACCAAGAAGCCCAGTTTTGACCAGAACTCTTCGAGACGTTTGTCGAGTGCTGCAGCTCCCACGACAAATGTCCAGAATTTCATTCCAAACAATCGATGGACTTTACGGTAGCGCCACCATCGTAGAGCGACCGATTCCTTCGGTTCGACCGGTTCAAGAACTTCCGGAGCAAGATGTTCTATGTGTTCTCGGAGCACCTCTAGCATCTTCGGGACACAGACCAAAACTGAAACGCGATGTTTCCGGATCTGGTTGACAATTTCAGATGGGTTGTAGCCGTGCATGAATACCGTTACACCGGAAAGCATCGGAGGTATAAAGGTTGTCATGGCTTGTCCGAACATATGACTGAGGGGAAGGAGGTTAAGGAACCGAATTGGAGAGAATGGCTTGGCGTATTTCCTATATTTCAAGATTTCTCGTTCCACCGGTAGAGTGTTGGCGAGGATGTTACGATGAGTTAATTGGACGCCTTTCGGGTCTGCAGTGGCTCCCGAAGTGAAAATAATTTCGGCCAGCTCAGTAGCGTTGTCGACACCGGTGACAAGCGTTGATGACTCGGCTTTGATTCGGTTGGCTGTTAAGAGGTCTTTGAGTGGCCAGGCTCTAACCTTACCGATCGGCGACGGGACTTCATCGCCAATGAGTACAACATCACTTTCAACGATTGAAACAATTTTTAACAATAAGTCTTCGGAAGCACGGTAATCGACCGGAACGACCACACACTGAGCGAGCCAAGAGCCCCACAGGGCCACGACCCACTCTGGGCGGTTTTCACTCCAAATGATCACCTTGTCTTGTCGGCGGAAACCAGCACCAGCGAGGCGTTGTGAAAAGTCGTACGCGGCCTGACGGATTTCCTCGTAGCTGTATGTATACGATCGGTAGCCGTCGTCATAGACGAAGAAATTCTGTTTTGACCGAATACGGTCATCGAAAAAATCGAGTAAATTCTCCCGTTTCATCAGAGCATCTCAAGTAATTTAACTGACTCCATTCATCGGAAGGATGCACCGATGTTGAAGACTGCCAATGTTATACGTGGAGAACCAGGTTGTAAGTTTGTGCGGGGTAGCGGCGTCAGTGCGTAGAATCTAAGATCAAGGGAAAACGCGATATGGTCACTGGTAAACCAGCGTGCGCCTCCGCCGTAATTTAGTGCACGTGTATAACGAGTATTGTTTGCAGTTCCAGCCGGATATAGTCCTAGGGTCGAGCTCCCGAGACCACCGCTTAAGTAGCTCCAACCGTCACGGCTACCGAAATTCAGTGACAGCTGTGGTGAAATTGCAAAGAAGTTAGTCCGAATGGCAGGTGCTTTGGTGTGAGATTCGGTTTGGATTTCACCTTTAGTGCCAAGTGATTTGTGGATAGTTCCGCCTACGCCGATCGTTATAACTCGCCAGCGGTATAGATAAGCGTGCGCGCCAACTTCAAATCCCAGACCTATCCGAGGGGTCACAGACGTGTTGAGACCTCGAGCACTGGCAAATTGTCTATTTTGACCAAACAACGAGAGTGATCCACGGACGTCGGTTACAAACCGGTCGATCGGCAGAGCGATTTCTTCCTGGGCCAGCACCGGTGCTGAATTCAAGAACCACGTTACTAGCAGAACAGTAATGCAGATGGTCCGAACAGACCTATTCCGGTCAACCATAGTCATCAGTATATGCTTTGGTACAGGGTGACTTCTGTCGCTTCGCCTCTTACGCCTCTCAGGGACATTGAACGAGCCGCCAATCGGATTCGTGAGACGGTAGTTCGGACGCCTCTCGTCGATGTGTCACGGCACGTGGGTCGGCCAGTTCGCCTCAAAGCTGAAAATCTCCAAATGGCAGGCTCCTTTAAGTTGCGCGGCGCGTCAAACATGATGCTTGGACTTTCCTCTGACGAAAGGCAGCGTGGTGTAGTCACCTATTCATCTGGTAACCACGCGCAGGCGGTCGCGTACTCGGCACGGCTACTGGGTATTCCGGCGCTGGTTGTAATGCCGGTCACCGTGCCGGACGTGAAAGTGCTTAGGGCGAAAGCTTTCGGCGCAGAAGTGATTATGGAAGGGACGACTTCGGCGGAACGAAAAGCGAGAGCGGAATACGAAGCTGACGTTAGAGGGCTGACCGTTGTACCGCCTTTTGACCACCCCAAGGTCATTGCGGGACAGGGGACGGTTGGATTAGAAATCGTCGAAGATTGCCCAGATGTCGACTGCGTGTATGTACCAATTGGTGGTGGTGGACTTATCGCTGGTGTGTCGGCGGCAATTAAGCAGACCTACCCACATGCACGCGTCATTGGCGTCGAGCCAGTCGGGGCGGCGAAGATGTTAGCTTCACTTTATGCAGGACGGCCTAAAACACTGAGTTCTGTGAATAGTGTGGCCGACGGCCTTTTGCCTGTACGACCAGGTGACCTTGCCTTCTTACATGTCAAAGAATTTGTCGACACCGTAGTTGCGGTCAAAGACGATGTGATTAAACGTGCAGTAGCTTGGCTGTTTCGGTCCGCGAAGCTTGTCGTAGAGCCGAGCGGTGCCGTAACTGTCGCCGCTGCTCTTGCGGCGACCAGGTCGAGTAACTACGAAACTTGCGTTGCGGTCGTCAGTGGAGGAAATATTTCAGGCTCTGCACTGAGTAAGATACTGAGCACGAACGAACTCTGCGAAGCCTCCAATTTTTCTCGCCAGGAGATTGCCGACTCAATAAATGTTAATACCGAGAAATCTAAACCTTAATAATCGGCTCTAGAAAATCACACTGCACTACTGTTGGTCCGAGTTCTTCGAGAGGGTTGTTGTCTTTTTACTGAGCAATAATTTTGCTTCAGAGATCGCTTGATCAACTGATCGAACCGTGCCGTCCAATTGGCGTTCGTAGATGTGCTTCAGAAGTTTACCAACCTCAGGCCCTGGGAGCAGTCCAAGTTGAAGTAGATGACGTCCTAAAAGCAGCGGCGCAGGTGCTTCGTGCTCTATGCCCAACGCCCGGGCACGTTCCAGGAACCAATCCATAGCGGAACAGTCAAACATTCCTGTTCGTCCTCGACAGTCGGCCTTGGCCAGCACTGCTAGTAGTTCTAGGTCAACCTTTCGAGCCAATCGGCGAAATGCTCCATCAGTGACGCCATCCGGAGCCTTATGCCACATTCCTGGCGTTAGATGGTGAGCGACGAGTTCGAGAACCTGTCGGCGCACGTCGTATCCATTGAAGGAATGAATGTTGATACGATCGAGAAAAGTCTCTGTTGGTTTGATTCCTGCTTTTTCATGGTTACGCGAACGTATCCGACCATCAATAAACTCTGTTGTGCTCGGCTTGCCAAAATCGTGGCTGATGGCGGCGAGCATCAGTGTCGACTGTTTAGGATGCGAGAGCTCTTTGAGGCTAGAGGCTGCTTGGTCTACCACTAGGAGGGTGTGAGTCCAAACATCGCCTTCAGGATGCCATTCTGGTTCTTGTTTACATCCAATCAGCGCTGCAAGCTCAGGGAAAAGACGTCCGATTACGTTGAGTTCTAGAGCAAGTGTTAATCCAACAGATGGTCGGGGCGATCCCAACAGAAGCTTTTCGAGTTCTCCCCAAATGCGTTCTGGTGGGAGATCGTCCAACTTAATGGACCGGCAAATTGTTCTAGTGGCTTCGTCGAGTGTAAAACCAAAACGGGCAGCGAACTGAATGGCTCGTAGCACGCGAAGACTGTCATCCGAAAATGTTTGGGAGTCAACCATCTTCAAGATGCCTTGTTTTAGGTCATTTTGACCTTGGTATGGGTCGAGATATTGGTTGGTAAGTGGGTTCCAAGCAATAGCGTTAATTGTGAAGTCTCGGCGTCGGGCGGCTTCTTTGAATGAAAGGTTCGGGTCGCCTTCGATTGTGAAGCCCCGGTGACCTCGCCCTGTTTTAGATTCTCGTCTGGGCAGTGAAACATCAATCCCACCTACTTTGTATACCGTGAAGCTTTCTCCGACGCGGTTGACGCGGTCGATTCGCTCCAGTAATGACCGGAGGTGTTCTTCGGTTACGCCATAGACCTCGACGTCAATGTCCTTTGATTTCCATCCGGCAAGACGATCACGAACCCAGCCTCCTACGAATAGTGCCTGACCGCCGACTGCCCGAACCGCTTGCGCAATTTCCAGAGCTCGCGCGAACTCCGGGTTGCTCGGGTCAGCTTGCGAGGCGGAAGCCATAGTCTGTGTACCGAAACGACGGGTCCAGTTTACTTCTGGCCGAGACGCGACTGATAGTTAAGGAGTGACGCCACGACCCACCGCGAGAGCTGCGTCGAATACCAGACGGTGGCCCCGTGGGGTTTTGCCGCGGCGAGTCGCGATAGTAAGTTCGCGAATGCCAGTCAGCGCACCACTCATGTATGTTCGCAGCGATACCATAGAGACCAAAATCTGATGCTTTACCAAGTTCAACTGTCCACGGTCCATCTAGTGGGCCTCGGCCTCCAGCAGGGATCCATTTTGGGATCTCATTTCCAGAAGGATAGTTACACGCGACTTGGCGACCTCGAGCTGCCCGTTCCCATTCTGCCTCTGTCGGTAGCCGAACTAGGTCACCGTTTGAAGAGCGCCACAGACAGTAGACAGTTGCGTCATTCCAGCTAACACCAACAACTGGACAAGCAGGATTTTCCAATAGTGGATTGTCCCAGTCCTTGGGATGGTCACGATTGGTATCTTCTAGAAAGTGTTGATATTCGGACCGTGTGACTGGATAGATAGCCATCTGAAAGGTGTCGACCCACACTTGGTGGATCGGAGCTTCGTCCCTCTGACCCGTTTCACTTCCCATATCGAACCAACCGGCTGGAATTGTGACGAAATTTTTCACCGCAATGATCATGGCACGGAATCACTTTCTGTGTGGAGCCAACCTGGCGTATTACGTGAGGGCTGGTATGATCAAAAGGGCTTAGTGAGCCTATAACGTCAATAATGCGATTCGACATTAAATCTGGCTTCAGTTCTCTCTGTCAGGGCGCGGTGATTCTTGCGTTCGTTGTGAGTAGCGGCTGCTCTGTTAAATCGATGGCGGTTAACGCCCTTTCGGACACCCTTTCTGAAGGTGCTGATATTTATGCATCTGATGAAGATCCACAATTGGTGCGAGAGGCTTTACCATTCAATCTGAAGACTCTTGAGACACTATTGGAGTCGTCACCTGATCATCCGGGTCTTCTCCTGAACGCTTGTAGTACTTTTACTATTTACGCAGCGCTATTCATTCAACCCGATGCAGAAGTCGCAGAATGGGAGGATTTCGATTATGCGACCGCTGAGACTGCTGAGCGTCGTGCTCTCAATATGTATGTTCGAGCACGCGACTACTGTCTCCGCCGGGTAGAAGTTAATTATATAGGCCTTTCAGAGACATTACGTTTGGATCCGGAGAGGGCGGTTGCTACATTTCGCGTCGATGACGTTGAGACAATTTATTGGCTAGCTGGTTCGTGGGGTTTCGCTATTTCACTTGGCCTTGATAACCCGGAACTTGCCGCGGATCTACCGGTTGTGAGAGCGTTGTTGGGGCGTGCACTTGCACTAGACGAAGACTACAATCGTGGAGCTCTGCATTCAGCGTCCATTGCACTTGAATCGGTTCCAGAATTGCTCGGGGGGTCGTCCAGCCGTGCGCGTGTTCACTTTGAGCGTGCGGTAGAGTTGTCGGATGGTCTTGATGCTTCACCCTATCTTGCCTTGGCAACTGGGGTATCGTTGGCGGCGCAGGACCGCCCGGAATTTGAGTCATTACTTGGTTCCGCGCTTGCGGTTGACCCGGAGGCTGATATCAGCTTCCGACTGGTGAATCTGGTGAATCAGAAACGGGCCCGTCTGCTTCTCGATCATGCCGATGAGCTGTTTGAGGAGCCAATTAGGGAGGAAGAAAACTAACGATGAGGTCGCTCCTAATTTCCATCGCTGTATGCTTGTTGGTCAGCCCGGCCCACCTGCTTGCTCAGAGGCCAATAACCCTTGGATCGATTGCCCCACCAAATTCTTTGTGGGACAGGGCGCTTAAGGAGATGGCGGCTGATCTTCAGAAAGTCACGAATCGAAGAGTACGGTTACGCGTTGCTTCGAGTTCCCAAGGGGACGAGGCTACCATCGTGCGACGCCTGAAATTGAATTCGACCCAGGCAGCACTTCTTTCCCAAACGGCGCTCGGTGAGATTGATCCGGCATTTAATGTCTTGGGCATGCCGTTTTTCTTTCAATCCGATGATGAAGCTCGCCACGTCCTGTCAGCGCTCAGACCGACGTTTGAGGACGTTTTGGCTGATCAGGGGTTTGTACTGGTCGGCTGGGGGCACACGGGGTGGGCACATTTTTTTACAGCTGAGCCTGTTTCCACTCTCGAAGATTTGAGACGCGCCAAGATCTTTACGTCGGCAGGAGACGATGCAATGGTGCAGTGGTATAAGGAGAACGGATTTGATCCAGTTCCACTGGCTGTGACTGACGTTGCGATGGGCTTAAATACCGGTTTAATCAATGCGTATCCACTGCCGCCGTACGCAGTGATGTTGGTACAATATTATCGCTCTGCACCGCACATGCTCGATGTTCCTCTAGCGCCGGTCATCAATGCCCTACTGGTTACTGAGAGAGCTTGGGAGCGGCTCAGTTCTGACGATCAAGAGGCGTTTTTATCGATTGGTCAGGAGTTCGAAGATAACCAGTGGGATGAAGTTCCAAGGCAAGACCGCGAAGCGATAGATCTGATGCGTGGTCGAGGACTGACAGTCTCGATGCCGGATGATGCAGCCATTGTCGCATTTCGTCAGACGGCCGATGAGTTAACCTCATCGATGCGTGGGACCATGGTTCCACAAGATATCTACGATCTTGCTCTAAGGGAACGGAACAGTTTTCGTGGCCAATAGTAAACAGTTCTGTTTTCGGTGATCTAGTGAATTCTTCTCAGAGCAGATGAGTTCTACTGAGCATCCCAGAACGGATGTGTCGCCACACTCGGCACCTAACGGATCAAGTTTTCTCAGGTTTTTCCATAGCACAGAGGACTTGATAGCTGCGGGTGCGCTTGTGGCGATGGTTCTGCTTCCTTTGGCAGAGATAACTATCCGACCGTTCAGAGCAGGCGGCATTCCAGGGTCGATTCCCTTTGTCCAACATTTAACTCTTTGGGTTGGCTTTCTCGGTGCGACGCTCGCGGCCAGAGAAGGAAAATTGATTGCTCTCGCAACCGGGACACTCATGCCTAAGGGGCGGGTGCGCACTGTGGCGGCGGTGTTCGCGGCTATGTTCGGTGGGGCGGTATCAGCGATTCTTGCCAGAGGTGCCGTTGATGTGGTGTTGGTTGAACGCGACATCGGTTCAGAGATTGCGCTCGGTGTTCCGGTGTGGGTCGTCCTTCTGGTACTTCCTTTTTCGTTTCTGCTGATTGCATTCCGTCTGATGTGGCATGTGGGCGAATCATGGAGCCAGCGAATATTAGTAACGTTGGGGTTGGTGACTGGGTTGTGGCTGAGTAATTCCTACGAGCTTCTTGACGGCACTTCCGCCTGGCCTTGGGTATTAATCGTAGTAGTGGCAGCGGTGGCGGGTGCTCCTATTTTTGCGGTGTTGGGGGGTGCTGCTGTCTTTCTATACATGACATTCTTTGTGCCACCTGCCCAAGTGGCACTTTATGCATACGACCTAGCCACTGAACCGCTGCTTCCCGCCATTCCATTGTTTACGTTGACTGGCTGTATTTTGGCTCAAGGCAGGGTTTCGGAACGTCTTTTGCGTTTGTTCCGAGCTCTAGTTGGCTGGGTACCCGGCGGAACGGCGGTTGTATGCGTTGTTGTTTGTGCTTTTTTCACGATCTTTTCTGGAGCTTCGGGTGTCACTATTTTGGCGCTTGGTGGGTTACTGCTTCCTGCTCTTCTCAAAGATGGATATCGAGATCGTTTTTCCGTAGGACTATTGACGGCATCTGGATCGCTAGGCTTACTTTTACCGCCTGCGCTTCCACTAATTTTGTATGCCGTCGTTGCAGAGGTACCTCTCGAAGACCTTTTTATCGGTGGGATATTGCCAGGGTTTCTACTTATCGGCCTGGTCTCAGTTTGGGGCATGCGTGAAGGTGTGATTACTGGTGCAGGACGTCGACCGTTTGTTACTGCCGAAGTGTGGTCGGCGATCTGGATAGCGAAATGGGAACTCGGACTTCCGGTTGTTGTCTTGGTCTCTTATTTTAGTGGCTGGGCGACACTAGTTGAAGTATCGGCCTTAGCGGCCCTCTATGCCTTTGTATCAACTGGACTCATCCATCGAGATTTTCCTTTTCTGAAGGGTCTGCGCTCTGCTATTACCGAGTCAGTTGTTCTGGTTGGTGGAGTTCTGATCATCTTGGCGGCAGCCAAGGGGTTTACTGCCTACACGCTGGATGCAGACCTTCCTTTCCGTCTCCTGGAATGGACTCAGTCACAGATTCAATCCCCGTTGCTGTTTTTGTTGGCACTAAATATTTTTCTACTTCTTGTTGGTTGTCTTATGGACATTTTTTCGGCAATTTTTGTCGTTGTACCGTTGATTAGTGCGATGGGCGTTGCATACGGGATAGATCCGATTCATCTAGGCATTATTTTTATTGCCAATCTTGAATTGGGCTACTTGACGCCTCCAGTTGGACTTAACCTGTTCTTTGCTTCTTACCGGTTCAATCGTCCAATTTTTGACGTTTATCGAGCGGCCTTGCCGGTGCTACTCATCTTGGGACTTGGCGTAATATTGATTACTTATGTGCCGTGGTTTTCTATTGGAATATTGGAGTTTCTTGGTCGACGATAGAAGCGGTTCATCAAAATGCAAGAACAGGTATCTTAGAAATTAGAAACCAGAAGTTGAAAACCCGACAACTTTAGTCGTATATTTGGCACTATTGAGACTTGATCTCAATAAGCTCGTATCTATATCGAATAGTTAGTCCTTTGGGATGGATTAGAGCATAGTGGGGGAGGACTAGATGACGCGGCATTGGTTTAGGTTCGTACTTACAATTTTTCCGATTGTCTTGATGGTGGCATGCGGGGCGCCTAGCTCTGAAGAAACCGTGATCGAAATAATTGAATCGAGTGATGAGAATTCAGCCGATCCGGAAGTACATCTCGCAAACCTTCAGCAGTTGACGTTCGGTGGTGAAAACGCCGAAGCCTATTTCACTTCAGATGGTTCTGAGTTGATCTTTCAGTCGACGAGAGAAGGTGTTCCCTGCGACCAGATTTTCAGGATGGATTTGGACGGTTCAAATCTTCGAATGGTTTCAACGGGAGACGGGCGAACAACTTGCGGATACTTTTACCCTGATTCCGAATCCATCATTTATGCGTCGACCCATCTTGGTGGGCTCGAGTGTCCACCTCCGCCAAGTTTTTCGGCTGGATACGTCTGGGCTATCTATGACACGTACGACATATTTCGAGCAGCGCCAGATGGATCGGATTTGACCCGATTGACTGAAACCCCAGGTTACGATGCTGAAGCCACGATAGGTCCGGACGGACGCGTGGTGTTTACCAGTGTCCGTGATGGTGATATGGAGATTTACTCCATGAATGGTGATGGTTCTGATGTGCGACGACTGACCAATCGACAGGGTCCCGATGGAGGTCCGTTCTTTTCAGCTGATGGCTCAAAAATTGTATTTCGCGGCCGAGAAATTCCCGATGGCCCCGAGTATGACGATTACAAGCGCTTACTGGATGAGGGACTCTGGAGGCCCACCGAACTTGAGATTTTTGTCATGGACGCTGACGGCAGCAACCTTCACCAAGTAACTGACCTCGGTGGAGCGAGTTTTGGTCCGTTCTGGCACCCGGATGGGGAGCGAATCATTTTTTCGTCAAACTGGCACAATCCTGATGGCCGAAATTTTGATTTGTTTATTATCAATGCCAATGGTGGTGGCCTAGAACAGATTACGTTTGGCGAGACTTTCGACGGATTTCCGATGTTTTCGCCAGATGGCCAGCAGTTGGTTTTTGCTTCGAATCGTGACAGTCAAACCGAAGGCGATACGAACGTTTTTATTGCTGATTGGATCGACTAGAAACGGGAATTCAAATACTCTAACCTCTCCTTAAGTGGTCGTTAACTTGTGCAAGACTGGTCGTCCTTTTTCTTTCAGAAGGTGCTCGATCGTCCGAGCATAATATCGAAGTACTGTTCGCTCGCGTACGCGATAGCATTTTCCTTCAACGACAAGAATTCCTCGTGTTGCCAGTGGTGCGATAGCGGCTTCTACTGCTTCTTGCGCGGTGTCGATGTCGAGACGCGCTCCCGCTGCTTTGAGAATGTCTATTAGTCGATCGATTTCGGATTTCAGTTCACTGTGTTGAATGGACGGACGCATGGCAGCTGCAACAAGTGCTGTTGGTACTACGGTGTAAAGGCGACCAATCGCATCACGCAGTCTTCGATTTAGTTGCACCATTGAACGACGTCCGTCTGGATCATAGTCAGCTAGCTTAATTGGTTCGCCAAAACTAACGATCGCACGACTCTGATAACCAACTGCGTACCGAATCATCTCCGCTACTTCACGGGCAAATGGTCTCTGTTGGCGTTTCACTCTTTGCCGAGAAAGCACAAAGTCTTCAAGCACTAGGTCGTATGCAATGGCGACGGGAATCACTACCACATCGGTTCGTCGTGCCTGAGCTGCTGCATGAAGAAGACCGGTTTTGAAGCGTTTAAGTTCTCCGCTGTAACTTCTCCCGCCTTCTAAGTAGAGAAATAAATCATGACGCTGGAGAACTTCGGCGACATAAGCTTTCAAAGTTGCTAAGTAGGCGGGGTCTTTCATGGCACGGGCGTCCCGTCTGATAGGGATTGCACCTGTCACGTGTTTGTGGATCAATCCTAGCGCTCCGCCGAATAAATTGATTCCAGCGGCAATTACTGGCGGACGAATGCCGTTGTCGTCAAGAACAAGTGGTTGAACTAGATAGTCTGTGTGGCTTTTATGATTCGACGCGTAAATTACACGTCCCTGCCGTGTTGCTTTCTTGGCAATGGAAACTTGAGCTTCCTGACGGTCAATCTTTCTCAAAAGTGGATACAGCGGGTGCTGTAGAGCCCGGTACATCTTGTAACGCTGTGTTGTCCTGAGCTCATCAAGGTAGGCATAAACCCTCGCTTGAGCTTCAAGGGGGCTTTCGTTTTCATTACCTTGGAGGTATCGAATAACCTCTTCACGTTCAAGCACCGCCTGCGCGATTTCGTCGTGCGGCACCCGCGAACTATAACATGGTGTGACCATTGATACTTGATGCCTCTTGCGACAATTAGCTAATCACTAGACACATTACCCCTTGCCTTCGTACACTTGGCGGTTGGGCAGGAAACTGTGAAGAAGACATCAAATGTCGTCGTTGTGGGGGCAGGAGTTATTGGTTGCGCGGTGGCCTATGAACTAGCCCGGCGTGGTAGCCGCGTTCACGTGATTGATCGACGGGAAGTGGGGCAGGGAGCCACCCAAGCTTCCGCCGGTGTCTTGGCCCCTTACATTACTGCTCATGAGGGCAGTGCGCTTCTTGAGTTAGGTGGACGAAGTCTTGAGCTCTACGACGAATTTGTTTCACGTGTGGTGGATGATTCTGGGGCGACCGTACAGTATGTCCGCAGTGGGACACTAGAAATTGCTCGCGATAAGGTTTCGGTCGATCGACTTCAAAGGATGGCATCTGCCTACCGCGACTTGGGTATCGCTGCTGAATATCTTGATGAAAAAGCGATTCATCAAGAAGAACCGCAGCTGTCTTCGAATGTGTTGTCGGGTCTTGTAGTTGAGTCTCATGGCTTTGTCGGAGCCACTGATTTAACCAGTGCACTGCGCCGAGCTGCAGGAGCTCACGGCGTGACATTTACGGCTTCAATGTCGGCCGCGAGGATCTTTAGTCGAGATGGGACATTACAAGTTGAAACACCCGTCGACACTGTCTCATGCGATGCAGTAGTGATGGCTGCGGGAAGTTGGTCGGGTCAGGTTGAGGCCGAGGGAGAGGAAGCTGTTCCCGTTCGCCCGGTTCGGGGACAATTGCTTCATTTAGGGTGGCCAAAGTCGCCGCCAGAGCGTGTTATTTGGACAGACCAGTGCTATCTGGTTCCCTGGACAGACGGTTCGGTTCTTATCGGTGCAACTGTTGAAGACGTGGGGTTTGACGAGCGTGCGACAGTAGCCGGCGTTCAGCAATTGATTAATATGACTTGTGAGATTGTCCCAACTGCGAAGAAGGCTTGGTTTCAAGGTGTGAGAGTCGGTCTTCGGCCTGGAACCCCAGATGACCTGCCTGCCATCGGTCCATCCGAAAGATTGCCCGGACTTTTTTACGCCACAGGACACTTTCGGAACGGAGTTCTACTGGCCCCGTTGACTGCTCGTATGGTTGCGGATTACTTACTTGACGGCAAGCGCGATAAGGCACTTGACGCCACCTCACTTAGCCGTTTTTCTGCAGGTCATGACAAACCGTAGGGAGAACCGTTTGTGAAGCTGAAGCGTTCGTACAGCGCACGCGAAGTGGCGATTTTTACAGGTTTGTCCGCTCGCCAACTGCAATGGTGGGACGCTCGGCATCTGTTTTCAGCAACAGTGGCCTCACGTCCGACAAAAGCCGGTGGTTTTACTGAGAGGAGATACTCTCCTATTGACCTCTATGAGTTACTTGCTTTAGCAGATCTGCGAAGACAAGGTTTTACGGTTCAGAATATTAGAACAATTCTCTCGGTTCTCCGCGAACAGTTTAACGTACGACTTTTTGATGCTCTGGGCGATGGTGGGGATGTAACGCTCCTGACCGACGGCCGAGAGGTCTACGTTAAGACGTCTGCCGGCGAAATTTTTAATCTTCTGAGAAATCCTGGCCAACCGCTGCTTGTTGTTGGAGGTGGAGACCAACTCAAGGGGTTGAGTGGTCGTGCTCGCCCTCGTCGCCGGAAGACTGCTCGAAAGGCGACTAAAAGTAAGAAAGCTACTCCCTAGTTTTGACTGGCGTGATGGTTTCTGTTTGAAGTAAACGGAGTCTCTTTTTGGAAGGAAGGTTCTGGTAGACATTGCTTGAGCAATAGCGAGAATTCGGTATTGATTATGTTGCTTTGACTTATGACATGGTGCGAACGATGAACATAGAATGGGGAGTGCTATCCTATAGCAAGCCCGTTGGTCGCATAACTCCCTTCTGCGGCCAGAATGTCCCGTAGTTGAACGGAGTTACTAAGGATGGATCAGGTACAGATTTCGATACCGGTACGCGGGTTTGGCGAAACCTCACGGCGCGACAGATGGTGGATACAGCCGATCGCCGTTTTTGTAGGTCTTTCGACGTTTCTTGTCTATTCGACTTGGGCGGCCTTTCAAGGCGAGCATTATTCTTACGGCAGCTATTTGTCGCCGATGTACTCGCCAGAAATATTCGGTGATTCGCCGCATAGCCTGTTTGGTCCTAAACCGAGTTTGTGGCCTATGTGGCTGCCGTTCTCTCCGGCATTTTTGATTCTGTGGGCACCTGCCGGCTTTCGATTGACTTGTTATTACTACCGCGGGGCCTACTACAAGGCTTTTTGGGCTGACCCGCCAAGTTGCGCGGTTGGTGAGCCGCGAAACAGCTTTCGCGGAGAAAATTCATTTCCCCTTATCCTGCAGAACGTTCATCGTTATTTTTTGTACCTCGCTCTCGGCTTTGTACTGTTTCTCTCATACGACGTCTGGAACGCGCTGTGGTTCGAAGACTCTGCTGGAAACGTGTCATTCGGCATTGGCATCGGGACGCTGGTTCTCGCACTCAATGTATTTCTTCTTGGCAGTTACACCTTCAGTTGTCATTCGCTTCGGCATTTAGTTGGCGGCCGCCAGGACTGTATGGCAGACAAACCGGCTCAACAGTTGGCGTATGACTGCGTCAGTTGTCTCAATGCGAGGCACATGTTATTCGCTTGGTTGAGTCTAGTGTGGGTAGGATTTTCTGATGTCTACGTCCGTATGTGCTCAATGGGGGTCTGGACAGACTTCCGGATTTTATAGGTAAGACGATGGAGTATCAGACCTTTGAACACGATGTGCTGGTAATTGGGGCAGGCGGTGCCGGCTTACGTGCGGCGATTGAGGCTTCGGCGGGTGGGGTGTCCGTTGGTCTTGTGTGTAAGTCTTTATTAGGGAAGGCACACACTGTTATGGCTGAAGGCGGCATGGCTGCGTCACTCGCGAACGTTGATGATCGAGACGGGTGGGAAACCCATTTTGCGGACACCATGAGAGGTGGCCAGTATCTCAATAACTCGCGGATGGCCGAACTGCATGCGAAAGAAGCTCCTGACCGTGTTAGAGAACTGGAAGCGTGGGGTGCGGTGTTCGACCGCACGAAAGATGGTCGAATCTTGCAGAGGAATTTCGGTGGTCATAAGTATCCGCGTCTCGCACATGTCGGTGACCGGACGGGTCTCGAAATGATTCGGACGTTACAAGACTATGGCGTACATCAGGGCATCGATGTGCATATGGAGTGCACGATCATCGAGTTATTGAAGGATGGTGATCGAATCGCTGGAGCCTTTGGCTACGATCGTGAGCGCGGCCGCTTTCGGCTTTTTAAGGCGAAAGCGATCGTGTTGGCATCGGGTGGTATCGGGCGGGCGTTTAAGGTGACGAGCAATAGTTGGGAATATACCGGCGATGGTCATGCGCTTGCGTATCGGGCTGGTGCTGAGCTGATCGACATGGAGTTCGTGCAGTTTCATCCCACCGGAATGGTTTGGCCACCTTCCGTGAAGGGAATCCTCGTGACGGAAGGAGTACGTGGCGAGGGGGGTGTGCTGCGAAATAGTGAGGGAAATCGATTCATGTTTGATGATATTCCTGATCTCTATAAGCACCAGACGGCTGATAATCCAGAGGAAGGATGGATTTATACCCAGGGTGATAAGAATGCCAGGAGGCCTCCTGAACTCTTGACGAGAGACCATGTGGCGCGATGTATCGTTCGAGAGATCAAAGAAGGTCGGGGTAGCCCACACGGCGGTGTCTTTCTTGACATTGCTTGGATTAAAGAGAAGTTACCTAATGCTCAGGAGCATATTAAGAAGAAATTGCCGAGCATGTACCACCAGTTTAAGCAGCTGGCGGGTATTGACATTACTGCCGAACCGATGGAGGTTGGTCCGACTACTCATTATGTGATGGGAGGGGTTCGGGTTGACCCTGATTCGCAGATGTCGGCGGTCCCGGGCCTGTTTGCGGCGGGTGAGGTGGCGGGTGGCCTGCATGGTGCGAATCGACTGGGTGGAAATTCTTTGTCCGACCTAGTTGTTTTTGGCAAGCGCGCAGGTGAGCACGCTGCTCGGTTTGCTCAGGAACACGGCACGGTCACCGTTGAGCAGGACCAGGTGGACGCGGTGGCTGGGCTTGCGCTCGCGCCACTTGAGCGACAAGGGGCCGGCGAGAATCCGTACCAATTGCAATATGACTTGCAGGAGATGATGCAGAGTCAAGTAGGCATCGTTCGAAACGAGGGAGAATTGAAACAAGCGATCGAAGGGCTTAAAGGTTTAGCGGACCGGGCCACTCGAGTGGAAGCACAAGGTAACCGTGAATACAACGCAGGGTGGCATACAGCGCTTGACCTACGCAATTTGATGCCGGTGGCTGAGGCGGTTGCCCGCGCTGCTGCTGAGCGTAAAGAAAGCCGTGGTGCTCATTTTCGGGAAGATCATCTCGGCAAAGACGAAGAGTGGGGTAAGACGACATTAGTTATTCGACAAGCCGACGATAAATCGATGGAGGTCAGCCGAGAAGCGATTACACCTCCACGAGACGACCTTCAGCGGATTATCGAAGAGAATCAGAAGTAGACGCGCGTTTAGACCAAACTTTTACGGAGAGGGCAATGGCGACCGCAACATTCAGGATCTGGCGTGGCAACGCGGAGGATGGTGACTATCAGGACTTCAGCACTGACGTTACAGAGGGAATGGTTGTGCTTGATGCTGTGCACCAGATTCAGGCTGAATCAGCAAACGATCTTGCAGTTCGTTGGAATTGTAAGGCGGGAAAATGTGGGTCATGCTCGGCGGAAGTAAACGGTCAACCAAAATTGATGTGCATGACCCGGCTCAACAGTTTAAACCTTGATGAACCGGTTACGGTTGAGCCGATGCGGGCGTTTCCGCCAATTCGTGATCTGGTTACCGACGTTTCTTGGAACTATGAAGTCAAGAAACGAATCAAGGCATTTAAGCCACGGCCTCCGGATGCAGATGATGGCAGTTGGCGGATGTTCCAGTCAGATGCCGAGCGGGTGCAGGAGTTCCGCAAGTGTATCGAGTGTTTCTTGTGTCAGGATGTCTGTCACGTTTTAAGAGATCATCGATTGCACCATGAGTTCATTGGGCCTCGCTTTTTTGTTCACAATGCTCAACTCGAGATGAATCCTCTCGACACTGAAGACCGAGCAAACGACCTTGCCAACGATCATGGTATTGGTTATTGCAATATAACCAAGTGTTGCACGAAGGTTTGTCCAGAAGAAATTACTATCACTGATAATGCAATTATTCCGTTAAAGGAACGAGTTGTTGATCAATTGTACGACCCAGTCAGCCGACTGCTGCGGGTTTTTTCAGGCGGGTGAGATTCATTCAGTTGCTGGCGGTGTAGTGCTTTCAGTGAAGTCGATACTTTCGGCGGTGTTCCTCCCAAGTTGCTTGTTCCCATTCTTCTTCTATTTCCCACTGCCGTCTTCGTTCTCGCCGGCGTCGGCGGTGTCGCCAAATGGCAGCGATCGCCAGTAGCGTGGAAAAGCCCCAGAGTGTGAATGGGTGACCAGCAAAATTGATCCAGTATTTCCAAGTCATTTGATCTGCCCAGAAGCGATCGAGATGCTCTGAGATGGTGAGTCCGGTTGTGAGGTAGAGTGCAGCATCAAAGGATGCTCCGGATCCCATTCGATTCAGAACGCTGCCAGCGGTGAACGAACCGTAGCGTTGGAGTATGTACCGGACGAAGGCTTCAGAAATTACATAGGCCCTTGCAACATCTTGTCGACTTTGGCTGAACAAAGATTCTAGTTGGGTGATGGTCATATCAGAGCCAACAAATAGTTCCCAGGCAAAGCGGGATCGATCTTCGAGGCTCCAGCTTTGTTCAGCCGCGCTGGCTAAACCTTCGTTAAACCAGCGGGGTACCGACCGACCATTCGCAGTTCGGCTGATCAAGATGTGCGCCACCTCATGGAAAACGACGCCTTCAAGTGACCGATAGGGATAGGAGCCGACCCGGTCGGGAAAGATTATTACAACGTCATTGGCGGGGTCAGCAAAGCCAGCGACCCAGCTTGGCGTATTTTGTGCGGCAGTTGAGTGTTCCGATAATAACAAGGTTCGGATTGGGGCTCCGGGGTTGTGGGTTCCAGTTAGTCTCATCACACTAACGAATTCTTGGGAGGCAAATGTTCGCATCTGTTCAGCTATGCCATTGTGTTCTGTCGAGGATTCGATTAGCAATTCTACCGAACTGTTTGGTTGACTGAGTGCCGTAGGTACGACGTTACAGACGGTTACTAATGCCACGATAAAGACAGATTTCCGGTCGCTATTCATCTAATTGGCTCATACGTTCGACGTCTGGCACCAGCTCGCAAGTTGATGATCTCAACTGTCAGGCTGAAAGCCATCGCAAAATAAACATAGCCGCGCGGAAGATGTTGACCAAGCCCATCGGCAATAAGTAACACTCCAATCATTACCAAAAAAGCGAGGGCTAGTGTTTTCATCGAAGGATGGCGCGCGATGAAATTACTTACTGTTTCGGCAAAGACGATCATGACCACAATCGCGATCACAACAGCCGTGATCATAATCTCGATCCGGTCCACCATTCCGATCGCTGTGATTACGGAGTCGAGACTGAATACGAGATCGAGGATCACAATTTGTGTCAAGACATTCCCGACGGTAGCGCTTTTCTGTCGACGGTTATTCTTCTGGTCAGGTTGTTCCAAAAGGTGATGAATTTCAAATGTAGCCTTCGCTAAGAGGAATAGTCCTCCCAAGACGAGGATGAGATCCCTCCCGCTAATGCTCAGCGGTGCGCTAATGTTCTCTCCAACCGTCTCTGTTAGAAAGGGAACTTCAAAGAGCGGTGCCGTCAAACGCATGACCCAGAAGATGGTAAAAAGCAGCAGAATACGCATCACCATTGCCAGGATTAATCCTGTTGTTCGCGTTGAGCGCCGGTGTTTCTCAGGCAGCCGGTCGGTGAGAACCGCGATGAAAACAATATTGTCGATGCCAAGAACGATTTCGAGTGTCGTTAGTGTGAGGAGTGCGACAAAAGAGTCAAAGCTGAACAGTATCGAACTATCCATTCTTGGTCCTCCGGGTGACTCGGGTGGTCAAAATAACTCTATTCCCTTAGATCTTTGATTTAATTTGTTTTATGGGTGTCAACACGACCACCGTGGCGCCCAGGTGGGAGTCGGGGGCATCCCAAAACTCTTTTACCCCAGGGTGGCGTTCGACTGTAGTGTGGACGATGGAACGTTGAACACCCTTACCGCGGCCGTGGATCAACCGTACCTCTTGAAGCCCCGTCGCCGCGGCAGCGCAAAGGTATTCGGTCACAATCGATGAAACGTCTCGGGGAGCGAAGCAATGTAGGTCGAGTACCCCGTCTACCGGAACTTCATGAACCATCTTTGGCGTAACTCGCTGTTACCTGTGTGCTGATACCACCTCGGACTGAGAAATCACCAACGACCTCCATGGCTCTCGGATGGCACGCATCGACAAGGTTATCAAGGATCTGATTTGTGACGTGTTCATAAAAGATCCCTTTGTTTCGAAAGCTAATCAAGTAATGTTTAAGCGCTTTGAGTTCCAGGCACCGCTCATCGGGAGTGTAGGTGATTCGTATTTCGCCGAAATCTGGCAGTCCGGTCTTTGGGCAGACCGAGGTAAATTCAGGGCAACGAATCTCAATTTTATAATCGCGCTCCGGATGCTGATTGGGAAATGTTTCAACTTGGACTTCATCCATCACTTGATTCTAACCGGGATCTCTGGCAGGGGCATCGGAATTACTAGGAGAAGAATGATTGACACCAGAAGACCCGCGCGCTAGCATCAGGCGCGTTTTTATTGGGTTTTCTTCTGCAACGGTTGCTCGCGCGCGCGACCGGTTTTGCAGTACTTACTAGCGCGCCCGTACCTTAGGGGGATGCCGATGGCAGATGGCAAACGAATGAGTAAGACCGAGCTCTTTTCGAACTTTGCGGATCGATTTGGTCTCAAGCGAACAGAAGCTCGTGATTTCTTTGATCATCTCCAGCAACTGTCCGAGAGTGAGCTGAAGCGTAGTGGCGAGTTCGTGCTGCCTGGAATGGTAAAATTGGTTGTGCAGACTAGGAAAGCGCGCATGGGTCGCAATCCGGCGACCGGTCAGTCTATTCAGATACCAGAAAAGACCGTTGTTAAAGCGCGAATCGCAAAGCAGCTTAAGGACTCAGTACTGCCTAGTTAGTTCCATCTAGACGTACAGCGAAACTGTGTGGACCGGAGCTGGCTTGCGGGTGATCCGCTGGTCGGCTTCGTGTACTTTGTCGTAACGAAGGTAATACTGCAGTACCCAGTTAGCCTCAATATCTGCTGGTTAGGCTATAAGAACTGGCCATATCTGCTCTCCTTAATAAACGGCCGATGAAACCAGTGGTCGTTACTGTGTACTGGTATCCAGTTCACCACTCAGTGTGAATTTAGTAGCGGTTGTGGCGAGTACGCCATTTGTCGGTTGTCGGGCGCCCACTAATTGAGGTAGGGCGCCTGTTTCTTGACACTCTTAGGATCCAAGGTTAACGTATCGCGCGCTATGCCTACTAACGTCTTAATGCCGCAACTCGGCGAATCCATTGCTGAGGGGACAATCGTTCGGTGGAACAAGAAAGTGGGTGACGCCGTAGTACAAGAGGAACCGCTGTTCGAGGTTTCGACCGACAAAGTCGATGCGGAAATTCCGTCGCCAGCCGCAGGTGTAATTACTAAGATTTTGGCTGCTGAAGGTGACACTGTTCTTGTGGACACCGTTGTTGCATTGATTGGCGAACGCGAGGACGTCGAAGTCAGTGAGAGCAGTGACGATGGCCCCCCGTCATCTCCGACAAGCGAACGATTACCTGATTCGGATAATGTCGAGTCAGGGCTCGTGCAGACCGAAAAACGTAACCAGTCCATAAATCAAGGCTTCTCTCCGGTAGTTCGGAAGTTGGTTGCTGAGCACCAAATCGATCCCAATACCATTTCTGGTACTGGAACTGGTGGGCGCGTTACCAAGGCTGATGTGCTGAGAGCGGTTCGTGAAATGGAGAGTCTACCTGGTCGGGTAGAACCCATGACGGCAATGCGTAGTCGCATCGCAGAGCGCATGGTGGAAAGTCGCAGCACTTCTGCTCATGTGCACACCGTGTTCGATGTTGATTTCTCACGTGTGTCCGAGCTTCGGGTGCTGCATCGGTCTACATATGAAGAAGCCGGGCACAAATTAAGTTACCTGGTGTTTGTCGCAAAGGCGGTCGTCGAGGCGCTACACGAAGTTCCTATTGTGAATGCATCAGTGGATGGCAGCAATATTGTCTACAGTGAAGACGTCAATTTGGCCATAGCGGTTGCCCTGGACTGGGGATTAATAGCGCCGGTGATAAGGAATGCACACAGTAAGAGCATGGTGGAACTTAGTCGGTCAATCGGTGACCTATCGCACCGAGCACGTTCGAAGCAGCTTCAGCCTGAAGAGGTTATTGGTGGGACTTTCACGGTCACCAATCCTGGTGTCTTTGGTTCAAGTTTTGGGATGCCGATCATCAATCAACCGCAACTTGCGATTTTATGTATGGGTGCCGTCGAAGTTCGTCCGGTCGTAGTGAATGGAGAAATTGTCGCAAGAACCCGTTCGTATCTTACGCTCGGGTTCGATCACCGTATTATTGATGGTGCAGTAGCTGACCGATTTATGAGTAGTGTCAAGGAGCATCTTGAGAAGTTCGACGAACACCTTCTGTGAACTCGTTTGAGAAACTTCCAGTCTAGGTTTTATGGCAAGGCAGTCGACGGTAGAAGTTCGTAAGCTGGGCATGATGTCGTATGTCGATGCCTTGGAAATCCAGCAGACACTGGTTAGACAGCGACGTGACAATGAAGTGCCTGATGTCTTGCTTTTGGTGGAACATCCACATGTTGTCACCCTTGGTGTAAACGCCCGCCATCGTCTTTCTAATCTTCTAGTAACCCCAGCGCAGTTGTCCGGAATGGGTGTCGAACTTCATGATGTAACCCGTGGTGGCGATGTCACCTATCATGGCCCAGGCCAGTTGGTCGGCTATCCCATTCTCGATTTACGTCCTGACCGCTGCGATGTTCATCGTTACGTGCGCGACTTGGAAACCGTGATCATGAGAACGGTCTTGACGTTTGGTGTTCGCGGCAATCGGATTCCAGGTCTGACGGGTGTATGGGTTGGCGATAATAAACTCGCTGCTATCGGTGTCCGTTTTTCACGTTGGGTAACGAGTCACGGTTTCGCCCTGAACGTTTCAACTGATCTCACTTATTTTAATCTAATTCGACCGTGCGGTATTGATGGGAAAGGTGTAACCTCTCTGTCGCATATAACTGGTTCTCGAGTGTTGTGCGAGTCAGTCGAGAGTACTCTGATTAAGGAATTTGGTTCTGTATTTGAGCGTGTGGTAAGTAGCCAGGAAACAGCAACCTGAACTTCTTGGTCGCACGACGAGGTTGGTCGTTAATATGGGCACTGTGAATTATGGACCGGGCCTTAAAACGATTAACTAGGGCTTCAACAGTGCATTATCGAGCGCCACCTGTTCTCTTATATTCAACACTGGCGGAACGATTTTTTTAACACCTGATTTGTCAATACTTGCCGTTACTGCAGCTACGCGACCGGGCAGGTTTGATTCTTCGTTGAGTACAGCGTAGCAATTAATTCCATAGATGCTTGTTTCCTGAAGAACGATTTCGCATAGTCTTGCTGCTGCGGCTGCCAGCGCGTAAGGACCAAGAGGCCACTGGCGGACTAACTTCTCCTGAATCAATTCGAGTCTTCTTGGAGAAAGCAATTCTGACAATTGAACGCCTTGGACCGACGCTCCACTCCATGGAATCACAAGATGAGTCGGTGGGGTTCCCAGAACCGCTAAGGACACATCAAGAGACGAACATTGTAGTTCGAGCGCGACCAGGGTTTTTAGTGCGTTCTGCAGCGCGTAGGGTCCAGAGCCGACGAGGCGGTTTCCAGAAAGTGGTGTTTCCGCAGCGCCTCGTTCGATTAACCGCCGATGTCCAATTCCAGCACAGACTGTCAAGGCCCGCCGATTGAGATGTCCTAACTGTTGGAGTATTTCTAGACCATCATCTTCACTCCATTCTGTGGCAGGTTTTTTAGCCGGACCAGTCAGAATTACGATGTCTGACCCAATGACTGCGGGTAATTCTCGATAGGACACAACAGTAGTATCAAAGCTCTCGACGGCTCCTGCCTGCTGTATATCGAGTGCTGTTCCTGACGCAATTGCTTCGGTTGTGTCGAACAGTCTAATTTCACGAACTCTTTCATTAGTTGCGAGCGTGAACGCAAGCATACCGCCAAGATGTCCCGCACCAACGATTGAAACAATTGACATTCTTGAACCTCTGGAGCGGTATTCTATTGCACATGACTGATGATCAGCTGGAAAGTAGGGCCGTAACTGTCACGGGAGCATCCCGTGGTATTGGCCAGGCCATCGCGACGGCGTTAGCGTCGCAGGGGTTCAACGTCATGCTCTCTGGCCGTTCAACCGACTTGCTGTCTTCGGTTGCTCACCAGATTGCCACTACAGTTGGGTCTGAGAAGCAATCAGGTCGGATCGAAAGTTACTCAGCCGATGTTCGTGAACCAGGGCAGATGGAAGACTTAATGGCACGGACGGTCGACACTTTCGGACGACTGGATATCTTGATTAATAACGCCGGTGTCGGACATTTTCAGGAATTGGCCAAGTTGTCGATAGAGGACTGGAACAAGGTGATCGAAACAAACCTCAGTGGTGTGTTTTTTGCGTGTCGAGCAGCTATCCCGTTGATGAAAGCTAGCCGAGGAGGGTGGATTATCAACATCAGCAGTTTGGCGGGTAGCCACCCGTTTTCTGGCGGTGCGGCGTACTGTGCGTCTAAGGCCGGTCTTGACGCGGTTAGCGAAGTGCTAATGCAGGAACTTCGGTACGACAATATTCGGGTGAGTTGTGTTGCACCTGGCTCGGTTGATACTCGGTTTTCAGGTAACGATGAAAGTTCATCGATTACGAGCAAACTGGACCCCAGAGATGTTGCCCAAGTCGTCGTCGATTTGTTAAATCATGAACCCAGAAGTCTTCCTAGTCGGGTTGAAATTAGACCCTCACAACCTCGAAAGTAACGATTCATTCTTCCGAAACGATTAGTTCAAGTCGCCCTAATCTTAATCGGTCGCCAGAGTTGAGTTGCGATTGCGATATCCGCTGGTCGTTGACGAACGTCCCGTTCGTGCTGTTCATGTCTTCAACTGTTAACTCGTTATTCGTAATTAGTAGACGGCAATGTATTCTGGATATCAACGCTCCCGATAGAACGAAGTCCGACCTCGGGCCTCGTCCGACTGTTCGAGGGCTTCCAGGGGTTATCCGGAGAATGCGTTCTGTGTTGTCGTTTGAAGAGCGAAGGAGCCACATAGTTGCGAATCTACGGGTTTAGTTTCAAGGTTTGCCCGAGCCAATTGATGACACTTTCACTCACTGTCTTTGCTACCCTAGCGTCCGTCTGGTCAGGATAGTTGTCATTGAGTACGGACTCCGATAAGAGATGATTGATTCCATCAAGCGTGACTACGTCCACGGTCGCACCGGATCGCGAACGTCTTTCAGCCAGTGCACCTAACTCGTTTGCGTGTCGAGACGAGATGTGCTGGTCAAGTGCTCCGTGAAGAATAAGGATCGGTTGGTTCACTTGGCGAATAGTGTCCGCTGGTTGGAATTCGATAAAACTTCGAAACCAGGGCGTGTCGGCCTGACGACGAATAGTGTTTGGAACACCGGTCCAATCGCCATCACCAACAACCGCGGCATGAATCTTGTGTTGTAGCGCAGCATATTCAGCCCGGTCTTGGTCAGACAGTTCTAGACGATCGAATTCCATAGCTTGTTGTTCAAGAATCAGAGTGGCACCGTCAACACTGGGTGTGGCTAGCAAGACGAGAGCCGAAACTCCATTATCTTCTGCCGCGGCTTTCAGTCCGATCCATCCTCCTTCACCGTGTGCGAGTAACGTAATTCGACTGCGATCGACGTCTGAACGGCTCCGGACCCTGTTAATGACAGCTCGTGCGTCATCGGCGTAGTCCTCAATTTTCGCCGATTCCGGTCTGCCACCACTTTGTCCGACACCTCGTTTGTCGTATCTGACAACGAGATAGCCGTTTTCACTCAACTCCGCGGCCAGCTGCGCAAAAATTGGCACGCCAAAAAGGTGCTCGTCACGGTCGATCGATCGTGTTCCCGGCGTCAAAATGACGACCGGCCAGCCAGACCGAGGAACCTCTCGATCAACTGGCGTCGTTATTGTTGCGGCGACACTGAAGCCAGTCATGGGAATTCGTTCAGCCGAATCCCCGGGGAGGTCGACACCATTCAATCGGGTCGAAACTAAAGATAAGTCCTGTCGCATTACATCGAGGTTCGCTGTTGGAAGCTTTACACGAAGTAAACGCCTGTCTTCATCAACCCACATTTCTACGTTGAGGGTACGTTCGGCTTGTTCTACTGCAAGTTGGTATACCGCGATGTCTTGAGGGCGTTGGCTTATTTCGAGGCGCCGTCGTATTGTTTCGAGAACAGTTACGTTACCTGCGCCGTGCAGTGCGTTGTAGGTCGGTATGGGATTACCTTCGGACCGCGTTTCAAGTCGGATGGCCAATGCTTCGTACGAACCAAAAAAATAATCGGGGAGAATTATGGAGTTAGCATTAACGGTTTCGCCGAGTTCCTCGATTGTGCTTCCGTCTGTGATGCTATTCGTAGCAAAACCATCAGAGAAGGAGGTTCGGACTAAAAAATCTTCATTCTGCCGACGTCCATCCATTATGAGTTGACGAGGTTCCCAATTATCGTCGTATTCGATTTCTAAGTTTCGGTTCAAAAGTTCAATTGGAGGGGAGAGCTGTCCACTTGACGTAATAATCCAGCCTGCAGTTGATCGATTCAAAGTCACTCGCTCGATGCCGGCTAGGGTCGAGCCAATAAATACGTTGAAGGTGGATAATCCTAATTTTTGATCTGCGGCTGTTTGACCACTGGCAGCGCCGGCAGTTGTGAGCAAGAGGACTAGAGCAACCAACATTAACATTTTTTCAGCATATCATTTCAGTCGAGGAATTATGAATCCTGATTGTTATCGGTCTTTGAAGGAGACGGTCGGCGTTGTCACAAGATCGAATCGCGGTCGGATTGCGATCGCCGGCGATGACCGAGCTTCCTACTTGCAAGGTCTGCTAACTAATGACATCGTCAGCCTGCCAGACGGGCACGGCTGTTACGCTGTCTATCTGACGCCTCAGGGTCGAATTCTGGCTGATGCGGAAGTGTTGAATGTAGGAGGCCGGCTCCTATTGGATGTACACGGAAGCGTCAAACAACTCCTTGTTGATCGCTTTGAGGAGCTTATTTTTACAGAGGATGTTTCGATTGAAGACTGGACCGATACGTGGGCTGGATATGTTCTCGCCGGTCCGAAGGCGGGTTCGTATCTTGCGAAAGTCCTTCCTCAGGTGTCGGATCAGATTGGTCGTTGGCCAGTTAATGTATGCCAGCAGTTGTCAGTAGGCGGCGCGTCATTGATTGTCAGCCATAGCGATCCGTTTGGCATTAACGGATTTTCTTTGTGGGCTGAGCGAGAGACAATGGAGGACCTACGGCGCATGTTACTGGAAGCTGGGTGCTCTGAAGTCGACGAAAACACTGCCGATGTAATCCGCATCGAACAAGGTCGCCCAGTCTTTCCAAACGATCTTAATGCCGACGTCATTCCACTGGAAGCTGGGATAGAAAATCGTGCGATTAGTTTCACAAAAGGGTGTTACGTGGGGCAGGAAGTAGTTGTAAGGATTCTTCATCGTGGCCATGGTCGGTTGGCGAGAAAAATGATTGGACTCCGAATGAAAAGCCTGTGTGATCAATCTTCTGGGCCAAGCGTTGGTGCACGTTTGTGGTCTGGTACTGAGACAGTTGGGAAGATAACCAGTGTAGGTTTTTCTGGAACGACTGGGACCATGATTGGGTTAGGTTATGTGGATCGAAAATGGCTCGAGCCTGGAACATTACTCCATGTTGATGCTGGATCTGAGCGAGTGCCGGCAGAGGTGACGGAGTTACCTTTTTCTGATTAGCGAGGATTTTTGGTCTTCGATGTTTGGTTGTTTATTTTGAACGACCGACAATCTTTCTGCATAGGGCACTCCGGACAGTGTGGGGTCCGTGCTACACATACAGTAGCTCCGAAGTCCATCAGGGCTTGATTGAAATCAAACACACTTTTCTGTGGTAACAGCGTCTCCGAGAGTTTCCAGAGGTGACGTTTGACCTTATGGTCCGTTGGGTCACCTTGGGCGATAAATATCCGAAAAATCAACCGCGAGATATTTGTATCGACGATTGCAGCCCTCATACCGAAGGCGAAGCTTCTGACGGCCCCAACCGTGTAATCACCAAGGCCTTTGAACGACCTGAGCGTCGCTTCATCAGAGGGAAGTTGGCCACCATAATCCTGGACGACCTCTCGAGCAATTGCGTGTAGTCTCGTTGGGCGAACGTTGTATCCAAGTGGGGACCACCTCTGTTTGACCTGACGTGGCGTAGCCGCGGCCAGCGACTCGAATGACGGAAATATCTCGAGCCACTCCAGGTATTTTGGTAAGACCCGGTCCACTTGGGTTTGTTGCAGCATAATCTCTGAAACCAGAATATGGTATGGATCGCGTGTGTCCCGCCACGGTAAATCTCGACCGTGACGGTGATACCAATTTAACAACCGACGTCGAAAACGCCGCCGGGCGGCTGGAGAGGGAAGAGGTGTTACGTTGCTATATTTGACGGCGGACATGGTCTGTGATGCAGCAGTATAGTAATGTCCCGACTGTAAAGACGGTGGCGCAGACATGAAACTCTATACAAAGACAGGTGATGGCGGAGAGACAGCGTTGTTTGATGGCACGCGGGTGCCGAAGTGTGATCAGCGAGTGACCGCGTACGGAGACATCGACGAATTGAATGCAATCCTTGGTTCGGCACTGTCCTCCGGCATGGAGGACGACCTTGCGGCGGTGGTCCTTCAGATTCAGCGGGACTTATTTGCTGTTGGTGCACGTCTGGCTGACCCACGGGACCCCAGTCGAAAACGAGCACAGAAGACAACTATTGGAGAGCTTGAAGTGCGTCGCCTCGAGGACGCAATTGATCGTTACGAGGCTGAACTCAGTCCACTTCAAAGCTTTCTCCTTCCTGGGGGAAACCGAACGGCGGCAACATTTCATATCGCTCGATCGGTTTGCCGACGAGCAGAGCGCAATATTGTGGCTATTGACTCCAGTTGTGTTCCGTCGGAAGTGCTTAAGTATGTCAACCGTTTATCCGATCTTCTTTTTGTGTTGGCACGGGTGACTAACCGTCGTTACGAGATTCCTGAGCAGAAGTGGTAAGCCGTTCTGGCGGCTGCGCTTTTTCTCTGAGTTCGATATCGTTCGCCACTGCCTCAAAGACCTGTCTAGCCAGTTCTTGGGAGACTCGCTCCCGAATCGAACCGCACTCGACGACAACGGTTGTGTTTTTGAGATCAATCGCAACATCCCAGTGTTCCCGTTCGATAGTATCCGATTGCTGGAAATCTGATGGCGGTAGCGGCGTGGGGTCTGGAAGTAATTGTGAGATTCGAACGGAGATTGGTGCACCGCTGATCAATAAACGCGTTGATCGAATTTCTTCCTTTTGAATTATGCGTTTTTTCCAGTGAAATGCTCTGGTGTCTTCTGTGAAGAATTCTAGGCCGTCAGTTCCAGGAATTTCAGCGATGATCGACTGACCTGACGCTGTTATTGTCCGACGAATCTTGGACTGCCCCCGCTTGTACCACTGGAGAGAGCTGGCCATGCGAAGGGCGAACGCCACGAGCAGAAAAACGATGAAGACCGCGACGAAGTCGCGCATTGAGCACTATGCTATCAAACGGTGTCTAAGTTGGATCCGTCATTTTCCAGAGCCTACGCGACTTGTGCTGATGTTGCGCGGCGCCATTACGAGAATTTTCCAGTTGCATCGTGGGTCCTACCAGCTGAGATGCGCCCTCATATTGCGGCTGTCTACGCGTTTGCTCGCTATGCTGATGATTTCGCTGATGAGGGCGACCGTACTCCGAATGAACGACTGAAGCTGCTAGACGAGTGGTTACGTAGATTTCATGCTGCGGTGAGTGGAGATGTGAACCCTGATTCCGATCAGTTGATCGATCTCGTTTTTGCTGCCGTAAATCACACGATGACACGATGCGATCTTCCAGTAAATCTTTTCGAAGACCTTATAAGTGCCTTCAGGCAGGATGTCACCGTCGATAGATATGAGAGTTGGGAGGCCCTACTCGATTATTGTCGGCGGTCTGCTAATCCGGTCGGGCGATTGGTTCTCAGGATTGCGGGACGGCGGGAGGAGGCTCTAGAACGAGCTTCGGACTGTTTGTGTTCCGCGCTGCAAATCGCAAATTTTCTCCAAGACTTCGATGTCGATTGGCAACGGGGTCGACTTTATATCCCGTCGGAGGTCAGCCAAAAGTTTTGCGCTAGCGAGTCAGAATTGGACAGCGATCAACTTTCTCAGGCGTGGCGGGCTACCATCGCCGATGTTACCAGTCGCAATCGACAGCTATTCGACTTGGGACGATCTGTTTGCGATGAGGTTGGTGGCAGATTAGGTTGGGAATTACGTTTCACTTGGCTGGGCGGTTGCCGGATTCTCGACCAACTAGAATCAAGTGACTACGATCCTCGTATGAGGCGACCGAAACTAGGGCCAGGCGATTTCTTGCCCATAATATGGAAGGCTGCTAATTGGCAGCGCTTACCGTGAGTCGAGATACCAGCTTTTACTATTCGTTTCTCGTGCTTCCAGACCACAAACGGCGGGCAATCATCGCTGTCTGGGATTTTTGTCGGGCGGTGGATGACGCAGTTGATCTGCCAACCGTGGATGGAGTCACGACGAATCGAACAGCAGCTGTTCTCGAGTCTGAGCTGGCTAGTTGGCGTCGTGAAGTGGATTATTGCTTTACCGAAAAGGAACCGCTGACAGTGCAGGGACGCCAATTGAAGCCTTATGTGAAACAGTTCAATCTTCCGCGTCAGCCACTGGAAGATTTAGTTGAAGGCGTCGAAATGGATATTCATAGTCGCCGGTACGAAACCTTTAATGAACTTTATGAATATTGTCTGCGTGTGGCGTCGTCGGTTGGTCTCGTTTGCATCGAGATTTTTGGCTATAGCGACAGACGTGCACAAGATTATGCAATTAACTTAGGAGTGGCGTTACAGCTAACCAACATAATTCGTGATTTGCCGACTGATCTTGAAGCGGGGCGTTTGTATTTACCGCTTGAGGATCTTCGGCGGTTTGGATGTAGTTCTGAGGTTCTCCGCCAAGGGATGTCAACGCCCGTCCATGAATTAATTCGATTTGAGTGCCAGCGAGCTCGCAAGTTCTATCAACAAGCGACGCATCTTATTCCATCAGCAGACAAGATGAATCTCGTTGCTGCAGAGATCATGCGGACGATTTATTTTGAAATCCTGAAGCGCATTGAACGGCGTGGGTACGATGTGTTCTCTGAAGTTGTACGCGTGCCGCGTCCTCGAAGGGCCATGATTGCTACGATTGTATGGAGTCAAGCTATTCTGTGCAGCCTGCACAGAAGTATGACTATGCGACGTGGCGCCTGAAGACAATGAGCAAATATGATGCCGCCATCATTGGAGGCGGTTTTGCCGGGTTGAGTGCTGCAGTAAAGTTGTCTTCCCACAATTTCCGAGTTGTGGTCCTTGAGAGCCGCCCGAAGTTAGGTGGTCGTGCCACTTCGTACACGGATCACTTTACCAACGATGAGGTCGACAACGGACAGCACGTCATGTTCGGTTGTTATCGGGAAACTCTACGATTCCTAAGAACTATTGGTGCCGACAAAGACGTTCATATACAAGACAGGTTAAGAGTTAGTTATGTTGACGAAAACAGTCGACCTATTTGTTTTGCTTGCCCGGATCTTTCAGCTCCACTTCATTTGATTGGGGGTGTGCTTGAATGGAAGGAGCTGAGTTTTTCTGAGAAGCTGTCTGCTTTGCGAATGGTCGGACCGCTTCGGCGGCTGCGGCGACGTAAGAATAACGATTTCCCTGCTGATATCGTCACGGAAGATGAAACTGTGCACGACTGGTTGATACGCTGCGGTCAGGCGCGGCGCCTGCGAGAGCTCTTGTGGGAGCCACTGGCACTGGCGGCACTCAATCAAAGTGCACGTGTCGCCGCCGCAAAGCCGTTTGCAAGAGTCTTGGGCGAACTCTGTGGTTCCCAAGTCACGGATTCAGCCATCGTTCTCCCTAATCGGCCTCTGGAGTCACTTTATGCGATCCCGGCCCGTCGTTTTATCGAAACGCATGGGGGTGCGGTTTGGACTCGCGCTGCGGGACGGGTCGCGCTCGTTGACGGTCGTCTCGTTGGAGTTGAGGCCCGCAATCAGTTGCTCGATGCACCGGTAGTTATTGTCGCAGTGCCGTGGTTCGCTCTCTCAAGGGTAATTAATCCGGTGCCACCGTCGTTAGTTGCCACAGTGGAACGAGCCGAAGCAATGGATTCAGCGGCAATCGTCAGTGTGCATCTGTGGTTTAAATCGCCAGTCACAACAGAACCATTCCTCGGGTTGTTGGGTAAGAAGATACAGTGGCTGTTCGCCAACCAGTCGAGTGCTAGGTCTTCCGGCGCGCGCGTGACGTTGGTGTCAAGTGCAGCGGAGAGCTTGGTGGGGCTTCCCGACGCTGCCATAATCGAGTTGGTTTTGTCTGATTTAAGATTAACCATACCAGCGGTTGGTAGGATTGAACTCGTACATGGGATGGTGCTTCGTGAACGCCAAGCCACATTTTCATTGGCGCCTGGCCAGCCTCAGCGACCAGATTCTCAAACTGGTATCTCTGGTTTATTTCTTGCCGGGGATTGGATCGAGACAGGGCTGCCCGGCACAATCGAAAGTGCAGTGGCAAGTGGGCATAATGCCGCCAACCTCGCCTTTGAACAGTTCCACCAATAGAACCGATACATGGATTCCGTTATTGTTCGCTATCAAGAAATTGCTCTAAAGGGTCGTAACCGGCCTTGGTTTGTCGACCGGTTGGTTTCTAACCTCAGAGCTGTTACTGCTGACCTTGATGTGGTCCGTGTCCGGCCACTTATGGGCCGGTTAGAGTTGGTACTTGGCCCTAAGGCTGACTGGGATAAGGTCAAACAACGAATAACTAGAACCTTTGGTGTCGAGAATTTTGGACGTGCTTCTCGGTCGTCTCGGTCGATTGATCAATTGTCGACATCGATTGTAGAGACGTTGTCTACGGAGAGTCATGGGGACATCAAAAGCTTTCGGGTGACCGCTCGACGCGCCGACAAATCCTATGCGCTGACTTCTCCGGAAATTGAGAGGGAAGTTGGGGGTCGTGTTAAGACTGCAATTGGATGGAATGTTGATCTTGTTCATCCTGACCTCGTTATCTGGATTGAAATACTTCCAACAGAGGCTTTTTATTCAATCGATAAGTATCCTGGGCCTGGTGGCCTGCCTTCTGGTACGAGTGGCCCAGTGATGAGTTTGCTGTCAGGTGGTATCGATTCGCCGGTGGCGGCTTATCGACTCATGAAACGGGGATGTCGCGTTCGGTTCGTGCATTTCCACAGTTATCCACTGTTATCTCACGCATCGATAGACAAAGTCAGAGAATTAACACAATTGCTAACGAGCTATCAGTTGCAGTCTCGCTTGTATCTCGTTGCATTTGGCGATATCCAACGGCGGATTGTGCTCTCCGCACCTGCACCACTTCGCGTTGTCCTCTATAGACGCTTCATGATGAGGATCGCACAACGTCTCGCAAGGCGCTGTCGGGCCCGCGCTCTTGTGACGGGTGAATCCGTGGGGCAGGTTGCGTCTCAGACCATTGAAAATCTTTCCGTCATCAATGCTGTTGTCACTCTGCCAGTGCTTCGACCACTGGTAGGTTCTGATAAAGACGAGATTTCGGATGAGTCTCGTAGACTTGGGTCTTATCCAATTTCAATTATTCCAGATGAGGATTGCTGTCAGTTGTTTACACCTCGCCACCCGGCGACGAAAGCCCACCTAGATCAGGTCGAAGATGCTGAGTCACAGTTGGCCGTAGATGAGATGATTACGGAGGCAGTGGATGCAGTGGAGGTGGAGAGTTTTAGCTTTCCGCCTCGCGACTCTACCGGGTAACCAAGTTAGCCACCCGCAATGAATTTACTGGTTCGCTAGTGGTTCTCATTTTAACAACATGATCGAATCAAGGGTGACTATACGATGTGGGGCGAAAGAAGACCTTGAAAAAACTGCCGGAGACCCTGCTGTGTACTTGGAAAGGCTAGTTCTGACCATGGTACGTCTGCTTCGGTGAACCATCCGGCTTCTAAAGATTCGTCTTCAGCTCGAAGTTGGCCACCAATCGAGGTTGCGCCGTAGACCACTACGATTGATGTTTGTTCCGGATACGAGTAAATATTTATCAGCCCATCTACGCGAATCTCTAGTCGAGCTTCTTCCCATGCTTCACGCGCTGCGGCAGCAATGAGCGTTTCACCTCGGTCTACGTAGCCACCTGGAAAACTCCACTTGCCGTAGCCAGGTTCAATGGCGCGACGTACTAGAGCAACCTGATTATTGGCGTTACTAATAATCGTTCCAACGGTAACTTTCGGATCGAGATAAACGACATAACCACATGCTTCACAGACTGGCCGCTTGGGTTCACCATCTTTAAGAAGTCGTTGGACCATGGTTTGGCCGCATCGGGAGCAAAAGCGGTAGATTTCATGGTTGGCGTGGGGTGACATATTCGAATTAGCACCCTAACGTATAATCGGCAAGCATGTCTATTCTTAAGGTGGCCCGTCTCGGGCATCCCGTACTCAGAACACCGGCGCGCTCGGTCGAAGTGTCAGAACTCATGAATGATACGACGCAGCGATTGATCGATGACATGTTTGAGACCATGCGTGAGTATCAGGGAATTGGCTTGGCTGCACCTCAGGTGCACGTGGGGATTCGTCTATTTGTTGCTGGTATCGATGATCCGGATGGAGGTATGCCGCCAGTTGTGATGGTCAATCCAGAAATTATGCCGATCGGAGACTCGACAGAGGATGACTGGGAGGGCTGTTTGAGCATCCCAGACATTCGTGGAATGGTGCCACGTCGAGACGAGATTCGTGTTCGGTCGTTAGACCGCAATGGGCGAGAACATACGATGACGGCGTCAGGGTTCCCTGCCCGTGTGATTCAGCATGAGACTGACCATCTTGACGGTGTGTTATTTCTTGATCGAATGACTTCATTGGAGACTCTGACGTATCTTTCAGAATTCGAACGTCACAGCGATGTGTCCAATGGGGTTAACGACTCCTGAGTCTGATGGTGGGGCAAAGGTGTTGGTGTTTTATTCCGGTTGCTGTGTTCGTCGGGCGGTAGCCCTTTCTGCTTCCAGGCGTTCTAGTTCTACGTCAGAGTGGTCCACGAAGGTCAAAGAATCGGCGATGGCGTGATGCCCGGCTTGGTCTCTAATCAGCTGATGCATCGTTTGACAGACTCGTCGATATGCGGGATGACCTTGGGGTGCGGTTCTTAACTCTATGACATGCATCGCTTCTCGGGCGTTCATGTGCATATAGAACCTGATGCGATAGGCCATTGATACAGCATATTGGGCTACCAGTGGCGATACGGTTGTCTCTAACCGATGATGCAGTTCAGCTGACCTGTCCATCACTTGACGCCAATCTGACAAGGCGCCAACGTCTTCGATGGCGGCCGGAGCTGTATATCCATTCGATGGGCCAAGTTGCTGCCAGTCAATTGACAAAATTCGATGACGCTGGAGGTCTCGAAATGCTCCGTAGTCTGACAGGATGTCGAAGCAATATGTGGAACGCTCAAACGCTCTGCCTGGACGGTGCCTACGGTTGATCCGATTACCCACATACGATCGTAAGACGCTAATGCGGTCGCCGGTTGACATTTGTCGAGCAAGGTTGACCAACTGACTTTCTGGAAGCGATGAACTTGCATACATGGCCGCCGCTACAACCTTGATCTCTCCTTCTGGATCAAAGTCGGTTAACGTAACTTCAGGACTATCTATGGGGTCAATGTCTTCAACCATCGTGCGAGTTAGTTGTGCGGTGTTGTTGCGGGTTGTTGAAAGATATTGACTCCAACGAACTCCTCGGTCTGGTCGATCGACTCTCAGAAGAAAAGCTGGAATGACCTTGCGAAGCTCTGGCAGCATAAGGTTTGAGACCTCTTGTGCCTCGGTGAGCGGATTAGCACGCATCCGGAGCAGCAGTCCCTCATAGGCTTGACCTGACCCGTACAGTCCAACATTTGATCGTGTTGCAGCAGGTAACAGGCCGCGAAGGGCATCAAGTGCTTTTGCGCGGATAGCTGCGTTGTAGACGGTATCCGAATCGTCTGGTGATTGTGGGTAAAGTGCCGAAAAGTGCGCTTGAACAGGAGCTATCCATTTAGCATAAGTCTCAAATGCGTGGTCCAAAGTGGCTGAGAAAGCCGAGACTAAGGTGTTGTCGTTAGCGTTCGTGAGTTCGGGCGGAACCACGTATTTCCACCGTCCATTCGGCTTGTCCGTATAGGGGACATATCGTGTAGATTGCTCGAGATAAGACATGAGACGACCACGTTCGAGTACTTTTGTTAAAACGTTCGACACACCTTCACAGGCAATATGGGCACCACCGAGTTGCGCGACGGAGTCGTCACCGTACTGGTTGAAAACACGCTCGTACAGGCGTTCTGCTCGGCCAAGTCCAACCGTATCTTGGGAATTTCCGGTAACAAGCTGATCAAGGAATTCATCGAGAAAAAGGCGACGGACTGTTTTCGCCGACCGTGAGTATCGAGCAAACAACGCACCCTTGACCACTTCTGGTAAATTGGTCAGCACAAACACTTGGTGATCGACGTTGCCGAAGTATGGTTCGAGAAGTTGACGTTCTTGCGATGTAAAGGTTTCGGTGATCGAAGTGGAATCTGGCACGCAGTATAATTGACGGGCACCGAGGTCGACGTCAACTACTTGCTGCCATATCGGATAGTTAATCTTGTGGCCGTTACCCTCATTTCTGGTTTTAATCCTGGGCCGTACACGGGTTCTGGTAACAATACCTATCTAATTAGCGGAAGTGAACCGGCGTTAATTGATGCCGGAATTGGCCATCCAAAACACCTAGCGGCTGTTAGGGATGCCTTGGCTGGTAACGCGCTGAACCGTGTTCTTATCACTCACGGGCATCCTGATCATGCGGCCGGAGCAAGTCATCTCGCTGGAACATGGCCAGGCTTAAGGTTTGCCAAGATGCCGTGGTCGGACGTAGACAACCAGTTCGCGGTGCCGTGGGTCGCTCTAGCTGATGGTGATCAGATATCTGTTGGCGATGGGTATGTTCGTGTCATTCACACTCCGGGGCACTCTCCTGACCATGTCTGTTTCTTTGACGAAGAGACTCGGACCTTGTTCTGTGGTGACCTTCTGATCAAAGGCGCTAGTGTCGTCATTCCCGTGAGCCGTGGTGGTAGCCTCACAGCGTATCTTCGTAGTCTCGAACTGATACAGGCCCTTGAGCCCACCCGCGTCCTTCCGGCGCACGGCCCAGAAATAGATGACCTGTCGTCAGTGGTTCAACAATATGTCGCCCATCGCCAGCATCGAGAGATCGAGATTCTTAACGTTCTTGGGGACCGGCCGGTTGAAGTAGACGCGATTGTTGTTCAGGTGTATTCAAGCCTGTCTGGAGCACTTCAACGCATGGCAAGAGAAAACGTATTGGCGCATTTAGTCAAGCTTCGTGACGAGGGGCGTGTTCGCAAAGATGATGGTTTGTGGTCTTCTATAAGATGAACTCTTTGATTGAACGCACGTTTCACTTGTCTGCATTAGGCACGACGATTCGGACCGAAGTTTTAGCTGGTAGCACGACGTTCTTCACGCTTGCATACATCATTTTCGTTCAACCAACAGTACTTAGCGCAGCCGGTATGGATTTCGGATCCGTCTTTGTCGCCACGTGTGTCGCTAGTGGCGTCGCGACGCTGATGATGGCATTGTTCTCAAACTACCCCATCGCCGTTGCTCCGGCGATGGGACACAATTTCTATTTTGCTTTTACGGTTGTTCTGGCGTCTGGTATTCCTTGGCAGACAGCACTAGGCGCCGTAGCACTTGCAGGCATGCTCTTTGTAATCACAGCGGGTATCGGTTTGCGTGAACGCTTGATCACGGTAATTCCAAATTCACTTAAGCATGCGATTGCGGTCGGTATTGGTTTGTTAATCGCCATGGTTGGGTTGCAGTGGGCAGGAGTCATTGTTGATTCGCCTGGGACGCTTGTCATGCTTGGAGACCTGCGGACTACGCCGGTTATGGTCGCTTTGACTGGTTTTACCGTGATGGCGGTTCTCTCGGTATGGAACTTTCGGTCAGCGTTACTTATTGGTCTACTTGTTGCCGGTACCGTAGCTTGGTTGACTGGAGTTACGGAGTATCAAGGTTTCGCAAGTTTGCCGCCATCCATCCGTCCAACTTTTCTGGAGTTTGACCTTTTGGCGGCACTGCAGCCTGATATGGCTGCTGTCATTCTAGTTTTTCTATTTTTGGCCTTATTTGATTCAGTCGGTACGCTGGTCGGGGTGGCCGAACAGGCGGGTTTGATGAAGGACGGTGTCTTGCCTCGCGCACGTGGCGCACTTATGGCTGACGCCGTTGGTACTGTCGTTGGCGCTGGGCTTGGTACGTCGACGGTCACGGCCTATATCGAGAGCGCTACTGGCGTGGCTGCTGGTGGTCGGACGGGCTTAACGGCGGTTGTAACGGCAGCGCTGTTTTTTCTGGCGCTATTCTTTGCTCCAATCGTGGCGATGATTGGTGGTGGCTACCAGCTTGATAACTCGGTGACTCTATATCCCGTGATTGCTCCCGCGTTGATAGTGGTAGGAACGATGATGCTGCGTAACGTCCGCAACATAAAATGGGATGATGCAACTGAAGCCATCCCGGCGTTTCTGACAATGCTTCTCATGCCGTTAACTGTAAGCATTACGGACGGTATTGCATTCGGATTTATTTCATTTGCGGTTCTTAAGGTTTCTACAGGCCGAGTGTCAGATGTTGATTGGCTGGTGTTTCTCTTCGCTGGTCTATTTGTTCTTCGGTATGCTTTTCTAGTCTGATTTGTCTGGTCCGTAGCCTTCAGTTCACAGCTGTGGAACAATAACCTATGTCTGCGATGTTGAAGGGCTACGTAAATTCTGAGCTTCTGATTACTCCGGAAGAGCTTGAACAGCAACGGTGCGGTTCAGTTCCACCGCTGATGATTGATCTACGCACGGCCGAGAAATTTGCTCAGGGTCACGTTCCAGGCGCTGTACACCTCGACCTTTTTGGTGTAAGTCTGATTGATACGCGCCCTTCGCCGCTTGAGGCGTTTCTGTGGATGGTTGGCCATTTGCTGACCACGCGGGGTGTGTCCCAAGACCAACCAACCGTGGTCTACGACGAACAATCTGGAATACGTGCGGCCCGAGCCTTTTGGTTTCTTGAGTTGTTCGGCCATTCTTGTCCCCGCGTTCTTGACGGAGGATTTGGTGCTTGGATGCGTCAGGGTTTCGAGGCGACCACTCAAACTTCGATGCCTGATAAGGTGGAATGGGACATTATCTCTGTCGGTAATCGCGTTGCGACATGCGATGACGTTGCGTCAAGGGTGGGTCGTGATGGTGTTGTATTACTAGATACTAGAAGCGACGCTGAATATTATGGAATAAACGTTCGTGCTAAGCGGGGTGGCGCAATTCCAGGTGCCGTCCATATCGAATGGACTCGCAATCTCGATGACAGTGGCGCTTTTAAGGCTGCCTCAGAGCTTCAGCGCATGTACGAGGAGAACGGTGTAACTCCGGACAAGGAAGTCATCTCTTACTGCCAAGGTGGTTATCGGGCAGCACACAGTTATCTGGCGCTTCGATTGTTAGGGTATCCGCGAGTCAGAAATTATCTCGGGTCATGGAAAGAGTGGGGAGATCGAGAGGATCTTCCTGTTGAAAGGCCGAGTCGGCAGTGAGCTGACACTGTTGTCGTAATGGAGCGGGCCACGTGATCGGGTAGTAATTAAAATGGATAACGTTACTAATCACATTCATTCCAGTCGAGATCGTTATATCGAAGAACTAAAGGAGTTTCTGGCTATTCCGAGCGTTAGTGCGTTACCGGAACATTTAGACGATGTAAGGCAATGTGCCCAGTGGACGGCTGACGAACTCACTCGGGTTGGCCTTCAAAATGTTCGGTTGATTGAAACACCAGGGAACCCGGTCGTCTACGCGGATTGGTTACATGCGGCCGGCGAGGATGTGCCTACAATTTTGTTTTACGGTCACTACGATGTGCAACCTGTCGATCCGTTGGACGAATGGTTGACGCCTCCGTTTGAGGCCACTGTGCGCGAAGGTGAGATTTATGCCAGGGGCGCTGCTGACGACAAGGGCCAAATATTTATGCATTTTAAGGCGGTCGAAGCGTACTTGACTGATGGTGGAAATCTTCCCGTTAATATCAAATTTGTTATCGAAGGTGAGGAAGAAGTTGGCAGCAAGCATCTAGACGGATTTGTCCGCGATCACTCTGATGAACTCCGTGCCGACGTTGTGGTTATATCCGATTCCCCCATGTTTGATCGGGGTGTGCCATCGATCTGTTATGGATTGCGAGGTCTGGCATATTTACAGGTTGACTTGCGCGGCACGAAGACCGACTTGCATTCGGGATCGTTCGGTGGAGCTGTTGCCAATCCAGCGTTTGTATTGGCTCAGATTCTTAGCCGCATGAAGGATAGTGGAGGGCGAGTTAAGATTCCAGGCTTCTATGATGACGTTAGGGTACTCAGAGATGAAGAACGTCAGGAATTTGGTCGGTTGCCGTTCCGCGAGCGGCAATATCGAGAGGATCTCGGTGCTCCGAAGCTGTTTGGTGAGCGAGGTTACACAACCTTGGAACGTATTTGGGCACGCCCAACATTCGAAGTCAACGGTCTACTCTCGGGGTTCACGGGAACTGGTGCTAAGACGGTTATCCCGGCTGTGGCGATGGCGAAGGTAAGTATGCGCTTGGTTCCCGATCAGGATCCATTGAAAATCGCGGAGCAGTTCGAAGCCTACATTCAAAAGGTGTCACCGAATAGTGTCGAACTTCGTGTGACGCAGATGCATATGGGTAAACCTTGGATGACCGATTTTGACAATCCATTTGTTCAGGCGGCAGGCAGGGCGATTAAATCTGGATTCGGGCGGTCACCGGTGTTCAATCGCGAAGGGGGATCGATTCCAGTTGTTGCGACGTTTCAGGAGATACTCGGCCTTCCATCAGTCTTGTTTGGGATTGGACTACCTGACGAGAATGCGCATGCTCCGAACGAGAAGCTTGATTTAACAAATTTTCATAACGGTGTGATTGCGTCAGCTGCCTTATATCGCGAGATCGGAAATCTGCGTTTGTAGGGTAGGTTATCCGGTCGTAGGTGTTCGTACTCGCGACGTTCTTTTCTTTTTCCTGTTTGGCCGAGGCTTCTAGTTTAGGCTGGCAACCCTCCGGCGCAGCGTTTTTACGTGTTCCCAGATTTCAGCACGTTCACCCTCACGGTCTTCGTCTGATCCCCGCGAGGTAAATCGCAGGTAGGTTTCGAGATCGTGTAGAGCAGCCGAGAAGTCGTTCAGATGATAGGACAGTAGGCCACGGTCACGTAGTTCAGTCATTGCCGACGGCTTGAGTGCTAGTAGTAAGTCAGCAATTAATCGTCCTTGTGGAAAGGAGCGCATGTTGACGTAGATACACTTCAAGTTAAATAACATCCTGAACAAAATTTCGGTCTTGGTTGCACCCACTAAAGCCAGCCGATCAAAGTTGTTGGCGTCACCTCCATGCTTGCGGAGGAGATTGCGACAATCATTGTCTGAGAGGATAGTGCCACCATTAAAGGCGTCAATAATTAGGTCACTTTTGAGCTCTCCGGCGGCGGTCTTGTTCTGATAACGAAGCAAGAAATGCCCGGGAAAGTTTAGCCCCTCAATGGCGACCCCGGCACGTCGCGCCACTTCCATATATACCGTGGCGAGAGTAATCGGAATGCCGGTTCGGCGATCCAATACTTCATTCAGGAAACTATTTCGAGGGTCATCGTAGTGGTGTTCATTGCCTGAGAAACCTTCTTCATTGAATAGATAGGCGTTCAGTGTTTGGACTACTTGCACCGGTTCACCAAGATTTTCAAATTCCATGACTCGTTGGCGAGCAATCTCTCCCATTTGGTTGAGGCGTTCAACATATGTTCCCGCGTCGAGTTTCGGGTATTCAAGTCGAGCAACCAGCAGCGACACAGTAGCAAGGTCGGGGTCTGGTGTTTGTGCGATTTCTGTGAACTTATGGATGAATTCAGAAGAGACCATTTGTGTCCGGTTTTAAACGAGTGATTCTATCAACGCTACCACACCAAGACTTTTTATGTCTGACACGACCATTAGTGGATGATTCTCAAGAACAGAGGCGGCTGAGGAAATCCTCATCAACAGTATCAAGGTTCTCAACGATTGCATCGGCTATGCTCAAGCTTGATGCAGGGTAAGTATTGGTAATGCCGATGGTCTTCAACCCAGCCGCACGAGCAGCTTCTAGTCCCCACCTTGAGTCTTCAATTGCGACATAGCATCCAGCCGCCGGCGTAGTGTCACGCTGGCCCAACTGCGCAACTGCTTGAAGATACCCATCTGGTGCTGGTTTAGGGTGGTCCACGTGATCTGCCGCAACGATAATCTGAAAATATTTCTGTAGTTCGTTCGCACTAAGAATTTGGCTAATCTCGTGGTGCAGAGCTCCTGAAGCAATTGCTAGTTTAGTCTGGGTTGAAAGGCGTTGAATACATTCGACGCAGTCTGGAAAAATGACATCTTCGCCGCGGATCAACGTTTCAAAGTGACGGCTCTTATTTGAAAGCAACTGGGTGAGTTCGGTTTCTTCCAGGACCCTTCCCTGAGCATGTGCGACTGCGGTAATTACACCGACGTCGTCGTATCCGAGGTAGTACGCGAAGTAGTCGGATCTCGACAACGACAAGTTCCAATCCGACAGGGTGTCTTGGTAGGCTCTGAGATGTAGAGCCTCAGTGTCGGCTATAACACCGTCGAAGTCGAAAACAACCCCACACAAGGGCATAATTGCGATTCTAGTTCCGGCTAGGGGTTAGCGTCTGGGTCTCTTTGAGAATCTGGGGCCGCCTCTGAAGGCGATGGTGTCAACGGTATTCTCTGTTCGTGTTCTGGTGGCAACCGTTCTCCCGCCCGTATCTCGGTAGCAAGCCGATTCTCTGAAGGAGGGAATGGACACTCGTACTCTTCATTGAAGTAGCAGTAAGGATGATAAGCGCGATTGAAATCTAGGTCATAGATCCCTGTTTGGGTATTCGGTAAGTCCAGGTATCTTCCGGCCGGGTAAGTTTCGCTTCCGCTGGTCTCATCCCGAAACGGCACAAACAGATGGCCTGAATTTTCGACAGGCAATTCGACCAAGGCGGCTAAACTCATGGATTCACCCTTAAGAACGAACTGCAGTGTACCCACTCGTTGAACCGTTCGAAATTGGCCCGTTGAGGTCGGGATCTCAAAAATCGGTTGTTCGTCTCCAATGGTCAACTGGGCCGGGACACGATAGTTAGCATCTGGTTCGTAGTAACGTAACGGCACCATCCAAGCCTGTCGATCGAGCGGAACAATTGAATCGACACCACTAAACTCACGGTCCTTGATCTCACGGTCGGTGATGAGTTGATCCAGATAACGGTTTTCGTCAGGTCGCGGAGGACTACAGGCCGCGCTGGCTAGGTTGACTAGCAGACATGCCATGACAAGGAGATATCCGCCGATGGAATGATCCCACTGCCAATTACTTGGCGATGTCGTTCGTATGGAGTGCACACCCATAATTTAGAATGTATATCCTGCCTGCTGGACTGCCGCATCTGAAAGGCCGCGTCTCAATGTTACTGTATTGATCGGAGATACCTTCAGTAACCTTCGCAGTACTGCTAAATGAGTACGGAGCGTGTCACCCTCAGTCATCGCGGCGACAGCCGCCTTGGCAGCAACATCGACGCGGTTAGCAGCGTCGTTTACAAAGAGTGATGCCGCATCCTCGTGTAGTTTTACGGCAGCCCCTGTTGTAGCTGCCGCACGCTGAGCTCGTAAGACGACACTCTCTGAGGCGTAGGTGTCCATCAGAATATCTGACACAAATGACAGTACTTCCTGTTGGTCAGTTAGTTTCTCACCATAGCTTTGCATAGCCAGACCCAAGGTTGCCAAACTCACTTTTTTGAACATCGTGACCGCCGCGTACTGCTTTTCAAGCGGACTCGAATCTGGACTTGGAGTTTGTGTCGGACTGAGAATCTCATCCTGAAGTTTCTTCGCTGCAGCCACTAGTGGGACATGTCCCTGTAGGCCTCGTCTGACGAGCATGCCAGGGATGAGGAGTCTGTTGATTTCATTAGTACCTTCGAAAATACGATTTACGCGAGAGTCACGGTAGTGCCGCTCTGCTGGATAATCTTTGACGAAGCCGTTGCCTCCATGAATTTGAACGTTTTCGTCGAGGACGTAGTTTAGATATTCGCTTCCGGTGACTTTCACGATCGAAGATTCAATCGCATATTCTTCTAGTGCGGTGAGCATGGCGTTGTCGTTTGTTGATTCATGCTCGCTCAACATCGCATCGAGCAGTCCAGCAGTTCTGAACACCATGGACTCAATTGCATAAGTCCGGGCGACCATTTCACCTAGTTTGTGCTTGATCGCTCCGAAGTTACAGATGGATTGTCCGAACTGTTGTCGCTCGTTGGCGTATCGAGCTGATTCTCCCAGTGCCAATTTGCAGCTACCAACGGCTGAGGCTCCCAACTTGAAACGACCATAATTGAGAACGTTGAAGGCAACCTTATGGCCCTTACCGATTTCTCCTAGGAGATTTGCTGCTGGAACCTTAACGTCTTGAAGAATCACCGGTGTGGTAGATGAACCAAAAAGGCCCATCTTGTGTTCTTCCGGTCCGCTCGTCACACCGTCGAATCCTCGTTCAACGATGAACGCGGTGAAGTGTTCGCCGTCGACCTTTGCGAATACCACAAATAAGTCGGCAAACCCCCCGTTTGTGATCCACATCTTTTCGCCGTTCAGGATGTAGGAACCGTCGTCTTGGCGTACCGCGCGAGTCTTGGCTCCGAGTGCATCAGAACCCGAGCCAGATTCGCTTAGGCAGTAGGCACCGACCGTTTCACCACTGACGAGAGTCGGCAGGTAACGTTCTTTTTGTTCTGCGGTACCAAATGTGTAAATCGGCATCACGACTAAACCAGTTTGTGCGCCGAAAACTGAACCAAAAGATCCACCTTGACCCATCCGATTCGCAATAATGGCCGCAGTGACCTTGTCCAGGGGAACACCGCCATAGGTTTCAGGAACATCAGTTCCCAAGAGTCCAAGGTCGCCGGCTTGTTGCAGAAGTCGTCGCGCCAGGTCCCAATCCTTGGTTTCAAGCTGGTCGTGGTTTGGTGTGATTTCTTTAGTAACGAATTCGAGGGCTGTTTGATCGACAAGACGATGTTCGCCAGTCATCATTTCTGGGGTAAACACGTTCTCTTGAGCTGGTGCATCGAATAGCCATGCGCCGCCTTTTTGGACGGGCGATACAAGTGTAGTTGTCATTACAGTCTCCGTTGGTAATTTTAACTACAAACGTTCGAATATACCGGCCGCCCCCATACCGCCACCAACACACATACTGACCATCCCAAAACGTCCTTTTCGACGATGTAGTTCGTAAAGCAGTGTTGTTAAAAGTTTTGCCCCTGTACAACCGAGCGGATGACCTAAAGCTATCGCCCCGCCGTTCACGTTCAGCTTATCGGAGTCGATAGGAAATTCTCTGAGGCAAGCTAGAATCTGAGCTGCGAATGCTTCATTGAGTTCGACTAGGGCAATGTCGTCGATTGTGAGGCGCGCAAGTTTGAGTGCTTTCTTCATCGCTGGTACTGGTCCTAGACCAAATAATTCAGGTTTGACGCCAGCGGTTGCGAATGTGACAAATCGCGCCAGCGGCTGTAACCCAAGTTCGCGCGCTCGGTCCAGTGAGGTCACAACGACGGCTGCTGCTCCGTCGCTGGTTTGGGATGAATTACCGGCGGTCACTGACCCGGAGGCGTGAAATACCGGTTTCAATTTTGAAAGTGCTTCGACGGATGTATCCTGTCTGGGCCCTTCGTCAGTTGTGAACTCGACTTCACGTATCGCAGGTTTCGGCTCGCGCTCCTCACCTTGGTTCTCGACCTTTACTTTGAGCGCAACGGTTTCGTCAGCGAATCGCCCCTCTTCGATGGCCGCCAGGGCTCGTTGGTGGCTCCGATATGCAAACTCATCCTGCTCTTCACGAGAAATGTCAGACTCCAAGGCGTGATTTTCGGCGACGAGGCCAGTGCTCAAATACACATCGGGATAGTTGGTCATGAGTTCTGGATTGGGCGCGATTTTGTGTCCTCCCATTGGCACCATACTCATTGACTCCGTTCCTCCGGCGACGATCGTACCAGCTGTACCGCACATAATTCGTTCAGCGGCGAACGCAACTGCCTGCAGGCCTGAGGAACAGAAGCGGTTGATCGTAACTGCGGAGCTTTCCACAGGGAGTCCAGCCCTCAGACTCGCGATGCGAGCAACGTTCATTCCTTGTTCAGCTTCAGGCATCGCGCAACCAAGTATGACGTCGTCAATTTCCTCATGCTCAATACCGGGAGCTCGGCGAAGTGATTCTTCAATAGCCACTGCGGCCAGCTCATCGGGTCTGGTATAACGAAGCGACCCTTTGGGCGCTTTGCCTGCCGGTGTTCTAACGGCCGATGCAATCACTGCGTCTTTCATGGTTCGAAATCTCCTAATAGGTCTTCAATGGCGTCACCAACTTCAGATACTTTGCCATCAAACAAATGATCTGCCGCGTCGATCACAACCAATTCCTTTGGTTCCTGCAGCGTTCCATAAAGTTTCCACATGTCCTGTAATGGGATGAGTTCGTCGGCTTCTCCGTGAATCAAAAATTTTGGCTTTTCACTGTGTTGAAACTCGGTTAAATCGTAATGGGTCGGTGGGGCGATCCCCAAGAGCAGGCCGACGCGATCGTCTGACGTGCCGGCGTTAAGCGCGACCCACGCACCAAATGAAAATCCGGCGGCCCAGACAGAAGTGCCAGGATATTGTGTGACCGCCCAGTCGATGGCAGCGCGGAAATCTTGCATTTCACCACGACCCTCATCGTATCTACCATCGCTCTTTCCCACACCGCGAAAGTTGAATCTCAGCGTCGCACATCCAATTTGGGATAAAGTTTTTGCTGATTGGTAGACAACTTTATTGTGCATGGTTCCACCCAGTTCAGGATGCGGGTGGGCGAATATGGTAATGGCCTTGGCGGTCGATTCTGGTTCATCCAGTAGGACTTCCAGACGGCCGGCCGGACCGTCTATCGTTCGGATTCGATCAGTCTTAACATTAGTCACACTAGTTCCGCAGTGTTTTACCTGTTTTTAAGGTATGGGAAATTCGTTCAAGCGTTTTGGCCTCACCGCACAAGCTGAGAAACACTTCTCGTTCCAGGTCCAGCAAGTGTTGCTCCGATACTGTCGTCGGATGGGCTACGTCACCACCAGAAAGAATTCGAGCTAGTTTTCGACCAATCGTTGCATCATGGTCACTTATGTAACCACCACGCCATGCAATATGTAGTCCTAACTCCAGTCCAGCTCGCACACCAGCACCGCCCACTTTAACCATGGGCGGCTTTGGCGGCTGGTATCCGGTACGGGCAAGATCAAGAACGAACTGTTTGGCATCAGAGATAATTCGGTCCCGGTTCATTGTGATTCGATCGTGTGAGCTAAGTAATCCCAATTGTTGCGCCTCCGGCGCACTGGTGGAGACCTTGGCTAGACCGATTAGTTCAAATGCTTGACGAACAAATGGAAGCGAATCTTCGATCGTAAGGGGTTGTTGTTTCATACTTCGAGCAAGAAGTTCTTTCGTACCGCCGCCGGCTGGTATCAAGCCCACTCCAACTTCAACCTGTCCCATATAAGTTTCAGCTGCCGCTTGGACACCGTCACCATGTAGGGCGATTTCACATCCACCGCCAAGAGTTAGCCCCGCTGGGGCGACGACAACTGGAATGTCGGCATAACGAAGCTCTAAGACTGCTGTTTGAAACGATTGAACCATCAGTTCAATTTCGTCCCAGTTGCCCTCTTGGGCCTCGAGCAGAACGAGCATTAAATTGGCTCCGGCTGAAAACGTTGTGGATTCATTGCCGATTACGAGTCCAGCGAAATTGTTTTGCGCTTCAGTAACACCTGCATGAAGCATTTCGATGGTATCAGCACCGATGGCATTCATTTTTGAATGAAACTCGACTGCGAGCACTCCATCCCCAAGGTCCACGAGACTGGCGCCGGGATTCTTCTTGACAACGGACTGGCTTCTTTTACGTTGCGTCAGGAGTGACAAATCGGCATGACCGAATGGCAATGGTTTCTCACGTAAACGGTTGAGCTTCGCTGGAACATTGACCTGAGGGGTCTTTGAGGTCAGTTTGTCAATTAGCGGTGGGGGGGCGGAGATATTACAAGCTTCCAACACGTTGTCCACTCCAATGGCATCCCAGAGTTCGAAGGGCCCAAGTTCCCAGCCATACCCCCACCGCATAGCACGGTCTATGTTGTCGACAGAGTCTGCAATGTCATCTGCCACATGCGCGGTGTAGAGTAATGTTTGTCCTAGGGTCGCCCGAAGAAACTCGCCCCCCCGGTCGCGCCCGCGGAAGAGTGCTCGAATT
>CAYFER010000001.1:0-213287 GCA_964342185.1 uncultured Vicinamibacteraceae bacterium | reverse complement strand
TCAAACACATCACGAAAGCCAAAATGTCGCTCCGCACCCTCTGGTTGAACCAACAGGTAATCTGACCTTAATGTAATACGTTCATACTCGTCGCTCTGGAACCCACCAAACCCACCGGTCCCTCGTGAGCTGACACGCTGCTCATACCGCTCTTCCATCACCACGCCTTGCAACTGCACGTGTAGCGTATCTACAGACTCCGTCGAGCGTGACAAGACCTCAATAAGAGTCAGTCCCTGATTGGTCCACAGGCCAGACCAAAGGAACATCACGGTCGCGAGCAGTACGTTCGTGTAGCCAGTCATAAATGGTTAAGCCCGTACCACACCTAGCAACGCCATTCACCTACCTTGCTCTCGCGTCTAGTTGTAGTCAAATATTCAACGCTTAATGCAAAGAAGGCCGATCCGACAATCGGCCTTCTTTGCATTAATTTGACGCTGCCGGCTCTCAGGCAACCACTACAAGGACCTGTCTGAAATCAAGCAAGATCGAAGCGATCAAGATTCATCACCTTCTCCCATGCAGCCACAAACTCACGTACGAAGGTCGGCTCCGAGTTGTCACATGCATAAACTTCCGCAATGGCCCTGAGCTGGGAGTTCGAACCGAAGACGAGGTCGACGGCAGTCGCGGTCCACTTGAATTCATCTGTCTCCTGATCGCGTCCCTCAAACACATCTTCGGATGTTGAAGACTTCTGCCACTTGGTGTTCACGTCGAGCAGATTTACAAAGAAATCATTAGTCAACAACTCAGGCCGCTTGGTCAAAACGCCACGTTCAGACTGTTCGGTGTTTACATTCAGCACACGCATGCCACCGACCAGCACCGTCATCTCAGGCGCAGTCAACGTCAGCTTATGCGCCCGATCCACCAACAGTTCTTCCGCCGATCTTTGGTGGCCCGCGCCGAGGTAATTACGAAACCCGTCCGCGGTCGGTTCGAGTACGGCAAACGAATCGACGTCGGTCTGCTCCTGCAATGCGTCGGTCCGTCCTGGCGAGAAGGCAACCTGCAGGTCATGCTCGGCGTTTTTTCCAGCCTGCTCAATGGCTGTGCATCCACCCAACACGATTAGATCTGCGAGTGAGACCCTCTTCCCGTTGGACTGCGCACTATTAAATGCTGATTTTATTTCCTCCAGTGTCTTTAGCACCTTTTTCAGTTCTACCGGGTTATTCACTTCCCAATCCTTCTGTGGCTCGAGGCATATGCGAGCGCCATTCGCCCCACCGCGTTTGTCTGTGCCACGGAACGTCGCCGCCGATGCCCAAGCCGTCGAGACGAGTTGGGAAATAGACAGTCCTGATGCGAGTATCCGACCCTTGAGGTCAACAACATCTTGCTCGCCAATCAATTCATGGCTAACGTCCGGGACTGGATCTTGCCACAACTGTGGCTCTACAGGAACCAGCGGCCCGAGACACCGCGTCCGGGGCCCCATGTCACGGTGGGTCAGCTTGTACCACGCCCTGGCAAAGGCATCTGCAAATTCCAGGGGATCCTCGTGGAAACGTTTTGAAATCGGCGCATAGATCGGATCCATTTTCAACGCGAGGTCTGTTGTGAACATTATGGGGGCATGCTTTTTAGAGGCATCATGCGCATCCGGCACGGTGCCCTCGGCTGACGTATTTGTGGGAGTCCACTGTGTTGCGCCGGCGGGACTTTTCACCTGCTCCCACTCGTAGCCGAACAGGTTGTCAAAGTAATTGTTGTCCCATTTCAATGGGTCGGTGGTCCATGCGCCCTCCAATCCGCTAGTGATCGTGTCGCCGGCTTTGCCGCTGCCAAAACTGTTCGACCAACCGAGACCTTGCTCCTCTAGAGTGGCACCTTCTGGGTCTGAACCAACGTACTGGTCCGCATCGGCAGCACCATGCGCTTTGCCAAATGTGTGTCCGCCCGCAATGAGCGCTACCGTCTCCTCGTCATTCATCGCCATGCGGCGAAATGTTTCTCTAATGTCTCTTGCCGCTGCGAGAGGATCAGGGGTACCGTTCGGCCCTTCAGGATTCACATAAATCAGACCCATTTGAACGGCACCAAGGGGCTCTTCGAGTTCTCGGTCTCCACGGTAGCGCTCGTCCGCCAGCCACGTGTTCTCAGGTCCCCAGTAAATATCCTCTTCAGGTTCCCACACGTCCGCCCGTCCACCAGCGAACCCGAACGTCTTAAATCCCATAGATTCCAGGGCACAGTTGCCAGCAAATATCATCAGATCGGCCCACGAGATTCTTGAGCCGTATCTCTGCTTAATCGGCCAGAGCAACCGGCGCGCCTTGTCGAGGTTCACGTTATCAGGCCAACTATTGAGGGGCGCAAAGCGTAACGTGCCCGATGAGGCGCCACCTCGGCCGTCGCCAACCCGGTAGGTCCCTGCGCTATGCCAGGCCATTCGAATAAAAAGTGGTCCATAGTGACCGTAGTCGGCCGGCCACCAATCTTGCGATTTGGTCATTACCTCGTTGACATCCTTCTTCAACGCATCCAAATCAACTGTCTCAAACGCTTCAGCGTAGCTAAACTCGGCGTCCATAGGATCTGACCGGGAAGAGTTCTGGTGAAGCATTTTTAGGTTTAATTGATTCGGCCACCAGTGTTGGTTCGAAGTGGTGCCAACTGCTGTATGTTTATGAGATCCGCCCAACACCGGGCACTTTTTTTCGCTCTCCATCTACTCTCCAATCGTGTTCTAATTTTCTTGCAACCTATCCTGCATAGGAGGATACGGCCAATACACTTGCAGAGTGAATCAAAATTCCGTGAGAGTGCCCCTTGGATGACCTCCAGCGGGGGTTGACCACTGCTACACTTCCGTCATGGATTCAAATTTGATCGTTCTCGACAGCATTGATGCACTCGATCGTATCATTGCGACCTCAGGAGAGCACTTAGTCTTGTTGTTCAAGCACAGTGTCACGTGCGGCACCAGTGCACAAGCCCACGACGAACTCGTCGCACATCTTAGTGAAAACCAACATAGCACCCTATACGCCATCGTTACTGTGCAAACCCATCGTAACGTTTCAGATACCATCGAGACACACTTCAATGTGCGACATGAAACGCCGCAGGTGCTCTTGATTCAAGAAGGACGTGTTATGTGGGAGGCGTCCCATTTCGGTGTTACCGCCGACGCCATTAAAAACGCTATCGAGCAATATTCCTCTTAGCAACACTTCCACGAACCAGTTGAAGAATCACTAGACTCGCAACACTTGATCCACCACCAAGACATCACTCTAACTGAATGAAAAGTTTTCTTTCATCCAATCATGAGTCATCAACCAAACGCAGGAACCCGGACGAGCAAATAAGTAATGTGACCACCGTCTGGGATCAGATAGCCATGAGGGGTTTTGGCTGGAATATGTAGTACGTCTCCGGCAGCAACAGGATACTCAGTGCCACCAGCAATACCACTCCCGAGACTGCCACGACGGTTCAGCATCTCACCGCCGACGACCACCATGCCCGCACCACTTTTCACGAAAACAAGGTCGATAATCTCGTCATGAATTTCAGGAACACCATCCGCATCCCGGTGGATGTAGCGAAATCGATGCGACCGTGTTGGACTCCCAAAATCCGCTAACGTCTCCCGCGCGGAACGATCCGGCCGAAGCTGACCGGTCAGTGCCATATGCCGCTTCTGAAGTTCTGATTCGCTCCAAATGGCAAATCCTGGAGGATCGAACGTCAGTACCGGTGCATCGTCGGGTACAACCGCCTCAGTCAATACCGGCAACCTGACTAGTACATACGTCACATGCCCACCATCGGGCACGAGATAACGATGTGGAACATTCGCGGGAATATGAATTACATCACCGGCACCGACGGCATACTCTAGGCCTCCTGCAATGTCCGTTCCCCTGTACTCACCGGACCCTCCAATTCGACCAACTAGTTCGCCACCGACGACCACCCTACCCGCACCGCTTTGCACGAAGACCACATCTTCAATAGCCACATGTTGTTCAGGAACACCGTCCGCATCGCGTCGAATAAAGCGGATTCGATGCGCACCAGTCGGGTTATCGTACTCCGCTAGAGTCTCTCGGGCGGACTGATCAGAACGCATCTGTGTCGACAGGACGACATTCCGCTCCGATAGGTCTTCTGCGCTCCATCTTAAAAAGGCAGGTCCACTATCTTGGACAAATGGAAAAAGTAATAACGCCACAAACACAACACGAACAGGAAGCATTAGGCCGACTCCTTGGAGACGTCTACTCCTCGATCAACTCGAACTGACGCCACTGCTGTAATTCGGCGCGCCGCGTACGTTTGAACAGCACGCGAATGTCGCTGTAGGTCTCGTACTGAATCTGCCCCCAGGTGTCATCGATTACCGGTGACCGGTCCAGCGAACCTCGCGCCTCGTAGATCGTGCCAAGGACTCCCCACCAAAGAGGCACCCGGTCAATCAACTCAAACTCCATCCGAGCCACCTCGAAAGTCTCGGCATCGATCCACACCTGGCCTTGTGTGTGATTGAGGGCATGGTCGATGTTCCGTCTGACCGGAAGATCACCCGGTCGCGGTCGGAACGAGATCCGATGGGTTACACGATTCCGCCACGTTTCTTCACCGACCAACGTAAACACATACCGTTCCATCAACTCTTCGTTAAAGACGACTTCGTCTTCGTCCTCGTCCGGCTCGTTCTCCTCATTCCGGATTCGCTCAAGTTCTTTACGGAATTCGGCCTCTCGCTCAGCTTCCCACCCCTGTTCCTCGTCGCTCAACGGACGCCCGTTTATTGTGAGACGGCGGTTATAGGGAGCGCCGTCAATCGGAAAGACCTCGTAGTCGCCTTGATCACTTTCCTCCACCTCCCCATCGCCGTCGAAACGGCGCACCTCCCGAGTCATCAAGCTCCGACGGCGGCTCCCGAAATACTGCTCGTCGTACCAGGCAAACCGTTCCAGCGCCTTTAGGATCAGTGAGCGCCCCGCGGCGTCATCTGCTGATAACCCGACGCCCATCCCAGGACTCTCGACTACAAACAATCCGATGATCAAAAGGAATAACAATCGCTGTGCACGCATATGTCTTCCTAGACAGTTCGGTTGAGTAGTTTCTCAACGAGTCGAATAAAACTTGATTGCAGCTGATTTATTCGCAATATCGATGTCCCACGTGACGAAATTTTGGTCCCCATTACTGCAGTTGTCTACAAAGAAGACTTTTAACTGTTGTTTGTCTCGTCTCCACGAACCGGCCAAGGTGGCCGTAATCATAGTGCCCTCGTCAGTAATAGTTCGCGCATTACCTTCAAGTTCTCCAGCTTCACGCGCTTCGTCACTGGCCGTCAGGTCCAGAGTTACAAACACTCTGCCGTATTTCCCGACATCACCCTCACAATTGAGTGACGTTCCACTGGCATCAACGGTCACAGTTGTAATGGTGACAGTGCCTTCACCGGTTGGTGTGGTCAAGTCCAAAGTATCCTCCTAAAATGTTGAGGTAACCGTGCGTTTATTTGTCCCCGATCTTAGCAGGTGGCATCATCCGAAAAGACCGGAAAAAACCTGACCCCTCAATGCAAATTAATAGCGAAACAGACGGTTAAATTTAATCACCAAGCCACGATTTCGTAGGTCGGCAACTCGATTGGGACGAAGGGGCGTCGTCGTGTGGTCTTCGGTATAGACGACAAACAACTCGCTACCCGGACTGTATTCCCAACGAAATCTAAGGTTATTACTGACCGTATCATTCGCCGAATTGTATTGAATGAGACCGCTTAAAAACATCCGAGGATTGAAGGCGTAGTTTAGTCGGGTCACTAGAAGATCTGTTCGAAATGATCCCCCCGGGGTGTCAATCCAATTGACCGAAATACTCGGCTCAATGGACAGTTGCGGCAGCACGGCAACCCGTCCCTGACGAAACGCAAACGCCGTAATGTCGCCATTAAAATAGCCGCCTCGCTGGACGGATAGTTGGCCATTCACCCTCCGCTGTTCACCGATCGCATACGCCACCTCCACATCGGTAAAGTCGTAGCCACCAACCTGCAGTCTGACATCAGGTGCAGGAGAAAAAGAACTGAGCAGCAGTTCATAATTGTCGTTGACCGTAACCGACAGTTGATCACTTGACTCGAACTGCGTATCGAACCGAACTTGGTTCAGTCGCGTTTCGAGAATATTCGTGTTGGCCATCAGAATATAGTCAATGGAACCCGTCAGACTGAATCGTCTGACCAAGTCAATTGATTCCGGTCGCGGACTGAAACGACCTTCAAGAAACGTTCGCCTGAAATTATCCCGCCGAAGGAACCCAACATCCGGTACAAAGTTGTCCTCAATCACCAAGTGATCAAGCTGTAGGCCATACCGGTCCGCACCATAATCAAACTGCGCTTGATAGCTCGAGTTCTCACCATCCAATCCTGGCATTTCTGTCCGCGCCACATAGCCAATCATGCTGACGTTCTCATAAAAGGCGAACGTAGTGTCTAGGCCGTATGTTTGACTGCTACCCTGCCCCATCGTCGCGACTGACCGATTTGTAAAAAGGGCGCCGACCGTGCTGCGCCTGAGGATGTCGCGCTTAAGGCGCAGGACCGTAAAGTTCGTTGATTCTGCTCCAGAGACGGACTCGTCTCCAGTCTGAATACTCAGAGCGCCAACATCAAACTGCCCGACCTTCCCAGTCACGCGGCCACCACCCAAAATAGGTACAACCCGACCACTAGCCAATCCGATTCGCCGGCTATAAAACAACGTCGGGCTATTCACACCCCCGAAGACGCCGCCCGCCCCACCGCGAAAGCCACCACCAACACCCCCTCGCGCAAATTCGAAAATGCCACGGCCTTCCAGAAAGAACTCACGTTTCTCAGGAAAAAATAGACTAAAACGCGTCAGGTTGACCTGCTGCTCATCAACTTCAACTTGGGCAAAGTCCGTGTTCACGGTAAAGTCCGCCGTCAGGTTCTGGGTGATGCCGTACTTCACGTCAAGCCCAACTTCCCCGTACCCGTGATTCTCGAGGGTCGGTGTCGCACTGCGGTCTGTCGTCAACCCTCCAATTCCATACGGCTTGATTTCAAGATTTCGACTGACTGGAGGCACTTGAATGCCAACCAATGTTCCCGCGGCTGAGACACGAAAAATTCCGGATGATCCTCTTCCCCCACCTGCCGAAATCGGGAGGCGGGTTAAATACACCCATTCGTTCTTCCGCCGAATCGACCGACGGAGTTGCACACCCCAAATCTGGGGCGCCCCAGACCGATAACGGAGTGTCTTGAATGGAATTTCCATCTCTGCCGTCCAGCCACCCTCAAACCGACCGGTACGTACATCCCAAACCGGATTCCAATCCGAATTGGGATTTCCCTCGTTAGTGAACTGCTGGTCTGCACGTGCTCCGAGGGGATTGGTGTAAAAATTAAATCCATTCCGCCGATCATAAAAGGTGTCAAAAAAGGCCGTAAACGTATCGTTTTGTCGCAATTGACTCGTATCACGCCGCATTTCATTAGCGATCCACTCGCTCTCCGGCGCCGAATCCCACACACGTGCCGATACATAGACATTCGTCTCATCGAACATGATCCATGCTTCGGTGCGCTCGGTAGCGGCGGCCCCGGGGTCCGGCACCTGTTGTATAAAGTCCGTGATCGCCGGAATGCTCTGATATACCGGTTCATCTAGTCGTCCATCCAGCACAATACCTGCCGAAAGCTTGATCGCACGGACCGTTGTACGCCCTTGGTCGTCACGGCGCATGACATCAGGTTCTATTGGTGGGGACGGACCATCAACTAGACTTGCATCGGGCCGGTCACTGTTAATGGTTTCAGCTACGGTACCAGGTGGATGCCTCCGTTGATCAGAAACAGGCTGGTCCGATTGAGCGAACACCCGCTTTGGGTGAACCACACTCACCAAAATAATCAAAAAAACGGACGCCGCTCTCAGAAAATCCGTACTCACCGAAGGGTAATACTACTTGACCTAGTCGATATTGATGTGTCAATACGAAATGAACTGGGTAAGCGATATCACTGCGGACACCATCACCCTGCCACGTGACGCTGTTCATTCATGGTAACTTGACACACCACAATTTACAGAATGGTTCAGCTAACTAACAACTCACTGTGTCACGAAAAGTACGATTCGGAACGCAGGCAAATCATCACTCAAAGGGTATGCCATGAGTAGCCACACAAGAATGACACCAAGCGAAGCCTTCGTCGAAACACTGGTAGCTCACGGCGTACGTGACATCTTCGGCATTGCTGGATCCGCCTACATGGATGCCATGGACCTATTTCCAGCAGCTGGTATTCGTCTTATCTCGGTCGCCCACGAACAGAACGCTGCGCACATGGCAGACGGATACTCGAGAGTGACTGGTCGTCACGGCGTTTGCGTCGCGCAAAATGGACCAGGCGTAACCAACTTTGTAACCGCAATCGCCGCCGCATACTGGGCCCACTCTCCTGTTGTTGCCATCACTCCCGAAGCCGGAAGTATGACGGCGGGCCTCGGAGGGTTTCAAGAGACAGACCAGCTTCCTATCTTTTCAAAGATTACCAAGTACCAAACACATGTTAACTCGCCTGCTCGAATCGCCGAACTGACCCATCGGGCCATGACCATTGCTTTGCATGAACGGGGACCAGTCCAAATCAACGTGCCTCGTGACTACTTCTACGGTGAGATCGATGCCTCTATCGCCCCACCGCAACCACTTGAGCGTAGTGCCGGTGGGTCGGACTCGCTGGACAAAGCTGCCGCCATGCTCAACGACGCACAATTCCCAGTGATCATTGCCGGTGGCGGCGTGGTCATAGCAGACGGCGTGACGCCGCTCACAGCCTTGGCCGAACACCTGTCCTGTCCAGTGGTCACGAGCTATTTGCACAACGACGCCTTCCCTGCTAGTCATGATTTGGCGTGTGGACCACTCGGATACCAAGGATCAAAAGCAGCGATGACTCTTTTATCCAAAGCTGATGTCGTTCTGGCCCTCGGCAGTCGACTCGGCCCATTTGGGACCCTGCCACAATATGGAATCGATTACTGGCCAACTGCTGCCAAGATCATCCAAATTGACACAGATAGTCGAGTGCTCGGACTAGTAAAGCCGATCGAATTAGGTATTTGTGGCGACGCAGCGTTGGCTGCCAACGCGCTGCACGGCCGTCTACAATCTCGCCACGCTTCCCCAGAGACACACACCGACCGTCTTCAAAAAATCATAAAACAGAAGATTCTATGGGCTGGAGAACTCGCAGATAAAGCCAAGTCGTCTGATTCCGATGCCGTGCGGATCGATCCGAGAACCGCACTGACGGAGCTCGCCAAGGCTATGCCGGCACGCGCCATGGTCTCAACCGACATTGGCAATGTCTGCTCAGTGTCGAATAGTTACCTAAACTTCGAAGAACCCAAAAGTTTTCTCGCCGCCATGAGTTGGGGAAATTGTGGCTACGCGATGCCCGCCGCCATGGGTGCCAAGGTGGGACAGCCGGACCGACCGGCTATTGCCTATGTTGGTGATGGGGCATGGGGCATGAGTCTGACCGAAGTGATGACCTGTGTACGTGAGCAGATTCCGGTCGTGGCTGTAGTCTTCGAAAATCAGCAGTGGGGTGCCGAACAACGAAACCAACTGGATTTCTTTGATGGTCGCTGTGTCGCGACCGACCTCGATAATCCGAGCTTTGCCGAAATCGCACGTGCCATGGGTGCATCCGGTATATCTGTCGGTCATGCCGACCAAGTGGGTGACGCCCTCAAAGCAGCCGTTGCCTCCAACATGCCAACAGTTTTGGAATTACACCTGACACGAGACCTCTCAGAGCCGTTCCGACGTGATGCCTTTCGTCCACAACCGCTCAGACTACTAGAGAAATATCAAAACCCCGGCAAGAAGCCCCGTGAATGAACGCCTGATGATTTAGACACATCCGTTGCCCACCCCACACGATCACAAGAATGGCGAAAGAAATCATTCTGGTCTTTCACGGTGGTGCGCAACGCACCACCGTCGTTGAATTATCCGGAGAACTATGACCGACCGGCCACAACTAAGAACCATTCTCAAACCCTTTCACGTCGGAGCGTTAGCACTTGGCTGCATCATTGGTTTCGGATGCTTCGTACTTCCAGGAGACTTTCTAGCGACGGCTGGTCCTGCCGGAGCCAGTCTTGGGGTGATTATCGGCGGCCTCGCGATGCTGGTAATTGCCCGGAGTTACGGTCTCATGGTCCAAGTTTTTCCCGTTGCTGGGGCCGAGTTCGCCTACGCCTATTCTCTGGCCGGTCGGTACCATGCATATGTTTGCGGCTGGCTACTGACATTGGGTTACCTCAGCATTGTGCCCCTCAACGCCACAGCCTTAGGGGTGTTAGCAAAATTTTTGGCGCCTGACCTCTTTGCCCGTGGTTATCTCTACACGGTAGCGGGATTTGACGTGTTTGCGGGTGAAATCGGACTGGCAGCCGCGGCAATTGTCGGCATTGGTATCTTCCAATATCGTGGGGTGCGCCAAGTTGGTGGTCTGCAACTACTCCTAACCGTGTTGCTCGTCAGCGGTGTGATGGCCATAGCCATCGGTACGCCGCTGACGACGGTGGCCTCGACAGACAATTGGCAACCTCTATTTGCATCGGATAAATCATCACTCGCAGCAGTACTGGCCATCGTAGCGATTTCTCCATGGCTCTATGTCGGCTTCGATACTTTGCCGCAGGCCGCAGAAGAATTTGATTTTCCACCTCGCCGTGGTTGCCAACTAATGGTGTGGTCCATTCTGACGGGCGGAATCATGTACGTTGCCGTCATTCTTGCCACCGCCTCGGTGATGCCCTGGGAACAATTGGTAGCCGGTCATCCGATCTGGGCGACCGGTACGACGGTACGAGCCAGTCTGGGACCGACTGGACTAACACTACTGGCAGTTGCCGTAGTAACCGCTGTTGCCACCGGCGTTAACGGCTTCTACATGGCAACGAGTCGCCTGCTGTTCAGCATGGGCCGGGCACAACTCCTTCCAGCGTGGTTCGCCAGAATTCATCCCACCCACGGTACCCCAACAAACGCCATTCTCTTCACGGCGTTAGTGTCACTGCTGGCACCATGGTTCGGCCGGCAGGTAATCTCCTGGATTGTCGACATGTCAGCTGTAGGCACCGCAGTCGGTTTTGCCTACACCTGTGTCGCAGCCTACGCTGTCGCCCGCACAAGCGTCAATCGGACCAGCACGAGGGACAGAATCATGGCGATAGGCGGGGCAGGCCTTTCCGTAGGGTTCGTAGTTCTGTTGTCCGTCCCTGGTATGCCAGCGTTCATGGCTCCACCATCATGGGCCGCATTGAGTGTCTGGTGTACGCTTGGCCTCATGTTCTGGCTGATGCGGGCACGCACATATTCCTCAATTCCTGGAGATACGTTAGACCGACTGATCCTCGGCCAAGTCCGATCTCGGAAGTCTGCATAAGACTACTCTGCTGATTGCACGGTCGCGTCAGTAATCCATTAGCGCATGCTATGCTGCCCGCCGAAAGGTCGTGAACCATGTCCACCTCTCCTCGAAAAAGTAACGCTAATTTACGAGACCGCGACCTCGCCCATTTCATTCATCCCCTACATAACCGCGCGGTTCATGAAAACGCGCATGTCTGGGTCCGAGGTAACGGCGCCATATTGACCAATGCCGATGGACGCGAATTCATCGATGGGTTGGCCGGCCTCTGGAATGTCACTGCCGGGCACGGACGCACGGAACTGGCTGACGCGATGCACGGGCAGGCATCAACACTCGCCTATGCATCGGGCTATAGTGGCAGTTCGAATCAACCCGCGATCGAACTGGCAGAACAGCTTGCCACTCTTTGTTACCCCTCTATTAATCATTTCTTCTTCACCAGTGGTGGCGCCGAAGCCACCGAAAGCAGCATCAAGATGTCGCGTGCCTACTGGAAACTCAAGGGTCACCCCTTGAAGACAAAGGTCATATCGCGGATCGACGGCTACCACGGCGTCACTATGGCCGCCATGAGTGCCACCGGACTCAGTATCTACTGGCCGCTATTCGAACCACGCGTGCCTGGATTTGTGCATATTCCTTCACCCTACCCGTATCGCTACGAGAATCCCGCCGGAACGAGTCAAGGAATAGCCGCAGCAAATGAACTTGAACAAGCGATTTTGCGAGAGGGACCAGAAACAGTAGCGATGTTCATAGCAGAACCCGTTCAGGGCGCCGGGGGCGTCATTGTGCCGCAAGATGATTACTTCTCAAGAATTCGAGACATCTGCACTGAGTACGATGTGTTGCTCGTAGCCGACGAAGTCATTACCGGGTTCGGTCGAACCGGGAAACTGTTCGCCTTGGACCATTGGAAGATCGAGCCCGATATTGTGCAGTTCGCTAAAGCGATCACCTCGGGTTACTTCCCGTTTGGAGGCATCGGAATCAGTGACATGATCGCGGAGACACTACGCGCCGCTGAAGATACCTGGATGCATGCGTATACCTATAGTGCCCATCCGGTCGGCTGTGCCGTTGCGCTACGCACGCTCCGAATCATCAAAGAAGAAGGGTTCCCTGAACAAGCAGCAAACAAGGGAGACTACCTCTTACGAGCAGTTACCGCCGCGTTAGCCGACCATCCGCATGTCGGCGATATCCGAGGAAAAGGGTTGATGTGCGCGGTGGAACTCGTTCAAGACAAATCGACCAAACAGCCGTTCAAATCAAGCGATCAAATTGGTCTCCGAGTTAACCAAGCAGCTATAACGCGAGGTCTATTCAGTCGAATAAAGGGCGACAATTACCTGCTTGCTCCAGCTATTGTGATCACAACTACGCAAATGGACCAAGCTGTGCAGATTCTCACAGAATCGATTCGAGACGTACTGGGCTAACGCGCTCCCCTATATTCACCTATGGTCGAACGTAGACACTAATTCCACCGACAATGGTCTGCAGCACTTCGATTTCCACGATCGCTTCAGGATCCATAGTCAAAGGGTTATCGGTCACAATCACTAAATCAGCGAGCTTGCCGGGTTCAATCGACCCCTTGATATCTTCCTCGAAGTTCTGCCACGCAGCGTCAATTGTGACCGCCCGCAAGGCCTGTAACGGCGTTACACGCTCCTCCGGCCCAAGAACCTGACCAGTTTTCGTCAACCGGTTGACCGATACCCAGATCAATTGCAAAGGGTTTACTGGCGTCACCGGCGTGTCGTCGTGAACCGTAAAGCGAATCCCACGATCCGTAGCTGAACGTAAGGCACTAATTCCTGCAGCTCGGTCTGGACCCATGAAGATATCTCGGTGTCGGTCGCCCCAGTAAAACACATGGCCGACAAAAAACGACGGCGATAACCCTAACTCAGCGATAGAGTCCAGCTGATCCGTCCGAACCATCTGACAGTGTTCAATCCGATGTCTCGCGTCAGAACGCGGATATTCCTGCTGGGCTTCACGGAAGGCATGAATGACATCATCGATCGCCGCGTCACCGTTAGCGTGAATGGCGATTTGGTACCCCTCACGATGTAATTCCTTAACCATCGTCGTCAAATCCTCACGACTCCGTCGTGGATACCCCCGATAGTCAGCGTCGCCTTTAAAAGGAGTATGGTACGGTTCGGTGAAATATCCTGTATATCCTTGATTTGAACCATCCTGGACAATCTTGATGGCCCCCACTTTCAGGCGGGTATCGCCAAAGTGAGACCCTAATCCCCCGGCTTCGGCGGCACTCGGTTGCTCCAGGTTTCCTCGTGACATCATCGTGATAATTCTCAATGACAGAAGTCCTTCGGCGCGTGCCTGGCGCAAGTTGATGAGACTGGTGCGACTACCACCAGCGATCACAGCGGTCGTGACACCATCTTCGACATAGTCCTGAACCGACCACCGAAACGCCTCTAACTGTTGGTCCCTGGTGGGGGGTGGAATGAGTCGACTTACCATGCCACCACTCTCCTCAAACACACCGTTCGGTTCGCCAGTATCCGGATCCTTCTGGATGACACCGCCGGGAGGGTCCGGTGTAGCACGAGTGACCCCAGCAAGCTCAAGCGCAACACTATTTGCAACACCAAGATGACCAGACGTGTGACTGATATAGATGGGGTGTTCGGTCGACACAGCATCGAGGTCTTCCCGAGTGGGATGCCGTTGTTCTGCCAACAGGGTATCGTCGTAACCACGACCCTGGACCCATTGCCCAGCCGGAGTCTCAGCCGCGCGCGCGCTCAGTGCGGCGACCAACTCAGCCATCGTCGCCACGTCGCCGATCGGAGGACTATTCAAATCGACCGAAGAAACGGCTACACGACCAGACCCAGGAAAGTGATCGTGAGGCGCATAAAAACCTGGCAGCATGGTCTTACCATCAAGATCGATGACCTCTGTAGACGCACCAACCAGTTCCTGGACTTCCTGATCGGACCCCACCGCAATGATTTCATCACCGCGAACTGCTACCGCCTGCACCACTTGGTCGCCGTTCATCGTGACAACCACCCCGTTGTGATACACAGTGTCTGCCCAGAGTCCATTTGGCGATGGACTACATCCGCCGAAAAACACCAATCCAACTGCAACAAGGACTACCCCTATGAGATTCATCATGAGTTTCTCTTCGCCCGGTTGTTAGTTTCAGCAAACCAATCTTCAAACATGCAGCTAGTAAACTATACGTTTAGGCGGATTGAAATAGCGTGGTATTAACCAAAAACGAATTCATTAGTTCTATCGAGTCCTTCGACGGATTCGGTACGAAGACTCGATTTGAAGAATTTAAGTGGGCGACTGGGAGTCGCTCAGGTCGCATCTTGAAAGCGTTCAACGAGTACTGGACAAGCGCTCAGCGTCAAGGACACAGTCTTCATGAAATTTCCTACCGAGCTTGTTTTAAACCCCAATTGCCAGGTTTCTTCATCTCACGACTGGCCAGCCCAGGCGATGCAGTTTACGACCCGTTCATGGGACGTGGAACCACCCCGTTGGAGGCTTTTCTCCGTGGCTGTCGACCACTTGGCAACGACATTAACCCGCTAAGTCGAGCACTCTTGGAACCGCGCCTCACCCCGCCAACGCTCGACAACATTGCTGAACGACTCGATTCGATCGATCTTACAAAGGCTAAAGAAAGTTTCCCGTCGCTGGAAGTATTCTTTCATTCGACGACACTCCGACAGATCATCGCACTAAAGGAGTACTTGCTAAAAAGAGAGCAGACAGGTGCCCTCGACCAAGTCGACCGATGGATTCGTATGGTCGCAATCAACCGACTCACTGGGCACTCGCCTGGCTTCTTTTCCGTCTATTCGCTACCTCCTAATCAGGCCGTGTCCATCGAAGCCCAAGCAAAAATCAATAAGATCCGCCAGCAAACACCAGAACCCAAGGACATCGTTCCTCGGATACTTCGCCGATCGAAATCGCTACTAAAGGATTGGACGGCTTCGGCTGGCAATGATCATTGCCTCGACCTCAACGCTACATTAACTACGGAAGAAGCCCATGCCGCTACAGGAATCCCGTCTGGCGTAACTCAACTCGTCGTGACCTCTCCTCCCTTTCTTGACGTGGTTGACTATCAAGCCGACAACTGGATGCGATGCTGGTTTCTAAATATTGATTCTTCCACCATCAACATCGCACAACTGAAACGTGTCGAAGACTGGCGGTTGATGGTGACCAACGTACTGAAAGACCTGCATCGGGTCCTCCGGCCAGGCGGTTATGTCGCGTTTGAGGTGGGAGAAATTAGAAACGGAACCCTCCTATTGGAAGAATTGGTTCTTCCTGCCGGTGTTGAGGCGGGACTCATACCTGTAATCGTGTTGATCAACGTGCAGGAATTTACCAAGACGGCCAACACATGGGGCATCGACAATCAAACGGACGGAACAAATACTAATCGTATTGTCGTCTTCCAAAAGAAACAGCCTGCATAAGGAATCTCGCCGTCTTCGAGATTGTCACATCTTGTCATCATGCACGGCACTTGGATCAGCGGGATAGTTGCCGTTCAGCGCTTCACGAACAATCGTTTTGAGATCGTCTGGAAAGTCTTTCGCTAGGATCCACTCAAGATAACCAGAATGCTTGTCTTGTATTTCTTGCAGCGTGGATCCTCTGTGCTTCCCAAAGTTAAGTCTGGCTGCTCCATCGCGCCATTTGATCCGCCCGCCAGCGTCAAGAGACGTCGCCCCCCGATCACTCCGTAAGGCCGCAAGCGCCGGTACGGAACTCGGAAGCTGTTCTGTGCCACCATGAGTTCGTAATTGCCCAAGTAGTACACGCGCCGTGGTTTCGATGTCAGCATCGGCCCGATGGGCTTCGGCGGGCTTCTCACCGACGAAGCGTTCGGCTGCGTCTTGCAAAGTGCGTGGTTCGACACGTTGCCAGAGATGCAGCGGATCAATCAACGCAGAACCCGAAAACGAAAACGGAACCTGAACACGCGTAAATTCAGCCTCAAGCATGTCGCGATCAAACCTGAAGTTGTAGCCAACGAAGTCATGCCCTGACAGGGCTTCACGTAATGCAGGTGCGAACTCGCCAAATGTTGGCGCCTGAGCCACCGCTTCATTCGTAATACGATGAATTTCAATCACTTCATCCGGAATGAGCATTTCTGGATTAATGAGTTGATCCAGACTGGTCACATCGAGGTCGGGCGTAATACTCACGAGCGCGACCTGGACAATTCGGTCGTAGTTAATCCACGTACCGGTTGTCTCCACATCCACGACCCCCAGAGGACGCTCAATTTTCAGTGTCGCCGCAAGTTCCTTTAGTACATCCGTCAACGATTCACCACTGCCCATAATTCACCCTATCTTGGCATCGTGAGCCAGAAACCGAGCGCGACCAACGCAACCCCGACAAAGACATGGATTCCCACACTCGCGACGACGTGCATGAACTGCTGTGACCGAAGCAGTGTGAGCGTTTCGTAACCGAATGTCGAAAAGGTCGTGAAACCCCCCAGTATTCCGACAAGTACAAACAAACGACAGGATGCACCAAATAACTGACGAGACTCAACGAAGCCGGCGAACATCCCAATAGCTAAGCATCCGAGAAGGTTCACCGCAAGGGTTCCATATGGAAACGCGGTCAGGGGGCCAATTGAACGCTGGACCAGCACAGTCAAGCCATAGCGGGCGACGACGCCAAGAAACCCGCCAGACCCTACAACAAATAGGTTCATGACAGTTGTGTTCACGTCAGCCTCCTATTCCCTTAGCGTGAAACATTCACACCAAGAGTGTGCGATGGTGTCGGCAACCTTAAATAATTTACTTGGTTCACGAGGAAACACTCCGCTGGTCTCTCGTGCGTTGATTCGCAGTTAATTCACGTTTGCGAATCCGAAGACTTAACGGTGTGACTTCAACAAGTTCGTCTTCGCCAATAAACTCAATCGCTTGCTCCAGATTAAACTTGCGTGGCGGGATTAATCGGATCGCTTCATCAGCAGTCGATGCTCTCATGTTAGTGAGTTTCTTCTCTTTAGTAATGTTCACGTCCATGTCCTCGGAACGCGCATTCTCGCCGATGACCATTCCCTCGTATACCTCAGTAGTCGGCTCAATAAAAAGCTCGCCTCGCGCCTGAAGGTTGTACATGGCATAGGGCGTCGCTCGCCCACTACGATCCGCGACTAGAGCACCGGTAGGACGCCCCGCAATTGGACCATGCCACGGTTCCCAGCCAGCGAAGAGATGATTCATGATCCCGGTCCCACGAGTGTCCGTGAGGAACTGTGAACGGAACCCAATCAAGCCACGGGTTGGGATACGAAATTCCAATCGAACACGCCCGCTACCATGATTCACCATCTTCGTCATCGTCGCGCGGCGGGTACCAAGTCCGGCAATGACCACTCCTTGAAATTCCTCTGCAACGTCGACTACTAGGTCCTCGACGGGTTCCTCAACGCGACCGTCCACATCTCTCGTCACGATTTCAGGTCGAGACACCTGAAGCTCATATCCTTCACGCCGCATCATCTCAATGAGAATCGACAACTGAAGTTCACCACGGCCGATGACCTTGACCTGGTCCACAGACTCGGTGTCTTCAACGCGAATCGATACGTTACCAATCAATTCTCTGGCTAACCGATCGCGTAAATTACGTGAGGTAACGTATTGGCCTTCACGCCCAGCCATAGGTGACGTATTGACACCAAACACCATCGAGACAGTGGGTTCATCCACCTGTATCTTTGACAGAGGCGACGGCTGGTCTGGATCAGTAATGGTTTCGCCGATCGTGATGTCACTGAGACCAGCTAAACAGACAATATCTCCAGCAGACGCCTCCTCGACCTCCACACGCTGCAAGCCATCAAACATAAACAGTTTGGTCACTTTCGTTCGCTGCATCTCTCCATCAAGCTTCGAAACGGCCACATCGTCACCAATCTTGACAGTTCCGTTAAAAATACGACCAATTGCGATCCGGCCCAGATAGTCGCTTGAATCGAGATTCGCGACGAGGAGTTGGAGTGCGGCAGCTGGGTCACCGTCCGGTGGCGGTATCCGATCCAACATCGCTTCAAAAAGAGGGCGAGCCGTCTCACCGGGACTCATAACGTCGACGGTGACCGTTCCAGCTTTAGCGTTGGCATAGAGAACAGGAAATTCAATTTGGTCCTCGGTCGCGTCAAGATCGATAAATAGGTCGTAGACTTCACTGAGCACTTCAGTAGGTCGTGCATCCTGACGATCAATCTTGTTTATGACCACGATCGGTGCAAGACCGTGTTCCAATGCTTTCCGAAGCACAAACCGCGTTTGAGGCAGTGGACCTTCCGATGCATCGACTAGAAGCAAGACACCATCCACCATCAAGAGGGTTCGTTCAACTTCCCCACCAAAATCGGCGTGCCCAGGCGTATCAACAATATTGATGATTACGTCCTTGTAGCGGACAGCGGTGTTCTTAGCCATGATGGTGATACCACGCTCTCGCTCCAGATCGGTGTTGTCGAGAGCGCGCTCCGCCACGCGTTCGTTTGCCCGAAAAACGCCACTTTGATGAAAAAGCGCGTCAACCAGCGTTGTCTTGCCGTGATCGACGTGGGCAATGATGGCCACGTTTCGACGGTGGGGGTTATTCATAGTCGTTACGTCTCAAAATATAAGTAATAAGTTCCATGAAATCGTCTTTCTGGAGACTCCAAGCCATTGGAAACACCCTCACAAATTCAGTGGACACTAGAAGCGAACTCGTAATCCAAAGGTCGGAATACGGGGAAAGCCCTGTTCCGGCACTTCAGAGAGACGGGGTCTTTCAGACCCGGGATCGTGGCTCAGCCGAGGTTCTAGTACCACAGCGTTGTTACGATTCAACAAATTAATCACCTCAATATAGAACGACCAAGGCCCGCTAGCTCCTCCACGTTGGTACGTCACACGAAGATCTACCCGTGCATAGTGAGGCAACCGCGCCCGGTTAAGATTATCGATCCCTCCGTAGTCCACGCCGTAAACAAGGTTGCCACCCGCGTCAGTTGCAGGCACCAATCGCCCCCGGCGATCCCGGACGGCGGAAACCCGCAACCCGACCGGAGCCGTATGGGGAAACCCACTCGCAAGACGCATCGTACCTGCCACGTCCCAGCGACTCGTCAATTGATACCGACCGACAGCATTGAAGGCATGGCGTCGATCGTACTCAAATGCATAGCGGCGACCGTAACTGTCCCGGTTGGCGTGACCCCACCCGTAAGACAGCCATCCAGTTAACGGGGCCGCCGGATTCGAGTGAGATACGAACACATCAAGTCCGTAGGCGTCCCCACCCGCATCGTTGGTAGGATCGCTGACGATACTCGGAGCGAACGGGATACTGTCTCGCAACACCACAGGAAAATCGTATTGTGCAACACGCGCTAACCGTTCAGCATCAGTCTCAAGACGACCAACCAGTAGATCGTCAAACCGCTTAAAATACCCTTCCACCCGAGCGGTCAGATCAGAACTGAGTTCCTGCTCGATCCCAAGGACCACATGTACGGCCTTCTCATGAAGCAGACCCGCCTCTCGTGCCGACGACAGGTCAATAAAATAGTCGGACTGAGTTAACTTCTCGTAGCCAGGACTCTGCGTATATAACCCCGTCGCGAATCGCATTCTGGCTCCTCGACCGAGCAAATAACTGGCGGCTAAGCGAGGCGAGACCGTAGTCCCTCCGTTTACAGTGCTCCAATCCAGACGCAGCCCGGGCTCAAAGGAAAATCTCGTCGACGGCGTGAAGGTGTCCTGAAACCAAAGTGCACCTCGCGTGCCCTGTAGTTGTGAGTCGAGCTGCCCAGGTAATCCAGCGCCACCTCGCACGCTGGACCCGTTTGCAACATTCTCATTGCGATCTCCGGTAATTGAAAAACCGACACTCGTCGCCAACCCGTGCAATTCAACTCCTGTACTGAATAAATGGCGCGGAGAAGCCTGTATACCAACTTCCTGCCGAAACGAAAGGTCTCGAACATTGATTGATCGGTCGAACAAGATTGTTGACAGTCCAAATGCTAGTGCGTCATCCGCAGTGTTCGACCGTCTGGCATCCGCACGTATAAGGCCATCAAAGTCAATGGTCTCCCGGTTGCGGTACCACGACAAAGTCGTCGTCGTCGTCGCCCTGCTGCCGAGGACGGCGTCGAAACGTGCCGACGCCAAGTTATTTACAACATCAGAACCCAATGATGCGCGTTCGTTGGGTCGATCAATGTCGAAATCCAAATCTGCGTTTTCGATGCTTCGAAGCCCCGTCAGGGTCAGGCGATGCCCTGGACCAAACTCCCATCCCACTTGTAGTTGTAGGTCCGCAAACGATGGAAAATTCTGGTCTTGTAACCGCCCAGCCACCAAGTCGTAGTAGGTTCGACGGGCACTAAACAACCAACTGCCTCCCTGACCAATCGGCACACCACCTTCGACGACCACGTTGGCGTCAGTCACACTAACTGAGGTCGATCCGTGAAATTCAGACCGTCCTCGTCGGTTGTCAACAATCAAGAGGGATGACAACCGGTCCCCGTATGCAGCTCCGAACCCCCCGGCAGTGAGCTGAAAATTTTCAACGGTTTCAGGGTTGAACGCACTGGCTATACCAAAAAGTCGGTAAGGGTTGTGTACTTCGATACCGTCCATCACCGTCAGGTTCTGGTCAGGAGTTCCACCTCGTACGGCCAAACGGCTCCCGAAATCGTCGGTCGAGGCTACTCCCGCCAATGTATCGAGAGTGCGGAAGACATTATCAATGCTGCCAGGTGCCCTGAACACAGCGTCTGGAGTCACTGGTGTAGATGACGGCCCTTCAATTTCAGCAATGTCGGAGACCACCTCGACGGTCTCGGCAAACCGGCTGGAAAAGAGTCGAATCTCTAGGTCCCCCCCGACTAACGGCGCGACACTATCGAGATATCCATCTGCCTTAAAGCGCAACTCAGATGTTTCGGTATCGACTGCGATCGAAAAGCGACCGTCTGAACCTGTGACCACGGTGCGCTGTCCGCTAACAACGTCAACATCTGCGATGGGAGCATTGGTCACACCATCGAGCACCACACCCGTGACCGTAGTCAAAGGTTGGGCTCTAGCGGTCTGTAGGCCCGATACCAAGAAGCAAACCATGAGAACGTGTAGGCAACGGAGGTCCTTCCACCTGACAATACTCATCTAAAACATCTCAACAAAGGGACTGTGTGGATCTATGTGTTTAAGTGTCGTCTGGCGCATTTTCGAGTTCGACCGCCTGGGACACGCGTTCGTATGATTGCAAACGTTCTGTGATGTCAGGCACAAATGCGGCCAGCATGAGCTCGTCTGCTCCCGTCTCCGACACCAATTGCTCAAGACCCGCACGTACCCGGCTAGTTCCACCAACGATCGCACCGTGTAAAAATTCATCCGCAATTCGTTCTTCGTCTGCTGTGAACCGGTACGCTTTCGCCTCCTCAATTGACGGGAGCGGCGCCCGTGTGCCGGTGCGATTTCTGACCACAGCCAGTCTCAGCGGAATCGTCAGGTCATTGGCGTGGGCGTCATCTTCACCGCAGATCACCGTAACCGCGAGCATTGCGCGCGGTGCCACTAAACCGTTGGAAGGACGGAACTGCTCTCGGTACAACGCCAATGCACTGCGTGCATTACGCATCGCAAAATGCCCGGCGAAGGCGTACCGTAATCCCAAAGAAGCCGCGATAGTGGCACCGGCCATCGTTGACCCCAACATCCAGATTGGTGGAAGTCGAACATCGGATGGCATCGGAACTATGTTGCGGAACGGATGTTGGTCCGGAAATGCTGATTGATCGAATGCTAGTAACTCAGCCAACCGTTCATTTGGATCACTTGTTCCGCGCTGTAACGCGGATGCGGTAACCGGGTCAGTACCCGGTGCACGGCCAACCCCAAAATCGATGCGCCCAGGGTAAAGGGCCTCCAATGTCCTAAAAATCTCTACGAGCCGCAGAGGATTGTGATTAGGCAACATGATACCGCCAGTTCCGACGCGAATGCGTCGTGTGACTGCCGCCACATGCGCCACCAGCACTTCTGGCGCTGACGTCGCAATACTAGGCATACTGTGATGCTCAGCCACCCAATATCGTTCGTAGCCAAGAGCATCGCAGTGCTGCGCAAGAGTGACCGAATCAGCTATCGCCTCGCGGGGCGACGAATCTGGTCCAACCGGAGCCAAATCAAGTACCGAAAGTGGAAGCATAGGATTTTAGTGAGGATACTGAAGGAGCATGTCAAGATTGAATCGTGACAGCTTTAAAAGACTGGCTTCATTTAGATTAACCAGATGATTGGTGTGATTTACGGTGTAGTCTTGGAGCATCTCTTACTGTTCTGATTAAATGATAATGATACCGTGTGAAACACGGCAGCAGGCGACTCTTTATCTTAATGCGCCAACATAAACCCGCTCCTTGTGAAATTTTTTTCGAACATATTTTTATCTGAAGATAATCAAAAAATTCTTTAGGCTGTTTTTAATCACTTCAAGAAGAAGAGATCAATGCTAAATATTGTTCCTTTTGAACCACAAGGCCTTCGCTCCATGTTTTTCGTGGGAATAGTCGTTACAGTTAGCTTGCTAACCAATCACCCGGTGGCGGCACAAACAGTGGAATTGACCGGCTATGTTAGAGATAGCCAAGGGGGTTCCATTGAGGGGGCATCGGTCATTGCTACTTCAACTGCGACACCACCTGTGGAAACTGTAACCGACGGCAGCGGACAGTACCGTTTTCCATCACTGAACGAAGGCATCTACGCCATCACGATAACAATGGCAGGATTCCAAACTGAGTTACGTCAAGGCGTACGAGTGGGCCCAAATCCAGTCACCACCGTGGATGTTGAACTCGCGGTCGGAGGCTTCAGTCAACAGGTGGATGTAGTTGGAGTAACTCCTCTCAGTGGAACCGGGATAGACCCGGACCACATTCCCGCAATGATCTCCAGCATTTCTGCGACCGAAATTCGCGAACGGCACACGGTTTCGCTGGCTGACGCGCTACAAGAGCAATTGGGCGCCGTCAGCATCGAAGGCACCACCGCAAACCTCTTTCAACCGACCGTCCGATTCCGTGGATTCACGGCATCTCCGCTCCTTGGTTTACCTCAGGGAATCGCCGTCTATCAAAACGGTGTTCGAATCAACGAACCGTTCGGTGATACTGTGCAGTTTGATCTCATCCCTCAGTTTGCACTTGAGCGGATACAACTGAGCGCGGGAGCCGACCCAACATATGGACTAAACGCGTTGGGTGGTGCACTGGCACTCAATCTCAAGAACGGATTTGACGCGGCCGGATTGCGAGGAGAACTTTCTGGCGGCTCGTTTGGCCGTGTCAGTGCCACCACAGAATGGGGTGCCAACCGAGGACCATGGGCTCTGTACCTCGGCGCGACTCGGTTCGATGAAACTGGGTGGCGAATTGAATCTCCCTCCGAAGTTACACAGGCTGTAGCCGACCTCGCCTACCGGAAGGACTCCGTCGATGCCGGCATCAGTTTCAGCTACGCAGACTCGCGTCTAAACGGGAACGGTGCAGCACCGATTGAATTACTGCAAGTCGACCGTTCTGCCGTCTTCACTTATCCCGACATCACCGAAAATCAGCTTGGATTTGTCCAAGGACGTTTCAACCTCCAGGCCTCACCTGTCTGGTCCGTGCAAATGACTGGCTATTACCGTGACCTCGACAGTAACACCCTTAATGGCGACGAAGCCGAGTTCGTGACCTGCGATGATGATTCTCTGCCAACTGGTGCACCAGCCAATACTCTCTGCCTCGGCGATGATGATGATGATGATGTCGACGATGACGACACAAACCTTACTCACGGCCTCGCCGCGCTCGACGATGATGATGATGATGACGACGATGACTCTGAGGAAAACCCGCTAGTCGATATTCGAACGGGCGAATTCATTACAGAGAATGAGACCGACGGCACGGGAGCTTACAATCGAAGCCAGACCCACACCACCGGATATGGCGGGACCATTCAGGCCACGGCACGGACCGGTGAGAACGTTCGAACCAATGTGCTGGTTCTCGGACTGTCCGCTGACCTGGCCGATGTGAACTTCTCCTCTAACAGTGAGATTGGTGACCTTACTGATCAACGCACCGTGGTTGGGTCGGGTCTTTTCACCGGATTGTTTGGGACTGCGCCCGATGACCTCTTTAACACCGCGTTAGACTCAAACAACCGTTCGATCGGCCTCTATTTCTCGGACACTTTCTCTGCAACCGCGCGAACTCATCTGACTGTGTCCGGGCGGTTCAACGACGCCCAAGTCGATATTCTCGACCTCTTGGGCACTTCGCTCAACGGTCAGCACAACTTCTCCAGATTCAATATCGGTGTCGGGGCGGTCTATGAGGCGACCGATAGTGTCTCGGTCTTTGGCCGGTACAGCGAGGCAAATCGCGCTCCCACGGCAGCCGAACTCAGTTGCGCCGATCCGGAAGAACCGTGCCGGGTACCGAATGCCTTCGTGGCCGACCCACCACTGGAGCAGATCGTTGCCCATTCCCTCGAAGCCGGTGTGCGAGGACAATCGGATTATCAATCAGGCGGAAACCTCGATTGGTCCCTGGTTGTGTATCGCACGGAAATAGAGGACGACATTCTGTTCGTGGCGTCACCCAAACTGATCGGCACTGGATATTTTCAAAATGCAGGCGACACTCGCAGATTTGGTCTGGATCTCGAAGTCCGTGGACAAACCGATCGATTCGCTGGGTTTGTCAGCTACGGACTGGTGGAAGCGACCTTCGCATCACCACTAGAGCTTCCAGGAAATTCTGAAGTGAACGATGCCGCCAACGAAGAACGGGGTTCGCTTGCCGTCGAACCTGGCGACCGATTACCAGGCATCCCAAGGCACAGTTTCAAAACTGGTTTCGGCATAGCCGTAACATCTGACTGGGACATCGACCTTGAAACTATCGTCAGTTCAAGTCGAGTCTTCGTTGGTGACGAAGGCAACGACCAGGCATTGCTTGACGGCTACGGCATTGCCAATCTGCGGTCCACCTATCGTGTTACCCCCAATCTCGAGATGTTCGTACGTATCGAGAACCTATTCGATAAGGACTACTCGACATTCGGCATCCTCGCCGAACTCGAGGTTTACATGGCAGAAGCACCCTCCGCAGAAGACCCCCGTTTTCTCGGGCCTGGGGCTCCACGCAGTGGATTCGCTGGGCTTCAAGTTCAGTTCTAAGACCAGATGTCTTTTCTACAAGACCGAGTTCAATCGTGCAGACATCCTCCAACAGCGAACAAACCCCACCGCCTAAATACCAAACTGCTGCCCGGATGGTAACCGGGGCTTTTGTTTGGTTCGACACTCCTCGAGTATCATGACCGGAACAACGTATTTCTTTCGGTTCGTCTAATTTTGGAGGTTGCCCGTGAAACGAGTATTGCCGTTCGATTGGCTGGTTCTCTGTAGTTTAGTGTTCCTCGGGCCTATACCGGCAATAGGACAACCCGCGCCAGACGGGTGGACTGTGCCGAGAACAAGTGATGGCCAACCAGACTTTCAGGGCGTGTGGGCAAACAATAATGCAACACCCCTCCAACGACCTGAAGCTTGGTCGGAGAAGGAACATCTTTCCCAAGAAGAACTAAGTCAAGTCATGGCCGCCGCCGCTGAAGCAAGTGACCCAGGCCAAGATGCCCTTTTCGGAGACCAACTCATTCTGGCCGCAATCGAAAAAACCACGGCCAAATCCTACGATCCGACGACCGGTAACTACAATCAGTTCTGGATCGCAGACCGCACCTTCAACACAGACCGCACATCACTGGTCATTGATCCACCAGATGGTCGTATTCCGGACGTCACTCCGCAAGCCAGAGCGCGGCGAGCACAGCGATCCGTCCATCGGCAAGAACATCCAGCTGACACATATACTGACCGTCCCTTAGCCGAACGGTGTGTCAGTTATGGCGTCCCAAGAATTGGAGCGGGTTATAACAGCTATTTCCAGATCTTTCAGAGCAAAGACTATGTCGTGGTTTATCAGGAAATGATTCACGATGCACGGGTCATTCCAATCGGCGACCATCCTGCTCTTCCAGAATCGATTCGACAGATTCATGGCGACTCCAGAGCTCACTGGCAAGGCGACACGCTCGTTATTGAAACGTCGAACTACACTGCAGAATCCGCCTTCAGAGGAGCTACACGTGACCTACAGGTTACAGAGCGCTTCACGAGGACAGGTCCGGATATTTTGAATTATGACGTCACGTTTGAAGATACAGCTACATGGGTAAAGCCCTGGACGGCGTCAATTCCTCTCCGACATACCGACGATGCGATTTTTGAATACGCCTGTCACGAGGGAAACATTGGAATGGAGGGAATCCTCGCCGGGCATCGGGCAGAGGAACGGGCGACAGCCGACGAGACAGGGTCAGAACAGTAGAAACATTTGTAGTCATTCGGTGCGCGGTGACGCAATAGTTTGCGACGACACGTCGGACTTACAAAGTTGATTTCGCCTGTCCGCCTGCTGCCTCATGCACACTTCGTCTGTTACTGTTATGCAGCAGAGGGTTACTACGTCTCTATCTGACACCTATACATCCACTGTGCGGAGGAACGGAATGAACTTGCGTCTTAGCTTGACGCTATGCGTGTGCCTACTACTAGTGACGAACTCTAGCTTTGGACAGGAAATCAGCTACGGAGGACTGCTTGGTAGCAGCTTGGGCACTCTGACAGATTCTGATGATTTCCCAGATCCACGATCTAAAGGGGGTTACGTCGCCGGTGGTTACATCGATCTTGCGCTATCGAATTTCTTCTCCGTTCGACCACAACTCATATTGGTTCAAAAGGGCGCCAAACTAGAGGCGCCAGATCTCAATGGCACGGTGACCCTTGATTATCTCGAAGTACCGATACTCGGCGTGATCTCACTCCCGAGACAAGGGCCAGTCGTTCCTTTTTTCTACGCCGGTGGCTCTGTCAGCGCCAACGTTAATGCAACAGTTGAATTAAATGGCGTCGAAACCGACATACCAGGCGTCCGCATGGCGCTAATCGATATCGGTGGCGTGTTCGGCGCTGGTGTGTACGTGGACGGCTTTACCTTAGAAGCACGGTATACCACTGGCATAAACAGCATCATGGCAGATACCAACCACCCTAAGACCAGAGCGTTCTACTTAATCGGCGGATTCAAGTTACCTGTGAGGTAACTTGAAAATTCCACGGTCATAACAAACGCCGGAGCCAGCGCTGCAGACATTGAAGACGGTAGGCTCCGTTAATCGGATTGTGGTAGCCATGAACACGCTCCTGGGGTGTTAGTGCCGCCCAGTCCTTCATTGGCTCAAACTGATGCCCCTCGTGCCACTCATTAAACGAACACACATACACAAGAAAAAATCCTTGGCGCACATTTTCCAACCACGGATGCGTTTGTAACAACACGGAGGTCGCCAACGTCTCGCCAATTTGGTTTTCGGCAAGATATGTTGCTCGCTCACGGTCCGCGCTCTTCGTCCACTGAAACGGCGAAGTGGCCGGTATGAAAGAACGCGGTTGATAGCATGAACCAAACGCAACGTTCCGTCGCTCAATTTCGTCAAGACCTGGATTCACATTGAACGTAAACACCAAACCCTTCCGGCTGGCCTCGAGTGCCCATTCAAGCCAATGCGTCTGAAGAGAGTCCGGACCATAAATCGCAAGGCCGTCAAATCCTGCGGAGGCAACATCTCCAGCATTCGGCGATTCTGAAAGAATCGTCACGTGGTCAAAATCATGTCTGTGGGTTCTCCGTATTTCATCGGTGACGCGCCGCCATGTCCCCTGGGGCACATAATCACGTAATTCGACCTCTTTGCCGTGGCAATCACGGATACTTTTCGGAACAAGCGAGTTAAATAGTTTAAAAACAGGCCCTGTCGTTCCATCAGACCACCGGTGAAGCAACAAACAATCCCACTGTCGTTTCTCTCCATACTCCTGAAGGATATAAGCCACGTCAGCAGGAAGTTGCTCAGCACGTTTCGAGCCATACGGTTCAAGATGAAATGTCACACGGATATCGTGAGCGTGCATGACGTCCATAATGAGATGGACGGTTCGGTCCTCAAACTCACCGCGCCCCCACCAACTCAGGTTAACCGCTCCAACACCCGACTCATTGATCCAACGCGCATGTTGTTCCACAACCGAGACCGACCTAGAGTCGTAAGCGCCCAATGCTGGCATCGTATTTGCCGCAAGGTCCAGCGGTGGCACACGCCCCCACTGTTGCCAATGGCGCATCGGATTCCTGCCGTACCAGGGGTAGTACTCAAAAACAAAATGCCGCCGGAGGTCGGGATACTGCTGGTGAAGCCACTGTCTACTGTCACCGAGCAACACTGCCATGGCTTCAGCCGACACGCCACTCACACCCGTTGGACCGGCAGCATTGGTAATAGCCGATGCCGCTGCGCCGAATCCACCGGCCAATAACGCACGACGAGTTAAGTTCATTGAAGGTTCACGCTATACAGCAATACACACGTTCAGTATGACAATCCGTATCCGCGACACGTGAGTAGTCTAGTCACTTTCGAACTGGCGATCGAAATTTAGGACAGCGCCAGTGAACTACACCGAACACAACTCACTGTGCATCATGGTCACACGTCACACCGACGAACTCTTATCAGCCTATAATCACTGACTTACTTTAAATTTGGCGACAACGACGAGGCCTATAGATGAAATATCGAAAGTTAGGCGATACAGGCGTGTTTGTATCACAACTCTGTCTCGGTGCGATGACGTTTGGCAGTCGATGGGAAGCTATCGGGGCGCTACAACAAGACGCCGCTGACGAGCTAGTGCATCGTTCTTTGGATGCCGGCATCAATTTCTTTGACACAGCGGATATATATTCACTGGGCGAGTCCGAAGAAATCCTCGGGAAATCCCTCGCACACAAACGGCAAGATGTCGTCATCGCCACCAAGGTCCGAGGGCGAATGGGACCTGGACCGAACGAGGTCGGACTGTCGAGACTGCATATCATCCAATCAGTTGACGCCAGTCTCAGGCGTCTCGGTACCGACTACATTGACCTCTACCAAATCCATCGTCCCGACCATGAAACGGATATCGAAGAGACGTTAACTGCACTCACAGAACTTGTCCGTTCTGGCAAAGTCCGTTACATCGGCTGTTCGAACCTCCCCGCGTGGAAATTAATGCAAGCCCTCGGTGTTTCAAGGCAAAAAGGCCTGGAACTGTTCAAGGCCAGCCAGTCGTACTATTCACTCGTCGGCAGAGAATTAGAACGTGAAACCATCCCGTTACTGGACAATCAAAGGTTAGGACTGCTTGTGTGGAGTCCTCTGGCTGGTGGATTTTTGTCGGGCAAGTTCAGCCGAAGTGGCAGCTCGGACCCAGACGCAAGACGAGCCACGTTTGAATTCCCGCCGGTCGACGAACCCCGCGGTTTCGACATCATCGATGCGATGCAACTCATCGCTACAGCGCATGAAGTCTCCATCGCACAAATCGCGCTTGCCTGGCTACTTCACAAAACGTCAGTCACCAGCGTGATCATCGGCGCAAAGCGGATCGCACAACTGGACGACAATCTGGCATCGATCCACGTCACGCTAACACGGGAAGAGATGAAGATACTTGATGACATCAGTGCACTCAAAGTGGAGTATCCTGACTGGATGGATTCACTCGGTGACGATCGATTCCCTGGCGAATTGAGAGATCTGGATGCGCTCACAAAGAAATAGAAATCCTGAGAGGATAGACATGCAGAATAGTCCGTTCGTAGTTCGAATGACGGTATTGCTCGTCCTGGGATTAACAACACTCGCTACAGCGCAATCGACGCAACAGACTGTCCCACCACTAATTGACCCGCTTCGCTATGAAGAAGCTATTTTGGCTTTTGAGTCCAACGATCTCGTAAATCCTCCACCCGAGGGGGCCATTGTCATCACTGGCAGTTCAAGTATTCGACGGTGGCATAACAGCATCGTAAAAGACCTCGCCCCCCTCACCATCATTCCTCGTGGCTTCGGCGGAAGCACCATGAAAGATGTGCTGCACTTTATCGACCGCCTAGCTATTAAACACAAGCCTCGGGCAGTAGTTGTCTATGAAGGTGATAACGACACAGGACGATATCTAGTTCCACCTTCAACGATAGTGGACCAATTCAGCAAAATCGTAGACAAGATTCATAACGCACTGCCTGAAACGCGCATCTACGTTCTCTCAGTTAAACCCAGCGTGTTACGCCGGCCGTTTTGGGACAAAGCACGAGAAACCAACGAACTTCTCAAGAAATTAGTTGCGGATAATGACCTCCTAACCTACATTGATGTTGCTACGCCGCTATTGGATACCAACGGTGAAGTGATGACCGACATTTTTGTCGATGACGATCTTCACCTCAACGAAAAAGGCACACAAATCTGGGCCGCTACAATCAGGACAGCTTTAATGAACGGTGAAGTACAGTTCGAGTCCGGCAGTCAGTAAAGACCGAGGTTGGCGAAAAGTCGCCCTCGGACTTTAAACAGGGCGATATGACAGCACCAACCACGCTCCGACCGCCGCCATCAAAATCCCTAAATAGAAGATCGGTGATGGACTCTGTTGTGGTGGATTGTACAGCGCCGCAACGAAAACGCTGACAACGGGAGCTCCTGCAAACACTAGAGGCGGAACAACATTGGGTCGACCTCCATTTACCAAGGCCAACACGATTCCTAATGCCCCTAGCGCACCAAGCACTCCAGCCCCGATAGTAAAAGTTACACCGCTGGTCGTGAAAACGTCCCAGCTACCTGCCCTCGCAATCATGACTCCTGGGATCGCGATTGCCACCAAGATGTAAGCTACACCCACCATCAGGAACGCGTGAACGCCACTTCCATTGAGCGCGACTTGGCCTTTGTGCAAAGTAGGAATATATGTCCCCCAACTCAACACGGTGAGTAGAACGAATGGCAACCACCTGCTCATTAGTGTGCTCCTTTAGCTCTGTTTAACAGTTCCTATTACTATGTCGGTCAGCTCTTCTGGTCCGAACCGTCCGTTGATTGAAACACTAGGATACATCTTCCACCAAGGACGTCTCGAAGAAGAAGACGACGGACTTACGAAAGTCCAGACTGCGCGAGGCCACACTAGGTGACAAAAGTTCGGTGGCGCCAAAAAACGTCGAAACACCAGCACCAACAGACCACAACGGGCTTCTCCGAGTGATACAATTCCAGCCTTGATTTCCAGTAGTGACTGTTCCAAGGGAGAACTCTTACATGCTTAAACCTGAACATCGATTACTCGTGTGTATAGCTGCCATCACCCTGCTTGCGTCCACCACTGTTGCTTATGCGCAAAACAGTGCTCCCAATCCCTACCAAACCGTAGAAGGAGTGTGGGCCGCTCTGCCAGACGGACGCAGTTGGGGCTCAACCAGTGCGGTCGAAACATCCCCAGACGGTCAAACAATCTGGGCCATTGACCGGTGTGGCGAAAATACCTGTGTCGGTCATGACGACTTGGACATCGTCTTCCAATTCGATCTCAACGGAAATATCCTCAAACAATTCGGTGCCGGTATGTTTGTCTGGCCGCACGGGATTGACGTAGATGACGACGGCAACGTGTGGGTTGCTGATGCAAGGGGTGAAGGCAACCGAGGACACCAGGTGACAAAGTTCAGCTCAGATGGTGAGGTTCTCATGAAACTGGGAACTGCCGGCGTCGCTGGCCGAACGTCAACGACTTTTGACCAGCCAAACGACGTTCTCGTAGCTCCCAATGGCGACGTCTTTGTTGCGGATGGACATCCAGCTAATGGCAACAATCGAATCGTTAAGTTTTCCAGTGACGGCACCTACCTGATGGCATGGGGAGGAACAGGATCCGAACCCGGCCAATTCAGGACACCCCATGCACTGGCGATGGACTCGCAGGGTCTACTCTATGTGGGAGATCGCAGCAATCGGCGCATTCAGGTATTCCAACAGGACGGTACGTTCGTAAAGGATTTCTACAATTTTGGACGCGCTAGCGGCGTGACCATTGACCGTGACGATAATATTTACGTGGCCGATTCAGAATCAAACTTTCGCCGAAATCCAGGGTACAAACGTGGGATTCGCGTGGCTCATATTAGCGACATGCGTATTTTCGCATTTATCCCAGACCCCGAACCTGACCAAGACAATTCTGGAACTAGTGCCGCAGAAGGCGTTGCTGTCGACCACGAAGGTAATGTCTACGGTGCTGAGGTCGGACCGAGAATGCTGCGAAAGCACGTGAAACCGTAAGACCATATCCGCCTTGTCGGAGGAATAAAACATGAAGAGTGGTGCAAACCGAACGACGTTTGGATGGCTAATACCAGTACTGATAGCTATCCTCCTGGTCTCGGGGTCGTATACCGAAGCGCAAGAAGAAAACGACACCAACCTGCCGGAGGGCTTTCGCGCTACATTTCCACTTTACAGCGAAGCTCTGGGACCATTTACTCGCGCCATCTCAACCCCTGACGCCAACGCCCAAGACTATTTCAATCAAGGCTTTCAAATGATGTACGCCTTCGCAAAGATGGAGGCTGCAAGATCATTTAGAGAAGCATGGAAGCTCGATCCTAACTGCGCCATCTGTTACTGGGGTGAAGCGTGGGCATGGGGATCATACTTGAATGGACAGATTCGGGAAGAAGACGCTCCACACGCCTACTCGGCCATTCAAAAAGCTCTGGCGCTAGCATCCGACCACGCCACCCCGGCAGAACAAGCCTTTATCAATGCCATGTCAGTTCGATACGTAGAGGACTACGACCCGGACCAACGAGTTGAGCAAGACGAGGCGTACGCCGAAGCGATGCGACTTGTCGCGGAACGTTATCCTGACGACCTTGATGCGGTCACCCTCTATGCAGATGCACTTTTTTTACTTGAACCCAGGCGAGGCACGAGAGACCTTAACGATCCAAGAGTGCAACGACTTCACTCCGTTCTAGAAAGTGTGTTGGCTAAAGATATCAAGCACCCCGGCGCCTGCCACCTCTACATTCATGCCACTGAATCAACCACTGCTCCAGAGAAAGCCGCCGATTGCGCGGAACACCTTGGGTTTGCAATTCCTGGTGCCAGTCATATCAACCACATGCCTTCGCACACGTGGAATGAGATGGGACGGTGGGCGGATGGCGTGCGGTCTAATTTGATGGCATGGCACTCCGATCAGAGAGCCGAGATCGGCAAAGGCTTCGCGATCTATCCATCACATAATCTTCACATGCTTTTATTCGCTGCCTCAATGGACGGTCAAGGTGCGATTGCGATCCAAGCGGGCAAGGATTACGCCAAAGTCACGCGTGATGGCCTCTATCATGCGCTTACCTTGCTTCGATTCGGACGATTCGACGAAATTCTTCAGCTTACAGATGGACGTTCGGAACGCAACGAAGTTTCAGCCGGCTTGTGGGATTTTGCGCAAGGTTACGCGTATCTTCGGACAGGCGAGCGAGACTTTGCCGAAGTCTATCTCCAGCGCATACTCGATGGTGCGAAAACTTCTGAAGATGAACTTCGCCGGCACCCCGCATCACATTTGTTGGGTATCGTTGGCGCCATTCTTTTGGGTGAGCTACATAGGGATTTAGGTGACACTGATTCGGCAATAGTTTCGTTTGAAGAGGCCGTCACTCTCGAAGATGAGTTGGTCTACGACGAACCTGAACCTCTACCCTTTGCGGCGAGGCACTGGCTAGGAGCTCTTCTAATTGAAGCACAAAGATACGAAGAAGCCGAACAGGTCTACCGTGACGAGCTGGCGGACCATCCGAACAATGGATGGTCGCTATTTGGACTCAAGACTGCGCTTGAAGCTCAAGGAAAATCATCATTAGAAGTCGACAAAGAATTCGAAGACAGTTGGGCGCGCTCAGACATCTGGCTTCAAGCGTCTCGCTTCTAACATGGTTCTTATGGCCGCTATGTCCCTCCTTAGATACCTTGGGTTAGATTCAAGTACGAGTAAAACGACCAAAACTCAAACCGCAACTGAGGCTAACACGATGAGCCGCATAGCTGCCAAGTTGGATACGTTGCCGGAAAATCAAGCGACTCACGTGGCCGCTTTTGCTTATATCCTCGGGCGGGTCGCACACGCCGATTCGGTATTCAGCGAGGCGGAAACCTCCAAGATGCAAGAAATTGTCCAGAATCTTGGACACCTTCCAAAAGCTCAAGCTGTACTGGTCGTTGAGATCGTAAAAAATCAGGTGCAGTTGTTAGGCGGAACCGAGAACTTCCTGATTACAAGACGATTTAAGGATATGACATCTCAGGAGCAGCGAACGGAGCTACTTGACTGCATCTTTGCCGTGTCAGCGGCAGACGAATCAATTAGTGTGCTTGAAGAAGGTCAGGCAGGACAAATTGCCAAAGAGCTTGGACTTAGCCACAACGACTTTGTCAAAGCTCGACTGACCTACCGCGAACATCTCGAAACTGTGAAACAACTGCGTAGCGGCCAATAACTTATCCGGCGCCACAATCACATCTGTTTTGAAGTTGGCGCACTGGTTGACGGATCAGCGTCCATCATTAACGCCAACCATCGAAAATCTCTGGTGTTTTCAAGGGCGATCCTTAGCACCATTGTCAGTGGAACCGAAAGAAGCATGCCAACCGGCCCCCACACCCATCCCCAGAAAACGACTGACAGAAAGACCACCAGAGTGGACAACCCCAGTCGACGCCCCATCAACATAGGTTCAATGAAATTTCCCAACAGGATGTTAACTATAAGATATCCAACCGCAATAACAGCCGCTCGTCCAGGACCCAACTGAATCACAGCCAAGAAGACGGCAGGCACTGCGGCAAGAATCGAACCAAGGCTCGGAATAAAGTTAAGAAGAAACGCAACCAATCCCCACAGTATCGCAAAATCTAATCCCATTGCCGCGACCCAACATCCCACGACTGTACCTGTTGCTGCACTTATTACTGTCTTAATGACAAGGTAATTCTGTATCTGGCGAGTCATTCTTTCGAGTGGTCCAAACTGAGTGTCAGTTCCGAAGACAACTCGCAGCTTCGCATTAAATCCAGCAACCTCCATAAGAATAAAAACAACCGCTAACAAGACAAGAAAGGTGTTGGATGCAAATGACGCCAAGGCACTCAAAGCTCCACCCAAAACGTCAAACAGACCGATCGGTAACAGGTCCAAGGACTGCCATTCTTCAGTCGGTATTCCCCAAACGTTAAGAAGACCAAACGATGCATCGATCAAGACTTCAAGTCGTTGCTGATATTGAGGTGCCACTTCTGCAAACTGGTTAACGGACCGCCCGAGTATAAGTGCCAGCAAAGCGATCACCCCAACCGCTGCGAGAACAGTGCTAAGCATCGCCACTAATCTCGGAACATGCTTGCTCTGGAGCCACCGCATAAATGGAACACTCACCACCGCCAGAAATACAGCTAGCAGAAACGGCACCGCCAACTGCTGAGCAGCTCGAAGACCCGCAACGATGATCACAAAACTTGCGGCACCAACTAAAAATCTAGTACCGGTGCCAGAATTCCGACGTTCTTCCGTGTTCATTGATTTACTCAAAAACGCATTCGACAATTACGACGCCAAAAACCATCAAACTCGTTCCGATCGAAACAAAGAGATGATCCGACGTGTCACCTCGATTACGGGTCATCTGTGAAAAACTCCACAGCCATGGGTTCACCAACACTCCCAGAGGTTTACCTTTCGTCGTGGTTCCAAATTACTATGCCACTATACACATCTAACTGGGGTTAAGCTTCGGACGCACGCTACTGTACTAACGACCGATCAACTGTCCAGTCGATTTACCCGATAACCCCAGGTTAAAACCGTAAAGTGTGGATATGCTAGTGTCTCTACTCGCGTCGTAAGCTTGAATGCGAAAGTGGCGGAATTGGCAGACGCGCCGGATTTAGGATCCGGTGACCGAAAGGTCATGGGGGTTCGAGTCCCCCCTTTCGCACCAGACACAACTTGTTTGAGTAGTCGGTTCGCCCCATACTCGTGACAGAGTGATCAAATGTAGGCGGCTTCCATATTTAGGCCAAATGGGACAATCATTAAATACTGTAATAAAAGCGAATGCTTTCTGAGTTCGCAACCGATACGACAACATGAAAGTGGAACTTCAAGATCTTAGTGAAACCCGTAAGAGCCTCGCGGTCGAAATTCCGTCTGAGGCAGTCGACCAAGAAATTGAACGATTGTCACAAGACTACCGACGCACGCTGAAAATTCCTGGCTTTAGGCCAGGAAAAGCACCGGTCAGACTTGTTCGATCGCGTATGCACGATCAGATTCTTCAAGAGGTAGCACAGACGCTGATACCAAAAGCTCTGGATGAAGCAATTTCCGAGCGTGGCTTACAACCTATTGCTACTCCGACAATCCGAGACGTGAAAACCGAAGAAGGCCAGCCACTAACTTTTACCGCACTTTTTGAAGTGTTACCACCAGTTGAACCTGGAGAATATAAAGGATTAACCCTACGACGCCCGCCTATTTCGGTTACAGACGAATCGGTTACCGAAGCAGTTCAGCGTTTACGTGAACATTCCGCACACCTCGAACCAGTCGAAGGAAGAGACGTTCACAACGGAGACACAGTCACAATCGACCTGGAACGCCGTGTGATTAACACCTCGGCACCAGACTCGCCAGAACATAATGTCCCAGAGTCACATAACGACATAGAAATCGAGATAGGCGGCTCGTCGAACCCACCTGGCTTCGACGAAGAACTCATAGGAATGTCTTTAGAGGAAACAAAGGCCTTCGCTCTGAGCTACCCTGACGATCATGAGTCCAAAGGCCTCGCTGGGACTGAAGTGGCATATAAAATAAAACTTAAGTTGATCAGAAAAAAGATATTGCCAGAGCTAGACGATGATTTCGCACGAGACCTAGGTAAGTTCGATTCACTAGAGGCGCTGACCACTCAAGTAAAAACGGACTTGGCCAACCAAGCTGAATTAGATGCAGATGGACAGGTACGAAGTGAACTTTTACGACAATTGGCTAACTCGATCGCGGGAGAGGTACCGGAAGCCCTTATTGACCAAGAAATTGACAGGCGGGTCCAACGATTTGTCGAACACCTAATCGCACAGCGTGTTGACCCTAGGCAGGCGAATATAGATTGGGATACATTCAGGAAGGAACAACGTGAACCGGCGACGGCGACAGTTCGGAGCATGCTTGTAATTGACGAAATCGCCCGAAAAGAGTCACTGACCATTAAGGACGAAGAAGTTGAAGCGGAGCTACAACGCCAGGCTGAACGGGCCGGTCGTACGCTCTCGGCGGCGAGAGCGCTCTTAGAGAAAGATGGAGGGCTAGTGAAACTCAAAGAAGGTTTAAGACGAGAGAAAACAATCGACTTCATCTTGAAGGAAGCAACCATCGTGACTGCGTAAGAATCAAGTCATCTTCCGGCATCTCAATAACTTGAATAGAATCGATACTGAAATGAGCGATAGTCCATGGCTGACTTGAAGAACCAGTTAATCCCGATGGTCGTAGAACATACCAATCGCGGAGAGCGAGCATATGATATCTACTCGCGCCTCCTTAAGGACAGCATCGTCTTCATTGGCGCGCCCATTGACGATAGTTTGGCCAACCTAGTCATAGCGCAAATGCTGTTTCTAGAAGCCGAAGACCCTGACCGCGACATTCTTCTTTACATTAACAGCCCAGGCGGATCGATCTCGGCCGGCTTCGCTATCTACGACACGATGCAGTTCATTCGTCCCGACGTCCAGACCTACTGCATTGGACAGGCAGCATCGATGGCTGCGGTCTTGTTGAGCGCCGGCGCGAAGGGAAAACGTTTCTCTTTGCCCAACTCTCGCATCATAATCCACCAACCACTAATGTCTGGCCTTGCGGGCCAGGCAACAGATATCGACATCCATGCTAAAGAAATCTTGCGCATGCGTTCGCGATTAAATGAAATTTTGTCGACTCATACCGGACAATCTCTCGAGCGAATCCGAGAAGACACCGACCGGGATTACATCATGTCGGCTGACCAAAGTAGTGAATACGGTATTATTGATGATGTCATCCGACAACGCAGCTGACCATGGCAAAGAAAATTCCTGACAACGAGATCCTTCGGTGTTCGTTCTGTAATAAAGACCAGAACGACGTCCGAAAACTGATCGCTGGGCCTACGGTGTTCATCTGCGACGAATGCGTTGATGTTTGTAACGATATTATTTCCGACGACGGTGATTCTAGTAAAAAAGAAGAACTCGGTTCCTCACTGCCAGTACCGCAAGAGATCAAGAAGTTTCTTGACCAGTACGTAATCGGACAGGAACAAACTAAGAAAAAGCTTGCCGTCGCCGTCTATAACCACTACAAGCGAGTCGAAATTCAAAAACAATCCACGAATCATCAAGAAACAGAACTGACAAAGTCGAACATCCTTTTGATAGGTCCGACCGGTACCGGCAAAACGTTACTTGCGCAAACTCTGGCTCGTCTTTTGGCGGTTCCGTTTACGATCGTTGATGCGACCACACTCACCGAAGCTGGCTACGTCGGAGAGGACGTTGAAAATATTGTCCTGAAGCTACTACAAGCCGCTGGTGGTGATATCGAGAAATGCCAGCGCGGCATTATTTATATCGACGAAATCGACAAAATCTGTCGAAAAGATGAGAACCCGTCCATCACGAGAGATGTGTCCGGAGAAGGAGTTCAACAAGCGCTTCTCAAGATTCTTGAGGGTACAGTGGCTAACGTACCTCCTCAAGGCGGACGAAAGCATCCTCACCAAGAGTTTTTCCAAGTCGATACCACAAATATACTTTTTATCTGTGGTGGAGCATTCGTTGGCCTAGACAAGCTGGTTCAGCGGAGACGTGGTAGAAAGACATTAGGTTTTTCCGCTGACATTCAAGCGAGTGGAGATGCGAAGGTCGGTTCCGTGCTCGAGCACGTTGGACCAGAAGACCTCATTAGCTATGGCTTGATCCCTGAATTCGTCGGCCGGCTTCCTGTGGTTGGCACTCTTCACGAACTTGACCGATCGGCGTTGGTTAAGATACTCACCACTCCACGGAACGCAATCACGCGTCAGTATCAGCGACTTTTTGAATATGAGAACGTCAAATTAAGTTTCACTGATGATGGACTTGAAGCAATCGCTGACGCCACGCTGGAACGTAAGATCGGTGCGCGTGGTCTAAGAATGATCATTGAAGAATTAATGCTTGAACTCATGTACACGTTACCTGGACAAAAAGAGGTCAAGGAATGCGTGATCACCCGTGAGGCGGTCCTAGCGAAGGACACGCCCATCACTCTCGTAAAAAAGGCAGGCTAGTGGAAGATTTCGATACTCTCCCCATCGTTCCTCTTCGTGATGTCGTGGTGTTTCCCCACATGATGATGCCATTTGTGATCGGGCGACCATCGTCAACTCGTGCCTTGGACCATGCGCTGCTCAAAGACAAACGCATCTTTCTCTCCGCTCAAAAAGATGCAGCAAATGACGACCCTAATCCAGACGACATTTACACTCTCGGTTGTATTGCGAATGTGGTTCAGAGCCTTAAACTTCCGGACGGAAACGTCAAGGTACTAGTTGAAGGTGTGGAACGTGCAAGAGTTGTCGAGTGGAAAGAGGACAAAGGGTTTTTCCGGGTGGTCTCCAAAGTGCTTTCTCATCCAGAAGTCAGTGGAGATATCGAAGGTAGTATGAGCCGCGTCGTGTCTCTCTTTGAACAATACGTGAAACTGTCAAATACCCTTCAATATGACGCAATGGTTGCTGCCGTAAGGGTTGATGACCCGAGTAAGCTCGCTGATACCATCGCAGCCCATCTCGTTGTCGGCGTAGAAGAGAAACAGAACTTATTAGAGATCATTTCTCCACTCGAAAGACTACTGCGCATAGCCAGTCTCCTAGAAAACGAGGTTGAGAAACTCCAGGTTGATCGTCGGATTCAATCCAGGGTTAAGAAACAAATGGAGAAGGCTCAAAAAGAGTACTACCTCAACGAGAAAATGAAGGCGATTCAAAAAGAATTGGGTCGAAAGGAAGAACGAGGCAACGAGAACGAAGACCTTAAGAAAAAGATTGAAGAAAGTAAAATGCCTCATGAAGTTGAAGAAAAGGCGATTCAAGAACTTAAGCGGCTCGAAGCTATGCCACCTATGTCGGCAGAAGCAACGGTGTCACGTAACTATCTTGACTGGCTGATTGCGGTTCCCTGGCACAAGAAAACCCGAGAGGGCCGTGACCTAGATCGCGCCGAAAGAATTTTAAACGAAGACCATTACGGCCTTGAAAAAATCAAAGACCGTATCCTTGAATTTCTAGCGGTTCGTAGTCTGGTTCGAAAACCGAAAGGCACGATTTTAACTCTCACAGGACCTCCTGGAGTCGGAAAAACATCACTAGCCAAATCAATTGCCCACGCGACAAATCGAAAATTTGTTCGACTTTCATTAGGTGGAGTTAGGGACGAAGCCGAAATCCGTGGACATCGCCGAACTTATATAGGTGCGTTTCCAGGTCAACTTATTCAGATGATGAAAAAAGCAGGAACATTGAATCCAGTGTTCCTACTTGACGAAGTAGACAAGATGTCAATGGACTTTCGCGGTGACCCGTCAGCGGCGTTGCTCGAGGTGCTAGACCCGGAACAAAACCATATGTTTTTAGACCATTACCTGGATGTTGAATATGATCTTTCGAATGTCATGTTCATTTGCACCGCCAATGTACTTCACACGGTTCCGCAAGCGTTACGAGACCGAATGGAAGTTTTGCAGCTGGCTGGTTACACCGAAACTGAAAAGATTGAGATTGCGAAGCGTTTTCTTATTCAAAAAACCCTTAAGGCGACCGGTTTAACAAGTAAGAATGTCTCTTTCGCAGACGACGCCTACGAAACAGTTATCCGCCGATATACACGTGAAGCAGGTGTCAGAAATCTAGAACGAGAAATCGCCTCAATCTGTAGAAAGATCGCGCGAAAAGTTGTCACCGAAGGTAAAAGCTTCTCTGAAGAAATCACACAAGAGAAAGTAACTGAATATCTCGGCGTTCCCAAGTACAGACCCCTTGTGGCCGAGGAAGAGAATGAGGTTGGTATCGCCACTGGTCTAGCCTGGACCGAAGCAGGGGGTGAACTGCTGGTTACCGAGGCCAGCTTGATGCCAGGCAAAGGAGAATTAACGCTGACGGGGCAACTCGGCGACGTTATGCAGGAATCAGCCCAAGCTGCAATGAGTTTTGTACGCGCAAAAGCGGATCAATTGGGTATTCCAAAAAACTTTAACCGACGCACAGACGTACACGTTCATGTCCCAGAAGGTGCCATCCCCAAAGACGGACCTTCGGCTGGTATCACCATTACAACAGCGTTAGTATCAACCTTAGCCAACATCGCAACTCGACGCGACGTCGCAATGACCGGCGAAATGACCCTTCGTGGCAAAGTTCTACCAATCGGAGGCGTTAAAGAAAAGGTTTTGGCTGCACATCGCGCTGGGCTTAAGACAATCATTCTCCCCAAGGACAATGAAAAAGATCTCGCCGACATTCCGAAGAATATTCTAGACACACTTGACCTGTATATGGTCGACAGCATCGACGAAGTCCTGAAGGTTGCGTTGGCTGAACCGATGCGTCCTAACCTAGCCTCGGACGACGCTGTCGATCAGCCGACTACGTCTGAGGGAATCACACATTAACCAATACATACGGATTGAATCGGAGTAAAAGCGATAACGCTCAGTTACTTTGAGAACGTGAGTTGAAACTGTCTTAGTGACATCTCTAGTTTCTGTTTACTTGACTTACCTTTCTTTATGAAACCTTTGGTCGGGAAGTTCGTAACGAGCGTCTCGGCGGGCAGCTTTGTTTCTACCGATGGACTTCCAGTGATCGCACTCGTCGGTCGATCGAATGTTGGTAAATCAAGTCTAATTAATACTCTTGTTAGAAAACGTGTAGCGCGATCGGGCGGAAAGCCGGGAACAACGCGCCTAATCAATCTGTACCGAATTACTACACCCTCTAACGACGTTCGCCCATTCTTGCTGGTCGACTTACCTGGCTACGGCTACGCTCGAGGTGGAATCAGAACCCGTCAATCTTTTCAGAACTTGACTGATAGCTTCTTCAAACAAGTGACCGTAGGTGCCCCTGGCCCAGCCACAGGTCAGGTTCAACTAGCCGGAGTGTTACTTGTCGTTGATGTAAGACACCCAGGCCTAGAATCGGACAAGGAGGCGTTAGCTTGGATCTCGAGACAACGTTACCCAGTTGTCGTCGTGGCGACTAAGGCCGACCGGATTTCCCGTTCGATGCGGACCAAGATGGCAAAGAGACATCTCGAAATACTTCATCAATCTGAGGATGTATCAAATTCAGAATCACCGCTGTTGGTCACGGTCTCGACGGAGACCGGCGAGAACATGTCGCTGCTCTGGAAAGAATTGAAGCGCCTGTTAAGACTGTTATAATAGGAAGTTCTAGGTCGTATTAAGGAGCACACAGTGAAGACAGGGATACATCCCGAATATCACAACGTCGACGTTCGATGCGCATGTGGTGCAACGTGGAAAACACGCTCAACGAAACCAGAACTGCACCTTGAAATTTGCTCAAACTGCCACCCGTTCTTTACCGGGCGTCAGAAACTTGTCGATACGGAAGGTCGAGTTGAACGTTTTACTAAGAAATTTGGCCAAGTGACAGTTGAAACCAGAAAACAACAGGAACTCGATCGTAAGAAAAAATTGGCAGAGCGCTCTTCCTAGTCTACAAAAACTAGAATAGAGACCTAGATTGGCAACCGTCAACAGCAATACTAGCGCCACTTATCCAACTAGCCCTTGGAGAGGCCAAAAAAGCAACAACTGTTCCGACCTCGTCCGCTGACCCAAATCGCCCAAATGGTAAGTTCTGGGACACAAAAGTAGCCATCCCATCCGGATCACTTTGCTGGCGACGATGCCATGAGCCCTCGGGAAACAAGATTGAACCTGGCGCCACGCTATTGACCCTTATGTTCTTTGAAGCTAGTTGTTGAGCCAAGGCCTTTGCCAAACTAATTTCAGCAGCCTTAACAGCATTGTAGGTCATTCGACCTCCAGACTCTCGACCCCAGATCGATGCAATAATCAAAATAACTCCTCCACCTTGTTTCTGCATGTGGGGTACAGCCAATCTGGAAGCTCGTATCGCTGGGTATAACGTCTGATCGAAAGCACTCGCCCAATCCTCATCGCTTGTGTCGAGCAAATCGCCACCACCGGCCTTCCCCACACTATTGATAAGGATATCGAGTCCGCCAAAGTGGTTTACAGTCGCTTGAATAACCGACTCCACCCCTTCTCTCTGGCTTAAATCGGTATTCACGGTAATGACACGTTCATGAGCGCCAACTTGGTCTCTCAATTCCTCCGCTGCTTCATTCAGTCGCTTCTCTCCTCTGGCGCAAATACAGACGCGACACCCTTCTAGAAGTAACGCTCTGGCACTAGCAAGACCGAGTCCCCGACTTGAACCAGTGACGATCGCGATCTTGTCTGTCAACTCAAGATTCATAAATCACACTCGCATATGCGGGATGGGACGAAGACAGGACTCAAACAGACCGTGAACCTACACCACGGATAGATTGAGCTTTACAATACAAAGAAAGGTTAAACGAAATCTACCTCATACCATTTTCTAGCCACAACCACTGGTCGCACCACAATTCACACATTTGTAGCATGCACCGTTGCGAATCATGATTGCACCGCATGTGGAACACGGCGGTGCGTCCTGGTCGTTTTGAATCGCAAAGGGCGTGGCTGTCTGATTGTTCGTTTCCTCTCCTGAAACCGACTCTTCTCCTACATCCTTCTGGGTTTGAGTCAGTTCAAGTTGCTCAGCATCGGCGGCATCGTCGGTCTCCTCACGAAGGTTGACGCCAGCCCGGTACTGTGCCGTCTGAGACAGAAACTTAGTAGCCATCCACCGGAAAATATAATCAACTATCGATTTCGCCAACCGGACATCAGGATTTTTCGTCAGCCCGGACGGTTCAAAACGAGCGTGGCTAAATTTATCAACCAGGGCCTGTAGTGGAACACCATACTGGAGCGCGTAGGACACAGCCTGCGCAAAAGCATCTGCAAAGCCAGAAATCGTCGAACCCTCCTTGGCCATAACCAAGAAAATCTCGCCCGGTGAGCCGTCTTCATATAAACCTACGGTGATGTATCCCTCGTGTCCTGCGATATCAAACTTGTGAGTTATAGCTTGTCTTTCGTCAGGCAATTTTCGCCTTACCGGTTGAGAATCGCCAGAAGCTTGGGCAATCGCCTCATCCATTTGATCATCTTGCGAGGTATTAAGCGGTTGTGTACGTTTACTCCCGTCTCGATAAATAGAAACAGCCTTCGTTCCAAGACGCCATGCATCAATATAGGCCTGTTTTATCTGCTCGACAGTTGCATCAGTCGGGACATTAATGGTTTTTGAAATCGCACCAGAAATGAATGGCTGTGTCGCACCAATCATTTTGATGTGCCCCGCATAGTGTATTGACCGCCGACCATTGGCCGGTTTGAAGGCACAGTCGAATACCGGTAAATGTTTTGAGTCTAGATGCGGCGCTCCCTCAATCGTCTCGTTGCTGTCGATGTACTCAACAATTGCTTTAATCTGTTCTTCTGTGTAACCGAGCCTCGTCAACGCCATTGGCACAGTCTGATTGACAATCTTCATCAATCCACCGCCCACTAGTTTCTTATATTTGACGAGTGCGATGTCAGGCTCCACACCGGTTGTGTCGCAATCCATCATGAATCCAATGGTGCCCGTAGGCGCCAGCACGGTTGCCTGAGCGTTGCGATACCCATGCTGCTCACCTAGCTCTACCGCATCGTCCCACGCTTCCTTTGCCGCATCATAAAGCGACTTAGGCACATGAGCCTTGTCTACATCCTTAAGTGCCGAACGGTGTTTCCCGATCACCCGCAAAAATGGTTTGCGATTGTCCAAATACCCATCGAACGAACCGCCGTGGTCCCTTGCTATACGTGCGGACTGAGCGTAAGCATCACCGGTCATCACTGCAGTAATTGCCGCAGCATAATCTCGACCTTCGTCGCTATCGTACGGTACACCTCGGGACATCAATAGGGCACCCAGATTCGCATAACCAAGCCCAAGCGGACGATAGTCATGGCTGTTCTGTTTAATCGACGGCGTGGGATATTTCGCATTGGGCACGAGTATTTCTTGTGCCGTTATTAGCGTCCGTACTGCCGCCCTAAATGCAGTGACATCAAAGTCCACCTCACCACCTTCAGTCGCGCCAAGAAAACCCATGAGATTCAGTGAGGCCAGGTTACACGCGGAATCATCAAGGAACATATACTCAGAACAAGGATTTGATGCGTTGATTCGATCGGTATTTGGACATGTATGCCAGTCATTAATGGTCGTATCAAACTGCATTCCCGGATCGCCGCAAACGTTCGTTCCTTCCGCGATCAGGTCCATTAAATCTCGCGCGCGGTAAGTGTCCATTACACTGCCATCACGAATGGCATGGGTCTGCCATTCTCCATCGTCCACTACCGCTCGCATAAAATCGTCTGATGCTCGTACACTGTTATTAGAGTTCTGGAAAAATACCGAGGCATAAGCCGGCCCAGTGAAAGAACCATCGTAACCCGCATCAATCAACGCCCAAGCTTTCCGCTCTTCCTCAACCTTACAGTTAATAAACTCAACAATGTCGGGATGGTCAGCATCAAGGATTACCATTTTGGCTGCCCGGCGGGTCTTCCCACCTGACTTAATGACACCAGCAAACGCATCGTATCCCTTCATAAAAGACACCGGACCCGACGCCGTTCCGCCGCCGGCCAACACCTCTCTAGACGATCGAATCGACGAGAGGTTTGTCCCGGTTCCTGAGCCAAATTTGAATAGCATTCCTTCTGTCTTGGCTAACGTCAGTATGGACTCCATCGTATCGTCAACCGAGTTAATGAAGCATGCCGAACACTGCGGCGCAGTCTCAAATCCACAATTGAACCAAACGGGGCTGTTAAAAGCCGCCTTCTGATGAACAAGAAGATACTTAAGATCATTGCTAAAGGCATTCAGATCATCGTCGCCAACAAAATAGTGTTGCTTCCGTGCCCATTCTGTGATCGTATCGACCACACGTCCGATTAACTGCTTGACACTCCGTTCACGTTCCGGTGAACCGAGTTGGCCTCGAAAATATTTGGATACAACTATGTTGGTAGCTAGTTGCGACCAAGTCTCTGGCATCTCAACATCATGTTGCTCAAAAACGGTCTCACCTTTCTCGTTACCAATTACCGCCGATCGCAACTCCCATTCAATCTCATCGAAAGGATCTATATCCTCTCGGCTGAAGTACCTGAGGAATGTAATTCCTGGAGCCGTATCATCAGGCTCGATGACCGTGGTTTGTGACTGAAGGTGATGAGACTCGTGCTCTTGTGCAGAACCTCTTGGCATGTTCTTGCCTCTCCCGAAATCGGGCATCACCGCTACCCCAACGCCGTGCCCAAAACTGCCTCACTGATATGACACGGGAACAGCCGGTCTACTGTCTATCGGTAGTCGAGAAGCTGGATTATTCTCGTGGCCGCCCATCCCCACTAAGAAGCCTACTATGCGGCCATAGCCTGTTGTCTGTCAAGGTAGAAAACACCAGATGTGGGGTTGACTCTTTCCAATAAACGCAATATGTGGTTCGAACATTAATATTTTGACTTTAGCCTGTGATAGAGTGCCGCTATTGGTAGCGTCCAAAAAATCTCTCAAGGCCGCCAGAAAAATTACTGAGTTTTCACCCCAAACGACCCTTATGCTGCCAAAGAATTCTAAGCAAGAACAACAATGGGCCGCCTTATTTGAAGTTGTGATTTGCTGTGGGTTTCCTACACAACTCTTGTTTGTTGGCATACTCGCTATGCTCGGTATAGCTTCGACAGACGCGCAAGGAACACTATCGATTAGCTACATCTTTCTCTTATCAATCTCTGACACGATACTGCTTTTGTTTTTGATTTTTTACTTCCTAAGGCAGCACCAAGAAAATCCAGTCGAGATTTTCCTGGGTCGCCGGCAGTTTCGAGGCGAGTTTTTATTCGGTCTAATGCTAACGCCATTCATATTAGGAATAACTTTGACAGGCGCAGCACTACTGCATCATCTCTGGCCCAGTCTACGCACCGTACCAGAAAACCCATTTAATGCACTGTTGACGTCACCTATGAACGTTGCTCTTTTCACAGCAGTAGCGGTAATTGCGGGTGGCGTTCGCGAGGAACTACAGCGAGCGTTCATCCTCTTCCGCTTCGACCAACATCTCGGAGGCGCCAAGGTCGGTCTTGTAATTTTTAGTTTGGTCTTTGGCTTAGGGCACGCTCTCCAAGGTTGGGACGCGGCAATCATAACAGCGTTGCTCGGTGCACTGTGGGGAAGCATCTATTTATTAAGGCGCAGTGTCATTTCTACGATCGTTAGTCACACTAGTTTCAATATCGTAGAAATCTGCCTCTTCCTGACCGGAGTGAGCAACAGTTCAAGTTAACATCGCCTAACCGGTCGGTATCATCCTCGTTCATAGCCTCAGTAACTATTCCCGAATGTCCGCTGGCTTTACCACACGCCTAACTTGAGCACGACTGACCAACTCCGCCACCCAGTCGGCTTCCGCCGCCTGACGAAGTGCGTCTCCTGTCACGCCGAAACGATCTATCAAATAAAGTTCACGGCGAATCTCATCAGCGAGAAGTTGGCGTAGATCACCAACTGTTAGACCAACACGATCAAGAACCAAGTTGAGTTCCAATCCATCGGGCAATTGATTCAACAGAAGGTCCAGGTGCTGGTCAACAGTAACGGAAGTCGGTTCAGTGATTACAAACCGGTTAACCTCATCAAGAACGACCCGACGTTCGATCAAGAAATTAAGCACTTCAACTTCCTGAAGTGGTCCAGCCGGGATATCTACAAGACGCAGGTCGATAAAGATCCGGACATCGGAATGGGTTATAACCTGGCCGTTGACAATCGCCAGAATTCTGTCAAGTGTCACAGTCTGGGCTATAACAGAAACAGAAGAAACTAGGGACAGCAGCGTTACCATAGCCAGAACCGAACAAAGCGAGCCGTGAAACCGATGATGTACGCGGTCGCGGCTAGAACGCCTGCCCGATACTGATGTGAAGAGCTGTGAGTCGCTCCAAGTCACCATTGTCAAAAGTTTGGCGGTCCAACTTGAAACCCAGGTCAACACGAATCGGACCAACTGGCGAACGATATCGTACACCGAACCCAGTGCCAGCCCGTATACGAGATAGACTGACCGTGCTGACTCGGTTATAAACATTGCCAGCGTCCAAGAACCCAACAAGGTCTATTGTTCTAGTAACTCTGGTGCGTAATTCAGCGTTAAAAATTAACGCTGCATTGCCTCCTTGCGGGAATCCATCTTGATCGATTGTGTCGCCATCACCCAGTCGGTCCAGTGCGAATCCTCGAACAGTGGTATCGCCGCCCGTAAAAAATCTTTCACTAAGTGGCAACTCACCTACCTGAAGCTCAACCGGAGACTCAAGAACCGCAACCGACCTGTTTTGTGGGTCAAGAAGATCCACCGATCTCAGGAATGCCCTTGCAAGACCAACTCGCGCGCCGGCCGCTACGACAAAGCGTGACGCTCCTGGAATTTCTCGATACACAAAGGCCTGCATGAACGTCTTGACAAATCCAACCTCTGACCCGATAGTCCGACCAGCCACCTCGGCATCGACGCTAAGCACTTCACCGCGCCGAGGATCCGCCGGGTCGTCTCTGGTGTCACGAGCCAAGCTCCCAGAAAAAGTGGATAATCGGACCTGAGGAAACAGTCGGTCAACCAACGGTTCGTCTTCAGGATTCAGTGCCTTGTTCGAAGTATTGTTTTGCCCCCAGCCGTAATCAACAGACGCGGTTATCGTGGAAGTTAACTGACGTGCGATCTGCGCATTGACGCCTCGGCTAAACAAGTCAAATCCAGGTCGAATAGCTTGCTCTATAAAACCCGTAATAAAACCGTCCCAATTGGTCCCCATTACACGTGGTTCTTGAAACGTACTGAGCACGCGATATTCATTGAACCCAAGGCTGTTAACTCCTTCCCCTATCTGCAATCGGACTGGATCATTCTGTCGACGCAGACTCACGCGGGTAAAAAGATTGATCGAACGGTTCTTTCCCCAAAGGTTTTGCCGGCCAATCTGAAAAAATCCCCTTGGTGCAAACTCAAGCCGCTCAACTGCTTGGCTACCCTCTATGTCAGTCTCACGCCGTAGTCGAACCGAAGCCTCAAGCCCACCGCCGTACCCAATCCTAGTAGCCGGTGCCTCGTCGACAATAACCACAACATCACGCAGGTCTCGGCCACCATGACTAAACTCTCGAATATCAATCCTTCGAAAAAGCCCAAGCGCATTGAGTTGGCGTCTAGTCTCTGCAACCTCGACTAAACTCAAGGGTTCGCCGGAACGTAGGGTGACTTCCCGTCTGATTGCGGCAGATTTAATCGTATTATTTCCAACAATCAACACGTGTTCGATCATAACTTGGGGTCCCTCAATGACCCGGTAAACCAAGTCAACGGTTTCCAAGCTATCATCGAAATCCGGTTCGACTGTGACGACTACTCGTTCAAATCCTGCATTCAAATATAAAAGACGAATGGCATCTCGGTCCAAAACGACCTGCTGTGGATAATACGGTTCCGTAACGCGCGACCGAATAGCCGTCTCCAAGACTTGTCGAGGCAACTGCCGATCTCCTTCTATCGTGACTGATCGCACTCGCGTCAATACACCTTCGGTGATTTTGATCTCGCAACGTACTCGGACCTCGCCATTTGTCTGCCCTGGCTTATCCATTTCCGTAACTATCGGCTCCACTAGAACCGTCGCAAACCCCAGTCGACTGTAATGTTCTGTGACCAAAGAAACTGCCGTATCAAGTTCACTCGTAATCAGGGGGCGGCCAACCGGCAAGTCAATCAGTTCCTCCAATTCGGCATATGACACAGAAACATGACCGCTGATTACCACCTCTCCAATTTCATATAGTTGTCCTCGGTTAACCGTGAAAACAATTGCAAGGTCTTCATCAGCACTCTCGCGACTGTGAAGGACGGTAGCATCTCGGTATCCTAGCCCAGTCAGAAGCCCTGCAATTCTTCGGTCAGCATCCTCTAAAAGGTCTTCGTCAACCGAACCCTCTCGTTCAACGGGAACCAGTTCAGCCAAATCAGCACCAGGAACGCTGTCGCCAGCAAGCATGACGTCAATACGTGGCCCACGCCGGATATTTAATCTCAGGTCAACTCGGTCGCCTGCTGGACTAACCTCAATCGAGTGACTCAAATCTGCCTCATAGTACCGCTCTTGCCTGAGGTCATCTTCGTAGTCAAGCAATCGTTCGTCAACGACGTTACCGTCATAGACTTGCCCTACTTCGAGATCAAGTCGGTTGAGCGTGAGTGAATACAAAGTAGACGAAATACCAGTGACAAAGATCTGGGAAATCAGAGCCCGTGGGCCAGGTTCAACCGCGACATAAAGTGTGCGTCCGGAACCCGTTCTTTCTAGACGCGTGGACAAACTAGACTGAAAAAAACCCCTCGAGCGGTAAACATCCTGAATAGTGTGGGTTACTGATTCAACCATACTGGCTTCAAAAGACGCCCCGTGAGACTGCCGCATTGCATCGCGAAGTTCACCACTGGAAATCTCGATGTCACCTTCGAACTCGATCCGATCGATCAAAACAAGCGGTTGAAGGTCATAACGCAGTGACAGCCCGGACGAACCTAGACTAGCAACGACCTGAACGTCTTCGAACACGCCAAGACTGAATAGATGGCTCAGGCTCTCGCGGACCTGTCGCATCGAAAGTGGCTGATCAACCTTGGTCTCAACAAGTTCCAGAACCGACGGATCTTGAAGAACTCGCCCTTCTCTGAGAAGTGTTACCTCGCTAACAATTTCGCCAACAAATTGGTCAATTTGCGAGGCGTTCACTGAAACAGAGCCTGCAACAACAAAGCTGACGACCAGCGCCCCTTTCAACAAACACTTCTTCGTGGCATACATCAGAAGGCATGGCGCACCCGGAAATCGAGTGCGTAGGTCCGATCTTCATTTTGTGACACGATCCAAGAAAGTCGATCGTTTTGGTCGTACTCAAGCACAACAATCAAATCTTGATTGGCACCGCTCACCGCCCGAGAAAATGTGACATGGGCTCGGTTCGAAATACGTTTTCCGATTAACAACCTAGCCGTCGGCAACAACTGGGTTGACTGCAGCGTCGCCGGGTCCAGAGCTGGAGTTATTTCAAATGAATCAACACCGAAAGACTCTTCCACAACACGGCCAACACCAGAGGAAATTGGGCTGGTCAACAGACGCGCTGCGCCAGCTTGCAGAAGTTCTTGGCGGGACGCTTCTTGGGCTCGTAAGGCCCGAATCTCAGCCGCTTGAGGATCCCGAATATCACCGAGCAAAAGCGACAGAATCTCCGTTTCTTGCAGTGGTGGATCTGACGATAATTCAGGATCAAGCCGATCCATGGTTCCACTGACGCCGATCGTGACCCGATAGGTCTGGCCAGGCACACGGATGTCAGTCTCAGCCTCAATGTCGAAGAACGGGTCAGTAGACGTCGGGTCGGCGAACGCTATACTGCCACGCGTAACCCGGTAGCGATTTCCCTCAAAAAATACTTCCCCTCGCTCGATCTCGGCATTACCCAATAGAAGCGGTTGATCGAAGGTCCCAGACAAGGTCAACTCAGCACTCGACACAATGCGAGCCGTGTTGTCACTGATACGTAAACTCGAAGGAGCAACGATACGCACGTCGTATCTCAGCGGCAAGATCGACTCGACCGACTGTTGAACTAACGCGCTGTCGGGATTCGCAAAACTCAAGAATTCCGTACTCGGCTCAAACAAATTCAACCACACTGCGTCTCGAACGTCGACGCGACCAGTCAGCACGGCATCATCGATCTCGCCACCGAGGGTTAGCTCCGCATCAACTACAGAACGGATACCTTCTGGAAACCTGAGCTTCATCTCTGACGCCGTGGCGGTGATGTTAAGTTCTGTAACCTCGTAGCCCCGGAGTCCAACTCGTCCGCCAAACTGGACCTGGCCATCGGCCATCACACCACTCAGAGCATCGAAGCGAATCCCGTTCGGCTCGAATACAATTTCGCCGCCAATATCCTCAAGACTGTGGGGAAGGGAAAGATGTCTTACCCGCCCGCCATCAACCGTGGTATTACCCACGATAACTGGCTGGCGAAATGTTCCGGTGATCTCAGCAATCAAGTGTCCCGTCCCGGAACTGCGAAGATCGGGAAAAAATCCTTGTAAAAACCTAAGGTTCGCATCGCCTTCAGTACGCAATCCGATCTGTTCATCAACCAAATCAACTTCGCCGAACACATTGAGTGCGGTCCCTTCGCCAACAAGATTCATGTGTTGAACCTGAAGAACGTTGTCATCAAGCACGAGTTCAATTGGGTTCTGATTGCGGACCAGGTAGTCAAAAACACCAAGTTCAAGCTGCTCAACGGTAGCTCGCATGAGAAGCGAATTAATATTTTGCAAGTGCCCCGTCACCTGAAGCGTGCCTGAAACCACCATTGACGCCGCCTCAGGCACCATTGAGGTATATGCACGAACATAGGGGTCTAATGTCGTGTTGGTAAACCGTAAAAGTAAATCAGCTTCACTATCAGAAGACAGGTCGACACGCCCAGAACCCGAGATTGCCAAACTCGGTGACCCAACTTCGACTTCAATCCCCATAAGCCCCTCGCGGACGTTCACACGGCCAGACAACTGTCCCACAATCTCATCATTAACGCTGAGGTCGCTGATGGCACCACGCAGCTCATAGCTGGGGTCAGCCAACACCCCGGCTCCGCTAGCTGCAAACGTTGCACTTCCACCCAATCGCGCACGAGTAACACCAAAACCTCGAATTGATTCGAGGGGGATGTCTCGGCCATCGATATTGAACGAATAAGTTCCGTCCCATCTAATGAACGTAGCTCCTGTAAGCTGGCCACTCCCCTTACCAATTTCCAAGCCATCCATTCTGACACCGGCCCCCTCGAACCGAAGACCAGCCGCTGCAAAGTCAAAGGGTTCACCCCATGCTTCTGGTTCCGCGAGACTCAAACTTCCAAACCCGAACGGCTCCCGGTAGTAGCCATACAGATGAATCTCACCGGTAAGGGGACCATTAATCGCATATCCATCAATTGAAAAGACATCGCGCAAACGCTGGGCAGGAAACGACTCCAGATCAAATCGAGAGTTGATTTCTTCACCGCCATCAACTCTCGGAAAACCAATGGCGAATCGTCCATCCACATGAACAACCGCCCCAGCTTGATCAAAAACGCCATCAACCACGTCAAGATACGAATTTTCAACAACTACGCGACCCGTGCCACGACCCCAAGGTGCATTCCATGCTTCGATCGCCACACCGTCAAAAGTAGCTTCAATCCGAGGTCGAGAAAATGCTCCCAACATGACCCCATTTAGGTGGCCTCGACCACCAATCGAGAACTCATTGGTGTCACGACCAAAGGCGGTCATGAAGGCGGACATCAATCGATCGCTTTCCTGCCAGTCGATACTAGACACCTTGAACGGTATGTTGGATTCCTCGCCAAAAGCCGTCTTGCCTTCAAACTCGATACAGGTTGCCGGCGTGGCCAATCGGCTCGGTGAAATCTCAATCCAGTCAGGTTTGATCGTGTAGGCGACCTCACCGCCGACTGGAAACCTCCAAGGCTCACCACTCGGTGAAAATTCGACGGCGGCGTATGACCCGATTACCGACGGATTGTTGCCCGTTGTCTGGGGAGTCATCAGCGAAGCAGAACCACTCGGTGCCGTGACCTCAAGACGTCCTGTGCCGGTATGACTGTCAAACTGACCCAGTGGCCAACGAAGTATATTGTGTCCGCTGACCGCGCCGTCTGGCCTCACGCCGGCCAATGCCACGGCTTCCGACAAAGCGAAAACATCAACATCCGTGACTGTAGTATCGAGGGTTGCCATACCCTGCTCGCTAGTGCCAAGCGGAGCCATTAAATACGTCAGCCGAGCATCGCCACCGTAAAACCCAGACTCATAGTCGACAACTTCGAACCTATCTCGTGTCCAAACTAAGGAGCCATTCGTGCCTGGAAACGCCAACCCATTAAGTGTCCAGTCATCGCTCTGGAACCGTCCCGTCAGTTCACGGCCACCATCAAAGATGTGCCACGCCCCAAAGAAACGAGCATCACCAGTAACTGTGAAGGGGTCATCGGCAAAGAAAATATCCTTCATCGTGGGCAGATCAATATCCGAATCCACAATTTGATATGTCTGTTCTGGCCAATTTGCAAGATCAACTTTTCCAGTGAGAGCCGAATAAAGCCCGTCCATCGTCAAGTCGATCTGAGACAAGTTTACGTCACCACCATCTAGTTCATAGTCGGCACGCATCTTGGCCGTCATCGGCTCAAATGCCATGATTTCTACCAAACCGTCAGTAAACGACACTTCCCCGCCATAGTTGTCGCCCTTAGCCATCGTCATGTCGACATTTCTAGCGGTCACATTCCAAGGAACATTGTGGTCGCGATAAATAAACTCACCGTCATGCGCGAGCAGTCTCTGGACAGTCGTCACAATGCGTCGACCATTATTTTGGTCTAAAACTACATCTTCATCATCGATAGCCGACTCAGTTCGAGTTTCTTCTTGGGCCACAAACCGAGGAAAACTCTGCCGACCATCCTGAAAACTTTCCGCAACCATTCGCCAAGGACCTATTTCAACGTCATCAACAAGAATTTCACCTCGAAGTAAAGCTAGCCACGAGGTCGACACGATAATCTGATCGGCCGTAAAAAACGGTTCGTCCCTAGGTGACAACCCTTCGATAACCAAGTCCTCAACTAGAAACCGCCCAGGGAGCAGATAAGTGCCAAGGCGACCGATATGCACAGGACGGTCGAGCTGAGTTGATGCAGCTCGTTCGGCTTGTGACCTAACAGCAGGACCCAAATCAACCGTAACTACGGACACCAACACTGCTGCAATCAGCGCAACAGCAGCAATAACCAATCGACCAGCATACCGGCGAAACTTGAGAGGTAGATACTGGACTAGAGATAGGCGCCGCCACCGCGTTGACCACGACAAACCGGTACTGTTCGTCGACGACGATTCAGATGACTTTGACTGTTCGTCACTCATATGTTCGCACTCAATTATTCAACTACAAGAAGCACGGTTCCTGCATCAACAGATGCCCCTTCCGAGGTCAAGATTTGTTTAACGGTACCAGCTCGTTCAGTCGAAAGTTCGTTCTCCATCTTCATCGCTTCGACAACAACAACACTCTGGTTAGCTACAACCGTATCCCCTACTTGAACCAGCAACCTCGCTACTCTTCCTGGCATCGGCGCAACAACTTCGTTCTGGCCCACCAACGCGGCACCATTATCGCCACTACCGACTCGCGGGCCTTGGTTAACTCTGACACGTTGCGACAGGCCGTTGATCGTGACGTTAAGGTCGCCTCGACTCCCGAAGTCCACTATTCGTGCTTCAATGCTTGAATTATTCTTTCCAATTCCTATCAACGACAAGGTCTGCGAGTCCAGTCGACCGGCATTGATGACGTACTCATTCTCATCCCACATCACGCGGAAGTGACCGGCCACCGTTGAAATTGGTTCCACGGTCACCCTATACAACTTTCCAGCGACCTCTATTTGGATCGGTTTGGACGCTGTCATCGAAGACTTTCCCGTCGTGCGATCCGACGCCATATACTGGAGTCCTGGAGCGGCAATGATTCATACGATCTATTTTTAGTCGTCAAAAATGTGTGGACCGCAGCCGCCACCACAACCTGCTCCTCAGCCTCACTGGTAACCACGGAAAAACTGCCACGCTGCCTATCCGCCAGAAGTTGGTCTAGAAATGCGGTATGGACATTTCCCTCCAAAAAAGTGGGTTGTTGAAGCATCCACCGAAAGAACGGTAGCGTCGTTTTCACGCCCTCAATTTGATACTCGCCCAATGCTCGTCTCATTCGTTCAATGGCTTTAGTCCGATCGGGGGCCCAAGCAACCAGTTTTGAGATCATCGAGTCATAAAACACAGGCACTGTGAAACCTTCGTCGACACCACTGTCGTCCCGAATTCCAGGTCCCGACGGCTGGACAAGCCTCGTAATACGGCCAGGACATGGTATGAAACCAACTTCTGGATCTTCCGCATAGACCCGACACTCGATAGCGTGCCCCTGAGGCTTGATCGCCTTCTCGGAGTCTAGATTCAACGCCTCACCGGCCGTAACACGAAGCTGACAATGAACAAGATCCATACCCGTGACCATCTCTGTTATCGGATGCTCCACTTGTAGCCGGGTGTTCATTTCCAAAAAGTAAAATTTCTCTTCGTCATCTAGAAGAAATTCAACGGTGCCCGCGTTGACATAGCCCACACCCTCAGCAAGGGCACGAGCAGCCGCAGCTAACCCCTGGCGGGTTTCCTCGCTAACGGCAGGTGAGGGGGTTTCTTCAATTACCTTCTGGTGCCGACGCTGGACCGAACATTCGCGTTCGACAAACGGCACAACCCGTCCGTGGTTGTCGGCCATTATCTGTACCTCAATGTGGCGGGCCGGATTCACAGAACGTTCCAGATAAACCGCTGAGTCACCGAATGCACCTTGAGCTTCTGAACGAGCAGTCTCTACTGCGCCAATTAACTCGGAAGGCTCTTTTACCAAGCGCATTCCCTTTCCCCCACCGCCCGCAACAGCTTTTACGAAAAGTGGATAGCCAATATTTTTTGCTGTTTCCAGGGCTGCATGCTCCGTAGAGGAGGCATCTAGGGGTGATTCCGTGCCAGGCACAACGGGTACGCCGGCCTTCTTAGCCGCCAACCGAGCGCTCGTTTTGCCTCCCATCAGAGCGATGACCTCAGGCGGAGGGCCTACAAACTTAAGTCCTGCTTCTAGACAGGCCGTGGCAAATTCAGCGTTCTCAGCGAGAAATCCGTATCCCGGATGCACCATTTCTGCACCGGCTCGATGAGCAGCGTCAAGCAACTTTTCGATGTCAAGATACGTATCGTCTGGTGCATCAGCATCCAGGCCAATAGCTTGGTCCGCATACCGAACATGCGGTGCCAAGCGATCGCTATCTGAATAAACCGCGACCGACGGCAGACCAAGTTCTCGGCACGCCCGCATGATGCGAACGGCAATCTCACCTCTATTGGCAATAAGAACTTTCACAGTTCACCTATGAAGTGCCTGAGTCCAAAGAAAACAAATTGTCGCTTAAGTGTAGCATTTAGTGTGAGTTATGGCTGCAAACAGCAGGCAGATCACGACCATCTCATAATCATCGAATCGCCAGAACATCATCTCGCTGCAACTTACTCACAGAGGAATGTTTCCGTGTTTCTTGGGAGGATTCTTATCCCGTTTTCCTTCGAGACTCGCCAATGCGGCAATCAATCTTGGCCTGGTGGCGCGCGGCTGAATTACCTCGTCGATAAACCCCCGAGACGCGGCAACAAATGGGTTGGCTAACTTTTCTCTGAACTCCTCGACCCGCTGTTTTCGTAACTGGTCCGCGTCATCAGCCGACTCTAAGTCCCGTTTGTACAAGATATTGACTGCTCCCTCTGGTCCCATAACCGCAATCTCAGCTGTCGGCCACGCGAGATTTAAATCGGTTCTGATGTGCTTACTAGACATCACGCAATACGCGCCGCCATATGCTTTCCGCGTGATAACTGTCAGTTTCGGAACAGTCGCCTCAGCGAAGGCAAACAACAACTTGGCACCATGCCTAATAATGCCTCCGTACTCTTGCCGAGTTCCCGGCAAGAACCCCGGAACATCCTCGAAAGTCACCAAGGGAATGTTAAATGCGTCACAAAAGCGAACAAATCGCGCGCCCTTAACCGACGCATCAATATCAAGAGTACCAGCTAGGTGAGCCGGCTGATTGGCTACAATGCCAACTGATCGACCACCCAAATGGGCAAATCCAACGACAAGGTTCCGGGCAAAGTGCTTGTGCACCTCAAGAAATTCACCGTCATCAACAACGCGATTAATGAGGTCGAGAATATTGTACGGTTGGTTTGGGGCATCGGGCACCAAGGTATCGAGGCTCTTTTCTTCTCGATCAACCGGATCAGTAGAGTCGCCCAGCGGCACATCGTCCAGATTGTTGCTTGGCAGATACCCTAAGAGTGCCCGGATGAGATGTAAGCATTCCTGGTCTGTGGCAACTGAAAAATGCGCTACCCCGCTCTGTTCATTGTGCGTTGCTGCGCCACCTAATTCCTCCTTTGTGACTTCTTCATGGGTAACCGTCTTAAGAACATCAGGGCCCGTTACAAACATGTAACTTGTTCCTTCGACCATGACCGTGAAATCCGTAATTGCAGGAGAATAAACGGCCCCACCAGCGCAAGGTCCCATAATCGCCGAAATCTGCGGCACCACCCCGGAAGCCAAAGTGTTCCGAAGGAAAATATCCGCATATCCGCCAAGCGACAGCACACCCTCTTGGATACGGGCTCCGCCAGAGTCGTTCAAACCTACCACCGGCGCACCGTTTTGAACCGCCAGATCCATGACCTTAACTATCTTCGAGGCGTTAGTCTCGGATAGCGAACCACCAAACACGGTAAAGTCCTGGGCAAACGCATACACGACCCGACCATCGACTCGGCCATAACCTGTGACTACACCATCCCCGGGAATCAACTGCTCCTCCATCCCGAAATCACGACAGCGGTGTGTTACAAGCTTGTCAAGTTCATGAAAGGTCCCGTTATCGAAAAACTGTTCTATACGCTCACGCGCACTTAATTTTCCGGAGTCATGCTGGCGTTTTAGCCGGGCATCCCCGCCGCCTAACTCAGCTTGTTTCTCGTATTCAGCAAGACGACGATTCTTATCCATGAGAGTTGAAGATTACACACGTTCGGTTTGGGCTTTCTCCCAGTCAGCCAAGAACTTTTTCAAGCCAATGTCGGTCAATGGATGCTTGAACATTGCATCGATCACCTTGGCCGGACAGGTGCAAATATCCGCACCCAGTTGTGCGGACTCAATGATGTGCATGGGTCCCCTGATACTCGCAACAAGCACCTCCGTCGTAAAATCGTAGTTGTCATAGATATTCACGATCTGACTGATCAGATCCATGCCAGACACACCGACGTCATCGAGCCGCCCCACAAAAGGACTGCAATAGGTCGCACCAGCTTTGGCGGCCAACAGAGCCTGCGTCGCAGAAAACACTAACGTCACATTCACCCGGATTCCCTCACCCGCCAACGCGCCGCAAGCAGTAACGCCGGCTCGCCCAAAGGGCACCTTAACAACGATATGGTCGTCTATCGCTGCTAAACTACGCCCCTCCAGAATCATGGCATCGGCATCAGTGGTGACAACCTCAGCACTAACCGGTCCACCGACCCGCTCACAAATTGTCTTGAGTACTTGCCGAGAATCGCCGCCTGCCTTTGCAAGAAGTGAAGGATTTGTCGTTACCCCATCGACTATACCCAGCGGTAAAAGTTCCTCTATCTCTTCAATCGCGGCCGTATCGACGAACAGTTTCATAGCTTTGATTCTCCGTCTGCACCTGATTCTTTGACTACCTGACTAGAAAGTTCACCCACCTGGTCAACCTTAATGACAACCTGGTCACCCGCTGTCAACGGACCAACACCTGAGGGTGTACCAGTGGCTATGACGTCGCCGGGCAACAACGTCATAACGCCGGAAACGAAAGCGACCAGTTGTCGAAGGCCGAAAATTAACTCGCGGGTATTGGACGCCTGTCTCCGCTCACCATTCACCCAAGATTCAACATCCAAGGCGCCACCATCCACACCCGTCACGATACAAGGTCCAATTGGTGCAAACGTATCAAAGCCTTTGGCCCGAGTGTACTGTACGTCTTTTGCCTGTAGCGCTCGCGCCGTCACATCGTTCACACAAGTTAGCCCAAGGATGTAATCCGACGCAGTTTCCGCTGTCACAGACTTGGCACGTCTACCAATAACGATTCCGAGTTCGGCCTCATAATCAATTCGCCCAGCCGTCGAGGGGAGCACGATAGCGTCACCGTGGCCAATAATCGCGGTCGAGGGTTTTAGAAAAATTAGCGGTTCCTCTGGCAACGGTTTATTCATCTCTTTGGCATGATCCCGGTAGTTCAATCCGACTGCCACTATCTTAGACGGTCGGACCGGCGCAAGTACCCGAAACTCTCTGCCCTCGATTACTTGCCCTCGATTAAACTCACCAAATAGGTCGCCGCTAAGACGATGCCACGTGTTTTCCTCATCATCCCGAAGGGCGTATACGGAAGAACCCTGCAGCTCAATTCTAAAGATACGTTCCATGACTCCTCTTACCGAGCTTGTTCCCGAACCTCAAGTGACGCCAAACTAATATTGGGTGGCATGGCACTATCAACTGCCTGCACGGCATACACATACCGTTCGTCACTGCGAATGTCGATATCGCGAAACGTGGTTTCAGTAATCGGTTCTGGTGTTAGCGGTTGAAGTGTCGCACCTGGGTCAGTTCGACGCAAGACCAGATACCCTGAAATATCGACTTCAGGGCTTGGGTCCCATGCCAGGCTAATCGCATCTTGGCTGGCCACGGCTAACAGACCAACTGGTGGCTCTGGTGCAAAGGTATCCACGGGTGTCACACAAGTCGATGGCGACGCGCGACCTTGAACTGGGAGTGAATCAATTTCATCCAGTGCCCGCACCGAAAAACACAACTCTGATCCAAACGTTATCTCGGATTCCACATATGAAGTCTCCACCGTCGGGATGACGTTAAGTGGTTCGATTCTTTCTCGCTCAGCAGTGCTGTCACCATCAGTTGAAACCGCGTATACAAAGTACTTTGTCTCATCCGGCCATTCGACGATCGGCTCAGATAATAGAAGCGAATCATCGATCAATTCTTGTATAGGCAATCGTGCTGACCGGGGCGCAACCCACTTTAAAGACATAGCTGTTTCAGTGTAAGTAATTTCCGGTGCTCCCGGAGCAGTGGCTGCGCCTCCCAAAGTTATATCTAGACGCTCAGATGGGAGACCTTGGCGACCCTGACTTGAGACACCAACCACAACGTAAGTCCGCCTGGGCGGCGGCGGAGTAGCTGCCAACACCAGTGACAATGTTTTGACAGGCATCCCAAACTCTGGCTGTTCCTCTTCGTTTTCATTTATCTCAGGTTCCACCAAGACTGGCGCCATCACTTCAGGAGTCAACGACTCGACCACGGTCACCTCTTCTCCTTGACGTCGTAATTGTGATTGGCCAGGCTCAGTCTCGGCATCCGCCTCCGTAACGCTATCCGATTGCTCTACAACAATCGTAGCAACTAGCGTGGCATACTCAAGCCACTCTGTTAACGGCAACAAAAACACCGGTTGGTCCGGATCGACTTGCGTGGTCAGGCCATAGACTTCCAGGCGGGCCAGATCAGCGGGTTGGACGCCGTCTGAATTCACAGAGGGTATCTCTAGAGTAATGAAAACGTCGTTGTCGACTCGTTCAATCTCTAAGTTCGTTACTGAACCTGGCACGAACACTAAGGGTGGAAGTGGAGGACCACGCATCCCACAGCCGAATGCCACACCGAGCAAGGCTAGCATCGCTGCGCCGTTTACCACTGTCCCCCACCGAAGGGATCTAATCATTACAAGGGTCTGAGCGCGACGAACCACGTAAGGAAAGACACAGCGTTTCAACTAGGTCACAAAATATAACGAGACAGGTCATCATTCTTCACTATGTCGATAAGCATCTTTTCGACATACTCTGCATCGATCGAAACTTGCCGCTCCAGCATATCCGGGGCTTCGAAAGAAATCTCGTCCAAGAGTTTCTCCAGCACCGTGTGCAACCGGCGCGCACCGATATTCTCGGTGCGCTCGTTAACAAGTGTGGCAAACTCTGCTATTCGCTTCACGGCGTCCTCACCAAAACGAAGATCTAGACCCTCAGTCGCAAGAAGCGCCATGTACTGAGTGACAAGCGCACCTTTTGGCTCGGTCAAAATGCGAACAAATTCGTCCGTGCCTAATGCCTCCAACTCGACCCGAATCGGAAACCGTCCTTGCAGCTCAGGAATCAAATCAGATGGCTTCGAGACATGAAACGCGCCGGCCGCGATAAAAAGAATGTGGTCCGTTCGGACCATGCCATGTTTTGTGTTGACCGTCGTACCTTCTACAATCGGCAAAATATCCCGCTGGACACCCTCTCGGCTCACATCCGGACCTTGAGCTCCTCCCTGCCCTGCGATTTTATCGATTTCATCGATAAAAATAATACCGGCCTGCTCTACCCTTGTTACAGCAGCACGGCCAACACTCTCCATATCAACAAGTTTTTGTTCTTCCTCTTGCGTCAAGTGCTCAAGCGCTTCAGGTACCTTCATCCGCCGCTTCCTCGAGCGCCCCTGAAACAGATTTGGCAGCATATCTTTAACGTTGATATCAATTTCTTCCACCGAAGTTCCGGTAACAATCTCGAACGATGGTGTGCCCCGCTCAAGAACGTCAACCTCAACAACTCGCGAATCAAGAAGACCGGCGTGAAGTTGCTCTCGGAACTTCTCACGGGTTCGATTGGCTAAGTCTCGAGTCCCTTGAGGGTCAGGGGGTGTTCCAGTCGTCGGCACAGGTACGGGAGGCAGGAGGAGATCGAGCAAGCGGTCTTCGGCGTTCTCGTGAGCCTTTTCTTTTACCTCGATTAAACGCTCTTCTCGGACCATGTCCACTGCAAGCTCGACCAAGTCGCGGACCATTGATTCGACATCGCGCCCCACATAGCCAACTTCCGTAAATTTTGAAGCTTCAACCTTGATGAACGGTGACTGGGCTAAACGAGCTAGTCGTCGAGCAATTTCGGTCTTACCCACCCCGGTGGGGCCAATCATCAAAATGTTCTTAGGGGCAACTTCTTCAGCCAAGTCTGGCGAAAGCTTTTGCCGACGCATCCGGTTGCGAAGTGCAATAGCTACAGCACGCTTGGCCCGACTCTGGCCGACCACGTACTTGTCGAGCTCGGTGACGATCTGACGAGGTGTCAGAGCATCAACACTAGTAGCGGTGGTTTCAGGAAGATAAATTGGCATCAGCCCTGGTATGAACATCTCTCATCGCCGCCAAAAAAAGCGACTCAGAGTTCTTCGATCGTGACATTGGTATTCGTGTAAATGCAAATCTCGGCGGCTACCTTCATGGCTTCGGTAGCAATTACGCTTGCCGCAAGGTCAGTGTTGCGGGCCAGCGATTTTGCCGCAGCCACTGCATACGCACCTCCAGAGCCTATCCCTACAATGCCATCATCGGGTTCAATAACGTCACCCGTGCCAGATAAGAGAAAGGTGGATGACTGGTCGGCAACAACAAGCATGGCTTCAAGCCGCCTGAGGATGCGGTCGGTTCGCCAGTCCTTAGCCAACTCCACAACCGACCGTTCAAGATTTCCACGATAAGCTTCAAGCTTGGATTCAAAACGTGAATAAAGCGCAAATGAGTCTGCAGCCGAGCCGGCAAAGCCTGCGATAACCTTGTCATTGTAAAGACGGCGAACCTTGGATGCCCCCTGTTTGACAACCGTAGCCCCTAGCGTGACCTGACCATCGCCGGCCATCACCGTGTTCCCCAAGTGACGCACCGATATTACCGTGGTACCGTAAAAAGTGAGATTCTTGATGTTTTGGGTCATGACTTTCTCAACATCTATTTCTTCCAGACGGCGAAGTATACCGGCACGCCCACAGCAATAATGGCCAACCCCGCCAAGGAAGTAACCGGACTCCGAAAGACCGCGTTGACTACCATCATAAAACTTCCAGACACGAACACCAACGGAGCGACTGGGTAGCCCCACGCTTTAAACGGTCTATGGGCATTAGGGTGTCGATGTCGCAAAACGAATACGGCCGACACTGCAAACCCGGCAAACAGTACCACTGCAAATCCGGTGTATTCAACCAACTGCTCAAATGTGCCCGTCAGCACCAATACGCTGGCCCAGAGGCTTTGGGCAACGATCGCAATCGCAGGGGTCCGATATCGAGGATGAATCCTAGCCATTGCCGAAAAGAATTGTCCATTTTGCGCCATGGCGTAGTAAACGCGAGGACCCGCCAAGACCATAGCGCTCACACTCGCCGCGATCATAGCCGCCGAAGCAATCGCCAACGGCGCGGCGACGGCCGGACCAAACAACTGTCCGGCCGTCGCATCAATCACACGCGTTTCAACCGTCGCCAGCGTGGACACCGGAAGGGCATAAAGGTAGAGAAAATTCAAGAGAAGATAAATCGTCACGACAAGTGCTGTACCAATTCCCATCGCCAAGGGTATATTCCGACCAGGGTCCTTGATTTCCTCAGCGACATACGTTGCGGCATTCCATCCGGAATAGCTAAACATGACTGGAATTAAAGCCAGCAGTAAAGTCGACATCGTTACAGGCCCGCCGCTATCAATGAAATTGTGCCCGCCCCCTTGCCCGAACGAAAATCCCAGAACAACGAAGGCCAGTAACAAAACCACCTTAAGAGTCGCAAGAAAGTTCTGCACAAAACCACCTGGACCAATACCCACAATATGCACACCCGTAAAAACCGCAATGAGCCCAAGAGCAATAATCGACTGAGGTGAGATACTCAGCGTCACCAATCCAAACGAAAGACTCAAGATCGGTTCCGTGTCTCCGGCAGTGAAGAAAAATCTTTCAAGGTAGGTCACAAACCCAACAGCACTTGCGGCTATTGCACCCGAGAAGCCGGCAACAAATGACGTCCAGCCAGCTAAGAATCCAACCACAGGACCAAATGCCTCATGAAGATAAACATACTCGCCTCCAGCGCGAGGTCGAAGTGAGGCAAGCTCGGCGTACGCCATGGCACCTGCAAAAGCCAAGACCCCACCAATAAACCACACACTCAGGATCGCGATTGGGTTGGGAACAGCTTGTGCGACAAAAATGGGTACGATGAAGATACCGCTTCCAATAACGTTCGAAACAATAATCGACGCACCGTCTAAAGGACCGAATCCTTTACGAAGACCGACACCGACAGAATCGTTGGAGGGTGATGTGACAGTATCTAATATCAAGTGATAGCCCTGATGACTTTTAGGCCACCGTTATCGACTCGCCTAAGGAGAACTCGTCGCTGCGGTGGCTCAAACTGACATGTGAAGCTGCTACCGGGTAAGTAGCTGCCGATCAATTGGATGCTCACCAAGAGTTACCCATTGATCTGACCCACGCCTAACAAAAAGCTCAACTTTGACGTCGACGAACAATCGATGCCGTAGCATGTCAAGTCTTGACTGCTCTCCGGTATAGCCTCGACCCGAATCCATCGTGAACGTTTCGGTGGTTGCACCAGATGCAAGTCCCTCGCGACCAACAGCGCGTAGGTAGCCGCTACCCCACTCCTGCATTTCACCCGCACATGTGCCAGCTATCGGATCAGGTGGCGACTCCTCTGGCAGGGTATCCAGCTGGCCCTCCGTGAAGCAGCGCCGAAATGAGGACATAAGCTGTAGCGTCCGAACTGATTCGGCAGAGTGGTTAGCCAGACGGAAAGAAATCGTAGGAACCAATTTATTGCGGCCCAAATTATCGATCCCCACATCGAGCCAACCTGTAGTGACGTCCTCTACAAAGATTGCCTCATCAACAGATACTGGCGAGGTGCAGCCTACCAATATGGCGACTGCCAGGAAACTGCATACACGTAAACACGAAATCTGTTGCCTCATATCACACACTCTGATCCTTGGCATTGTAGATCAGTTCACCCACAACTAAATCACCGCCGTTCCTCGCCAATTAGTTGAACGACGGAAAGTGTTGATGAGTTTGGCTACTTCTGTATACACTTTCGAACCTTGTTCGTTGGTGTGGTAACCAACTAAATTATCAACATCTTAGTGGCCCTCAACTAAGAGGTTACGCGCTAAATCGTTAGTAATTCGATTGTTTAATACGGCGCATTGCACACATCATAGTGGGCTCACACGACGCAATCATAACGACTAGATGTTCAACATACGGGCAGGCACAACCTCATTTAGGTTAAATATTGAACATCCGAGTGACGCCTTCACGTTGGTTGCCAATGTCTCGTCATCAAGCTCATTCCTTAGTTAGTTTAGACATATAGTTCTGTGAGAATTCAACTTTCAGGGGTTCGAAAGGCATTTGGCGCTCGCGTCCTCATCGACGCTGTGAATTGGCACGTTAATTCAGGGGATCGCGTGGGACTCTGTGGCCCAAATGGCTCCGGTAAAACCACACTCCTTCGAATCATGGCCGGCTTGGATGGGCCTGACAAAGGTGAGATCACACGTTCTACCGGCCTCACTGTCGGCTACCTGCCACAGGAGGGACTGAATCATAGTGGGAACTCGCTATTTGCAGAGGCCTGCGAAGGTTTTGGCGAACTGCTCGCAATCCAACGAGAAATGCATGACCTAGAGAGCCGACTCGGTGACCCGAGCATCCCTGAAGCCGAGCATAATCAAATGCTTGATCGTTACAGCGATGTCCAGCAAACGTTCCGCGACCAAGGTGGCTACGATATCGAGGCCAAGACTACAGTGGTACTCCGAGGCTTAGGTTTTCGACCGGAACAATTTGACAATTCGTGTGAGACCTTTTCCGGCGGTTGGCAGATGCGAATTGCACTCGCGAAGCTGCTTCTGGGTGGTCCACACCTCCTGCTCTTAGATGAACCGACGAACCATCTCGATCTAGAAGCTCGAAACTGGCTAGAGGATTACCTGATTTCCTATCCACACGCCGTGGTCCTGGTTTCTCATGATCGATTCTTCCTCGATACCGTCGTTACGACAGTTGTAGAGATTGGTCTGAGCAAGTTGACCACATATCAAGGCGGTTACAGCGACTACTTGGTTGAACGAGAAGCCCGTCTCCAGCGTCTACAAGAACAGAAACGACGTCAAGACGAAGAGGTTGCTCGGATAGAAGCGTTTATCAACCGGTTTCGATACCAAGCGACGAAAGCTGCGCAAGTACAAAGTCGAGTCAAGATGCTTGAGAAGATCAATCCCATTGAGGTTCCGCCGGAGCGAAAACGAGTCCACTTTACGTTCCCAAGTTGTACCAGAAGTGCGAGAGCAGTAATCGAATTAAAGGGGATCAAGAAAACCTATGGAAAATTAAATGTTTTCGATGGCGCGAATGTTCTGATCGAGCGAGGTGACCGCGTTGCCCTTGTGGGTCCAAACGGATCGGGAAAATCAACACTCATGAGAATACTAGCCGACGCAGAAGCACCTGACACTGGTGACCGAATCGAAGGTGCTAACGTTGTAGCTCAATACTTCGCCCAAGACGAAGCCACACGCCTTGACGAAAAACTTACCGTTCACGATACCCTGGCTGCCAACTCACCCGTCCAGATGGTCCCAGCCATTCGGAACATCCTCGGCGGATTTCTTTTCTCAGGTGATGACATTCACAAACGTGTTGCTGTTTTGTCTGGCGGTGAGCGTACAAGGCTAGCGGTGGCCCGAATGCTGCTTCGCCCCTCAAACACACTCCTTCTTGATGAACCGACCAACCACCTTGACATCGATTCGACAAACGTGCTTTTAGACGCACTCGCCGACTATAAAGGCACGCTCATCTTTGTCTCGCACGACCGCTACTTCGTTGACCGACTTGCTTCCAAGATTTTGGAAATAGGAAACGGCGAGGCGGTGCTCTATCCCGGACTTTATGAAGAATTCCGCCTCAGCAAATTAGAGCGAAAAGAAGACTCAACAAGTGCACGCCAGCCCACCAGTGGTCAGGTTGTTTCCAAGCCGGGTTCAGCCTCGGCTCACCGAAAACAACAAGTAACAATTCGTCGTCACGAACGACAAAGGAAGGTCTCTGAAGCGAGAATTGTGGAGCTAGAGCGACGGATCAACAAGCATGAGTTAGCCATTCGCGAGCTTGAAATAGAAATGGCTCAGCCAGAGTTCTACGTTGACAAAGCAGCCGCCCAAGAAAAAATTAGTCAGCACCAAACCCTCATGTGGAAAGTTGGAGATCTTATGAACCAATGGGAGGCTCTACAAGAAGCAACAGACGAAACAAGAGACACGTAGTCAGCTCTCACACCAAACTACTGAACCCGCCCCTCTTGCAAAGTTCAGTTACGCCCGTGGGTGTGCATTTCGGTATTGCCGTTTCAAATGTGCGGCGTTCACATGGGTATAGCGCTGCGTAGTGGTTATGTCCGAATGGCCCAGCAATTCTTGAATATCCCGCAAACTGGCACCCCGCTCGAGCAAGTGCGTTGCGAACGAGTGCCGCAAGCTGTGCGGACTAACCTCAAGTTTCGTGCTGGACTTGATGACATAATGGCGCACCAACCGAGCGACACTGCGGGTTGAAAGACGCCCGCCACGATAGTTAACGAATAGTGGCTCGTCCTCTAAATATGTAACGTCCCTTCCTGTTGAGAGTCCCGCTGCCATAACAAGTTGACTTCGATCCGGAAGGTAAACCTGAACAGCTCGAGCGGCCGTACGATTAAACGGCACAACCCGTTCTTTGTCGCCTTTGCCTATCACCCGCAGCGAACGGGTGCTTAAGTTAAGGTCCCCAAGATTGACTGCCACCAGTTCACTCAACCGTAAACCAGATGCATACAGCAACTCCAGAATGGCACGATCACGGCGGCCAAGACGTTTATCTGTATCCGGAGCGGCTAGCAACGTCTGCATTTCGTTAATGTCCAGACGCACCGGCAATTTTCGATCTGGACGCGGTTTCTTTCTACGCCTTCTCAGATCACCATTCAGCAGTTCTTCCTGTTTCAGATATTTGACGAACGACCGAATAGCTGCAAGTTTGCGTGCCGAAGACGAGTGTCGTCTCTGTCTTTTATCTAACTCGCTCAGAAATGCCCAAACCGTGTCACTGTTTAGATATTCCAGGGTCACTTCGGTTAATCCATTTAGTTTGTGCGACGTCTGAAGAAACAACAGATATTGGGACAAATCCGACCGGTAAGCTCTCAGCGTATTCCGAGAATAATTTCGGTGACGCTCAAGATACTGAAGAAACGCCTGAACTTGTTCAGTCGCGATATTGGATTTGCTCACTCGAACTCACCATCCGCTCTACGAATAAACTCTCTTGCCATCTAGTTAGATCGCGCAAAGCACGGTCTGCCATCGCTCGCCGGCGACTTCGTTTGTCTCGGACGGGATCGTCAAGCGACGGGAACAAACCAAATGCGATATTGGTCGGTTGATAGTTAATTGGGCTGGCATGGGAAACATAAAAGCCAATAGCCCCCAACGCCGTTGTTCTAGGCAAGCACGGAAATAAAAAACCACTGTGGAGTGCGGCTGCTGCAAGACCTGCAATCAGGCCGGATGCCGCTGATTCGACGTAGCCTTCAACGCCCGAGACTTGTCCTGCGAAAAACAACTCTGGCCGGTTTCGCATTTGCCACGTCGGTTCAAGTACACGAGGCGCATTAATGTAAGTATTTCGATGGATCATCCCATATCGAACAAACTCGGCCTGCTCCAGACCAGGAATTAATCGAAGTACGCGCTGCTGGTCTCCCCATTTCATCTGTGTCTGAAACCCCACCAAGCTAAAGTGATCCGCGGCCAAATCGTCTTGGCGAAGCTGGACGACCGCGTAGGGTCGACGACCAGTGTTTGGATCGCGCAGCCCAACCGGCTTCATCGGACCGAAACGTAACGTATCCACACCGCGGTCTGCCAGTACTTCGACTGGCAGACACCCTTCGAAAAACTTTGTGTTATCAAAATCGTGAACCTCCGCACAGTCGGCAGCACAAATGGCCTGATGGAGCAACAAATACTGCTCACGATCCAATGGACAATTCAGATAGTCTCCAGTCTCAGTAGGTTTCCCAACGGTTGAGACCGCGTTACCAGCCGGTACCGTTGGTAATTCACCTGACATGTCACGACCATATCGAGATGCTCGGAACACTTTGTCGCGATCGATAGAATCATTACTTACGATAGGACTGATCGCATCATAGAAAAAGAGATGTTCGTCGCCAACCAACCTCACGATCTCAGAAGAGAGTGCCTCTGAAGTTAGCGGTCCTGTGGCTACAATAAACGGCGCCTGAGCATTAGTGTCTGGAATAGTGATTACTTCCTGACGGTAAATATGAATCAACGGATGCGCTTCAAGAGCCGTAGTAACACCCACAGCAAATCTTGCGCGGTCAACAGCTAACGCGCCACCGGCCGGAACCCGGGTTTCATCGGCAACCCTTATAATCAGAGAGCCGAGCTGTCGCATCTCTTCCTTAAGAAGTCCTACAGCATTTTCAAGCTGGGCGCCTCGGAACGAATTACTGCAAACCAATTCTGCAAAGTAGTCAGTCTGATGCACTCGTGTCGGCCTGACTGGGCGCATTTCGTAGAGGGCAACCGGGACACCCCGTTGCGCAGCCTGCCAGGCCGCTTCGCTTCCCGCAAGCCCACCACCAACGATAGAAATCATGCGACAGTTCGATTCCGAGATACGAGAATCAATGATCCGAACAAACAGATTAACCGCAGGACAAACTGTTTCGATAGAACCAGTTCTAAGTCGACCTTTAATCTACTAACCTGCAACCAACTCATCCTCTGTTCTGACGTAGTCACAATCGTCAGCGTGACAGAGTAGTTGCCGTCCCCAGCGCTTGGTCACTTTCTCAACTAGAAACGGTGCTTTACACTGCGGGCACGTATCGTTAACGGGCTTTTTCCAAAGTGTGAAATCACAATCGGGATAATTCGCACACCCATAAAAGACCTTGCCTCGCTTCGACTTCCTCTCGACAATATCACCCGCATCAACTGGACAAGCTATCCCAATCGTCTTTAGTTTGATATATCGACACTTTGGGTAACTACTGCAAGCGGTAAACTCCCCGAACTTACCCTGCTTAATAACCAAGTGAGATTCACACTTCGGGCACTTTTCTTCCAGCGGCTGATCGGGTTTTGCCGCCGCGAATCCAGTCGAACCAGAAATAACTTTTCGCGTGGTCTTGCACTTCGGGTACTGTGTGCAAGCAAAAAACGGCCCCCACTGCCCACGCTTCAGCACCATCGGCTTTCCACAATTCTCACACGGCTCTTTTTCGGCCTCATCTGCTAGCTCTTTTTCATTTTCAATCTCGCCAGTGTAACTGCAGTCTGGATAGCCACTACACGCCAGAAACATCCCAAATTTCCCTGGTTTTTCAAGCAACACCTTGTTGCAATCTGGGCACGTATCACCTGTGGGCACCCCCCCACGAATGTCCTTCATCTCTTTCTTGACTCGCTCGATATCTTTGACCAGCGGGTCGTAAAACTTCGTCAGGACATTCGTGTATTCGTCAGCGCCGCTTTCAATGTTGTCCAGTTTTCCTTCCATTTCTCGTGTGTAATCGACCTGGACAATCGCGTCGTAGTTCTCAATCAAAAGTCTTGTCACAACCCGACCGAGTCGGCGTGGTTTCAAACGACCGTCAATCTTAAAGACGTAATCCCGCTCCTGAACTTTTCCAATGATCGACGCATAGGTACTCGGACGGCCGATTCCATTCTCTTCGAGTTCCTTCACAAGTGTCGCTTCTGTAAACCGCGGCGGAGGTTGCGTAAACTTCTGCTCCGGTATCAAATTTTTGACCGTAAGTACGTCGCCTTCACGAAGGCTTGGTAACAACCCACTTCCGTCGCGAGATTCTTTATCCGATGACGATCCAACCTTTTCGGCATCCCCTTGCGGCGTATCTTTTTCATACACAGCCATCCAGCCACTAAATTTAGGCACCGAACCTTTGACACGAAATAAGTAGTCAGTAGCAGCAATATCCACAGTGGTGTCATCGAATGTTGCTGGTGGCATTTGTGACGCAACGAATCGATTCCAAATCAAGCGGTAGAGGTAGTACTGGTCATTGTTTAAGTGCGGTCGAACCGTCTCTGGATCATAAGCAGTCGAGGTCGGCCGAATCGCTTCATGAGCATCCTGCGCATCCTTCTTCGTCTTATATTTATTAGGGGATTCCGGAACAAACTCATCTCCATACGTTGTCCGGATGAAATCACGCACATCTCCAATGGCCTGGTCCGACACGCGCGTCGAATCAGTACGCATATACGTGATCAACCCAACCACGCCTTCTCCCGGTAATTCAATACCTTCGTAAAGCTGTTGCGCGATTGCCATCGTGCGTTTGACGGGCGAACGTGACGCCTGTTGCAACTTGCTCGTAATAAACGGTGGCAGGGCCGACTTCTTGCGCTCTTTCGTGGAAACAGACCTAACACTGAATTGAGACGTTTCGAGCTCTGCCAGTATCTCGTTCGCCTGCGCTTCGTTTTCAATCTTGACAGCGTTCTTACCTTTCTTGGCAAGTTTGGCCTGAAATTCTGGCGGCGAAGCCCCTGCAAGCTGAGCGAACACGTGCCAATACTCTTCAGATTGAAACGCATCGATCTCGTCCTCACGATCACATATCAACCTCAAGGCAACCGATTGGACACGGCCTGCACTTAATCCTCGTTTGACTTTGCCCCACATCAACTTGCTTAGCTTGTACCCTACAAGCCTGTCGACAGCCCGGCGCGCCTGTTGTGCATCAACCATACGACGGTTAATTTCTCCAACGTTATCGAGGGACTCCGAAACTGCTCGTTTCGTAATCTCGTTAAAAATAAGTCGACCAATTTTTCGCTTCTTTCGTTTGGTACTGAGTAATTCGGCCAAATGCCAGGCGATCGCTTCCCCTTCCCGGTCTGGGTCTGTCGCGATATAAATTTCGTCCACAGCTTTTGCATCGGCTTTCAACTCTTTTATAACTTTTTCATTGGTAATTTCATAATCGAGAACAAAACCGTTGTTCGTGGCAATGCCCTCATCCAACCGATGGCCAGCCTTAGATACTTTCTTGGGAGACTTCGGCAAATCACGCACGTGGCCCACCGAAGCTTTGACCTTATAGTCCTTCCCGAGATATTTGCCTATCGTCTTAGCCTTGGCCGGCGATTCGACGACAACTAACGCTTTCGCCATGTGGTCTCAACTTTCCTCATAAGCTCTGGGCAATAACCTTCATTTATATCTACGTTACATCATCCCGGCAAGAGGCTATGTCGACCCGGGCAGGATTGATTTGATCAACAAGAGAGTCCTTGAACCGACAACTTGGTGAAAAACTCGCCAATTTCAAGCTGTAAAAGCAGTGTTTAGCCACCCTTCTTGGCGTGGTTCTTGTTACGAAAAAGCAGTAAGAACTCGCCTCACCATGACAGTTAGGAACAAGTACCAAGATTGAAACTCAGGTGATACCGCAGCACCCATCAGCTACAGGACTATGCTCCCCAGCTGGTCCGAGGTTGAGCGGAGTCAAAACTGACGGAAGAATTCTTCCGTCAATACAAAAACACTTAGTAAATCGATAGCCCCGATAAGTATTGGGAGGCTCTGATAGTTTAACAACTTGTCGAAAAAACCCTCCTATCGGTCACGTCAAACCCGAGATATATACACGAATTATGCAACCCTCAAAATCCCAAGAACAATGAGACTTGCCGCTCTATGAACACGTGGATATAGTGGATAGGAACGATATGCTTTTCAGGAACCTCCTGCTCGCGAGTCTGTTAACTGTCAGTGACCCAACTTTTGTCCAGGCAGACGAGCGCTCCGACGCGAGGGCTCAGGTTGATTTCGGAATTGCCGTCGCACAAAAAGGTCTCTGGAAAGAGGCGATCTATCGCTGGGAACGAGCTTCGAAGATTGATCCTAGCTACGCGGCTGCCTGGAACAATCTTGGTATTGCCTACGAACAAGAAGGACTGTTTGCCGAAGCCCGGGAAGCTTATGAAGCTGCGCTTGATTTAGAACCAAATAACATCATGATCCAACAGAATTATGATCTCTTTAGGGAAATCAATGACCGTGTTCAAAGCGATCGCTAGTCTAACTCTGTTGCTAACAAGTTTGGCGTGTACAAGCTTGTACGAGATTCCTGTCGAAACGCCACTTGAACCTAAACTCGATACTACTGGTTTCCAGCGAATTTTGATCGCGGGATTTGTCGTCGGCGGAACCGATGATGTCGATACCAATCTGGAGACCGCCAGATTGTTAAGGAGTCAACTGCGGACTAATTCAGATCTCGACGTCATCGATTCTGAAGTTATTTCCTTAATAACTGCCGCTGAAGAACAAGCCGATTTCGTCCCACCAATTAGACCGACACCTGAGGAAAACAACTCGGTCAATCAGCGATTAGGCGACGCCGATACCGAATCGTCAGAAGAACTCTCAGAAGAAGATCTGGAAGCTTACGAGCAAATCTTCTCAGACGCCAGTTACTGGCGGCAACTCGGCGAAGAACATCAAAACCCACTTATCGTCACGGGAACCATCCATTTCGCTCCATACGAACGCGCGGGCATGGTGTCGCGCGAGCGAGAAGTCTACGATTCGCTAGGAAGACGGCGGGTCGTTCCGACCCGTACCTACCAAGAACGTAGAGGGTACGTTCTTAGTCCGACTTTCATTTTTATAGACGGTGGTACGGGTGCGACCCTGTATACAGAGCGACATCGCGAAGAGATTCTCTACGATGCTCGCCAAAATACGCCTGCATTATCGTCATATTTTGAACTAATGGACCGCCTCTTACCTTCATTCTTGGGAACCTTAAGTAACGAATCCATTCGTGGCACTCGAATCCTACTTCGATAGGATAGCTTTACAGAGAACCAACTGCAGTAGTACTCTTTCTGTTTGTATTTTGGCTTGGCGTGCCTCCAGATGTGTCGCAATCAGTATGGTAGCTAGTCGGCAGATACAAGATCGTAGGTAAATTCACGAAAGGGTTGTCTCGTGTATGCGATTATTGATAGTGGTGGAGGCCAGACGAAGGTCGAACCTGGGAAACAGGTCACGGTTAGCCATCGCCCCGAAGCGATAGGTGAGTCTGTCACCTTCGACAACGTCCTCCTAGTAGCCACCGACGACGGAACGTTTATCAGTGGATCACCCCATGTAGCGGGCGCCAAGGTACTAGGAGTCATTGAAGGTGAAGTGCTAGACAACAAGGTTCGGGTATTCATTAAAAAACGGCGGAAGGGCATGCGCCGAACAATCGGTCATCGAACGAAGTTCACACAGGTTCGAATCACCGACATCGAAACAAAATAAGCCAAGGGCTAAGCGATTATGGCACACAAGAAAGGTCAGGGCAGCTCCAGAAACGGTCGAGATAGCCAAGCTCAGCGACTGGGAGTAAAACGCTTCGATGGCAACATCGTTAAAGGAGGCGCCATCCTAGTACGTCAACGTGGACGCCGCTTCAAGCCGGGCACCAATGTCGGTCTAGGGAAAGACGATACTTTGTTTGCGACCACAGCTGGTCGGGTCCAGTTTGAAGACCACGGTTCTCGCGGTCGTGTGATTAGTATTGTACCGTTCCCTGGATAGCCATCCTCGGTGCCGGTATGTTCGTCGACCACGTCGAAATTTCGGTAGCGGCCGGTGATGGCGGAAGGGGTTGTTCAAGTTTTCGCCATGAAAAATTTGTTCCTCAAGGTGGCCCCGATGGTGGCGACGGTGGTCGGGGAGGCTCGATACATATAAGAGCAAGTTCACACCACAACACGCTGATCAATTATAGATTTCATCCACAGTTTCGCGCTAAGCGGGGCGCTCATGGAGAGGGGTCGAACCGGTCCGGACGCTCAGGTGAAGACCTCTATCTTGAGGTTCCAGTTGGGACAATCGTTTTCCACAAGACCCCGGAAGACGAACTCTTTAAACTCGCCGACCTGACGAGCGTGGACCAAGATGTAATTGTTGCTCGCGGTGGCCGCGGAGGACGTGGAAACCAACATTTTTCCAGTTCGACCAATCAGTCCCCGCGACGCGCCGAGCCAGGACAACCTGGAGAACTACGCAACTTAACCCTTTCCCTTAAACTGCTCGCCGACGTCGGTCTCGTCGGCTTTCCCAACGTAGGGAAATCCACGCTGATATCTCGATTGTCTGCGGCAAAACCCAAAGTCGCCAATTATCCCTTCACAACTCTGACTCCACATCTAGGTGTTGTGAACTTGAGCGACCAGCGTAGCTTCGTTATGGCCGACGTACCGGGTCTCATCGAAGGAGCTCATGAAGGGCAAGGACTCGGACATCGCTTCTTGAGTCATCTTGAACGCACCAAAGTTTTGGTACAAGTTATTGACGTATCCTCTGCTTCAGGGCGAAATCCAATTGAAGACTTTGAAGTTATCTGCCGCGAACTCACGTCGTATTCTGTCCCATCGGTAGAATCAATCACCACAGCTCTGGACAGCAAACCGCAGGTGGTTGTAGCAAACAAAATCGATGCGCTTGACGATCCGAGCCGTTTAGAGCAACTGCGCGAACATCTTGGCACACTTGGTGTTCCTCTCTTCGAAATCTCGGCAGTCACGGGAAAAGGCTTGGAACGGTTTCGAGAATCGATTTGGCAGGAAGTAAATTCTACCGACACACCGCCTCATCAGACGACAGGAGCTTCGTTGGAGTGAGTAAATCACCACGCATCGGAATTTTCGGGGGCACATTTGATCCTATTCACTCGGGCCATTTGGATGTAGCGAAATCTGCGCATCTGGCGCTGAATCTATCCAAAATAATTTTCGTTCCTACCAAGAATTCTACTCATCGAAACTCCGCAGCTATTGCGTCAGGTCATGACCGTTTAGCCATGGTGAAATTGGCAATCACTGACGCTAGCAGCTATCGAGTCAGCGACCAAGAGTTGCAAGAAACTGGCCCCACTTACACATCCGAAACTCTTGAGATGTTCCTTAAGGCGGGTACAAATCCGTTGCAACTTTTCTTTATCGCTGGAGCTGATGCGTTTGCCGACATTGCCTCTTGGTACAACTACCCAGACATTCTCGACTTGGCCCATTTTCTCATTGTGTCCCGGCCAGCTCGACCAGTCTCTGCACTGAGGAATCAATTGCCTAATCTGGCGTCCCGGATGAAGGATGTCAACATGCAGGTCAGTGAGAATTCTCCGAACCAACAAACATGGATCTGGTTGGTGGACAGCGAAACAAGAGACATTTCGTCTTCGAACATCAAAAATAGACTGGCCAGTGGAGAATCAATCGCGGGCTTAGTGCCACCACTAGTTGAAGCACACATAAAACAATATCAACCGTATGCCATTCGTGAGACGGACGGTGGTATGAATGGATGAAACTAAAACCAAAACATTGAAGAACACAATGGTCCTACCCGACATGATCAGTGAAGCTGTAAATGCTGCCCTAGAAAAGAAGGGCCAAGATATAGTCGTACTCAATCTTTCCACATCCGGTGCATTCACCGATTACTTTATAGTCTGTTCCGGACAAACGGGACGTCAAGTTCGGGCCATCGTTGACGGAGTCATCAAGATACTTCGAGAAAAGGGCACTAGACCGTCTCATGTGGAAGGGTACGATCATGGAGAATGGGTACTTATCGACTGTTTCGACTTCATAGTCCATGTCTTCACCAAAGAGACCCGTCGTTTTTATGACCTTGACCGCCTTTGGGGAAATGCGGCACGAATGGAATTCTCTAATTCGAACTGAAGAATGGGTAAGAACAGTTAACAAACTACCGTGAAAACCGTCACACTGCGTAACAAGTGTTAGCGCCGCAACAATAGCTATCCTGAGGTTTCAAATCGAGCCTCGACTAAGGTAGCCACCTCCAAAGCAACATCGTCAGAAGGTCGCTCACCGTCGACCCGAAGCCAACTGGAATGCTGAGCCTGCCGAAGATAACTTTCTCGAACACCAACCTGAAGTGCGTGGTCCTGCTCATAGCGGTCGCGCCCTGTAGCCTTACGTTTTAACGCAGTTTCTGGGGCAATATCGAGAAAGACTGTCAGATCCGGTGCTGGTAAGAACCGTTGAATAGTTAGAAGCCATTCAACATCCAGCCCTTGGGCTTCTCCATATGCGATGCTGGATGCAATGTATCGGTCACACAACAGTGTAATACCCGCCTGCTGCCATCGTTCAATATCTGACTTTCGTTCGCACCGATTTGCTACGTAGAGTAGCTGCATTACTTCGGCGGTGTAGTCCCGTTCGCCTTGCAACGCTCTGGCAATCTCTTCACCGATGGATGTGCCGTAGTCTGGAAAAGAAACAACTCGTGCCTTCCGGCCAGTCGACCGGAGCAGATCACGGAACCGTTTTGATTGAGTTTCCTTTCCGCTTTGGTCTAATCCTTCGAATGCTATCAGCATGACATCAAGTTTGTCTGGAAAATAAAATCTAAAGTCCTAGCTTTCTTGAGCCAGCATTTCCTCGGTTGTTTGCCGACGCCGAATCACACTCCAAGTGGAATTATCAACCAGCACCTCCGCCGGCAGCGGATGGCGATTATAGTTGGACGCCATTGTTGATCCATAAGCACCAGTATCACAAATAGCAAGAAGATCGCCAACGCAAGGTAATGGCATCATAATCTTCCTACCAAACACGTCACTTGTCTCACAAATCGGGCCCACCACATCACACGTGACAAGAGCAGTGTCGTTGGGTTTCAACAATTCGATCCGGTGAAAGGAACCATACAAAGCCGGTCGAATCAATTCGCTCATACCAGCATCAACAACAACAAAATATCGACCGTTAGCTTGGGGCTTAACATCAACTACCGCTGAAATAAGTACACCCGCAGGACCAATGATCCATCGACCTGGCTCCGTGATGATCGGCAAACCAGTTTCTTTAATGGCGCTAACGACAGTTTCCCCATACGCAGCCGCAGAGGGCACCGCCGTTCCATCGTACGAAATACCGAGACCACCACCGACATCGATGTACTCCAAATCGACCCCTAAGCTGGCAAGATCACGGGAAAAAGCAACCACAGCTTCCGATGCGTTCTTAATCGGTCCTAGGTCTATTAACTGAGATCCGATATGAACATGTAAACCTACTAAGTTAAGTCCTTTCTGCAAGACCACCCAGCGGCACACTTCCCCGGCCTGATCAATAGGAATACCGAACTTATGAGATAGTTGACCTGTGGAAATTTGTGGATGAGTTCCTGATTCGACACCGGGATTGATTCGAACTGCAACACGAGCTTTAACACCATGAGATCTAGCGATCCTGTCAATACGTTCCAGTTCTCCACGCGACTCTACATTGATAGCGAAAACACCCAAACGAACCGCAAGTTCAAGTTCCACCTGAGATTTCCCTACACCTGTAAATACAATGTCATCTGGATCGAAACCGGCCTTTGTCGCAACCGCTATTTCACCACCAGAATTCGCATCCACGCGGCCACCAAGACTACGTATGAGACGTGCAATCGCAATTGTGGAATTAGCTTTAAGTGCATAGTGGATACGATGCGGGTAGTCGCCAAATGCTATATCAAGGTCGCGATAGCGATCTCGGACAACCGACGCATCGTAAACATAAACTGGTGTGCCCTCTTCTCGTAGGATCGCTTCAATGGAAACGCCATCACAGAAAGTCGTCGATCCAGATAACAATTCCGCTACCATATTTCAATCCTACTAGTCGCTCGTCCGGCATTAGAGTGCTCGCGCCACCCCATGTTAAATCTCCAAAAAACATTGTACGCTGTGGCAGTTTGAGGGTCCAAGAACAACCCGCGATACCAGTCCCTGTCGTAAGTAACCTCAATTGTATGAGACTGAATACCCGGTGCCCTAGGTTGGGCGTTTTTGCACTAAGAACTCGCCAGGGTTTCGTTGACAGGCGTACCGACTGGTTGAACCGTGGCTGTTTCGGTTGGGGACTCAACAAGACGCCACGCATTGACATCCTCAAGAATCTTTTGAGCAAAGCTCGCGTGTAAAGCATGCCCGCCCCGGTGGGCAACCAAATGGCCAATGATCGGGTATCCAACCAAGGACAAATCGCCAATCACATCAAGAATCTTATGTCGGACAAACTCGTCTTCAAACCGTAATGAACTATTCAATACTCCGGTTTCGCCCAAAACAACTGCATTGTCTAGCGACGCACCTAGAGCCAGACCACGCTGCCGAAGCATTTCAGCCTCTTTAAGAAAGCCAAACGTCCGGGCTGGCGCAATCTCATCCACAAAGGCGGCTTCGGTAAGCCGGATTGTTCGCGACTGGTGACGGAGCAACGGATGGTCGAAACTAATGCTATATGTGACCTTGAAATGGTCGGATGGATAAAGCGCGATTCGCTTGTCTCCACGAGATAGGGCAATCGGTCGGATAACCTTTAAAAACTTTCGGATTGCCGCAAGCTTTCGAATACCAGCTTCGTGTACCAAGTAGACAAATGACGCCGCACTGCCATCCATGATCGGAACTTCGGCTTGATTAAGCTCAACAATCGCGTTGTCAATTTCCAAGCTCACTAGAGCTGCGAGCAGGTGTTCGACTGTCTCGACAGACGCTGCATCACGAGCCAACCCTGTCGCATAGTGCATGCTGTCGACATGAGTCAGATCGGCCGGAATCTCCAAACCATCAAGGTCGAGTCGTTTAAAAACTATCCCGTGATTAACTGGAGCAGGTCTGAGGCGAAGAGTAACCTTGTTTCCGGAATGAAGTCCGATACCAGAACACGCGACAGGTCGTCGAATGGTCTGTTGATTAACAACTGCGACAGTTCCTTGCATTATTCAGCCAAGTTAAATGTGCCTAAACAATAAGACCGGAAAAAATACTACTTTAAGACGGTCATTTGATACTTATTTTTGTTAACTTTACAGGAATTCACCAAATAGCGCATTTAGCTAATAGGGATCTAGCTCACTTCCATCAGGCAAACCACTGCCATTATTAGCACAAACTTATAAGAAAAGCTCAATTAACAACGGGACCATACTCAAAGAAAGTCGTCAAGATGACTCTATAACATTGGTCCCAAATGATGACCGGTCCACGACGACTCAACCTCTGCAACTTCCTCCGGAGTACCTTCTGCCACAATTTCTCCACCGCCTTGGCCGCCCTCTGGGCCAAGGTCGATCACGTGATCGGCCGATTTGATTACGTCGAGATGATGTTCGATGACAATAACCGTATTCCCTTGGTCTACGAGTTTATTGAGAACATCCAGCAACCGACTTGTATCCTCAAAATGAAGTCCAGTTGTTGGCTCATCCAGAACATAAAGGGTTTTACCTGTACTTCGCCGCGACAGTTCCTTGGAGAGTTTTACTCGCTGTGCCTCACCCCCGCTTAACGTAGTGGCCGACTGACCTAGTTGAATATAACCGAGACCAACATCCTGCAACGTCACCAACTTGTTCGCTATCGCAGGAAAATGTTCCAACAAAGCCATACCTTGATCAACCGTCAAGTTAAGGACATCAGCAATAGAGGTTCCTCGATAGGAGACTTCGAGCGTTTCTCGATTGTATCTTCTGCCTTTACAGTGCTCACAGGTGACGTAGACATCGGGAAGAAAATGCATTTCGATTGGCATGAGACCAGCACCCTGGCACGTCTCACAGCGACCACCTTTGATGTTAAACGAAAAACGCCCAGGCTTATAGCCTCTCGCACGAGACTCAGGAAGCATCGCAAACAGATCGCGAATAAAAGTGAAGGCACCCGTGTAGGTCGCGGGGTTCGACCGCGGTGTCCTCCCAATAGGTGATTGGTCGATCTGAATTACCTTGTCTATTAGTTCAAGTCCTTCAATGCCATCGTGGGCACCAGGCTCATCCACCGCTCTATAAATCGCTCGAGCAAGTGAGCGGTACAGAATGTCGTTTACCAGAGTTGATTTGCCAGAACCACTCACGCCCGTCACTGCCGTCAACACCCCCAAGGGAATTGAAACGTCAATGGATTTAAGGTTATTTTCCCTAGCTCCCCTGACAAGAAGTTGTCGTTTCGACAGCGCCCGCCGCGTCAACGGCACAGGAATCGTTCGTTCCGCTCGGAGATACTGCCCTGTGAGCGAACCGTCGCCGTCAGTCAAAAGTTGTGACGGCGGGCCCTGAAAAATCACTCGCCCCCCATGCTCACCCGCGCCACGTCCAAGATCAATGACATAGTCAGCTGATCTGATCGTCTCTTCATCATGCTCGACAACAACTACTGTGTTTCCCAAGTCTCGCAAACGGCTAAGAGTTCCCAATAGCAGCCTGTTATCACGTTGGTGCAGTCCAATCGAAGGTTCGTCAAGAACATAGAGCACTCCACTCAGATTGGAACCAATCTGGGTAGCCAGTCGGATGCGCTGGGCTTCACCTCCCGAGAGCGTCGCAGTCCCGCGTGCCAGCGTAAGATAGCCCACGCCAACGTCCGTCAGAAACTCCAGGCGCTCACGTATTTCTCTAACCACGCGGTCGGCCACAAGCACCTCTCGTTTTTCTAACTTCAGACTATCGACGACGCACTTCGCTTCGGCAATTGGCAAATTGACATAGTCGGATATCGTCCGCCCCTTGACCTTAACCGCGCAGCTCTCAGGTCGGAGTCGGTCACCACTACAAGCTGGGCAAGAACGTAGCGACCGATATGAATCGAGTTTCTCCTGCTGTTCCCAAGAACCCTCTTCGTATCGTTTTCGTAGGTTAGGAATAATCCCTTCAAAGTCTCGCCCAAATGGTTCGACCTTTAAACGTCCATTTCGCCTTCGTCCAGAAGGTGCTACTTGAGAACCCCTATTCCCCTTCGGACCATAGAGCAACACCTTTTGGTGCTTCCGCGACAACCGCGCGAATGGTCGTGCTAGATCAAAACCGAAGTGACGCGCCATTTTTGACAAAGCGTGCTTTACAAACTTCTCATCGACCTCAGCCCACAGTGCAATCGCACCGGCTGCTAAGGACTTTGAGTGATCGGGCACAATTAGCGCTGGATCAAAATCTTCGACGACACCAAGCCCGTGACACTGAGAACACGCGCCGTGAAGCGAATTGAACGAAAAGATCCGGGGCGTCAACTCAGGCATGTTGATCCCACACTTAACGCACGCCAATCGTCTCGAAAACAATCGATCGCCGCCACTTAAGGTATTCACAATCACTAGGTTATTCGCGAGACTCAGCGCCGTCTCAACTGACCTAGTGACACGACTGACGACACTAGACCGCAATACCAATCGATCGACTACCACTTCGATCCAGTGATTTTTCCGGCGGTCCAACCGGATACTATCTTCAAGTGACCGAATTTCACCGTCGACCCGTGCCTTAAGAAACCCCTTCGCCCGAAGACTAGCCAGTTCTTTTTTGAACTCGCCCTTTCTTCCTCGCACAATGGGAGCTAAAACATTTACACGTTCGTCGGTTGGGCCACTGGTAACCGCTTCGACAATTTGGGACACCGACTGCGATGAAATAGGAATTCCGCATGAGGAGCAGTATGGAATTCCTATATTCGCAAATAGTAGGCGGAAATAATCGTAAATCTCGGTGACAGTTCCGACGGTGGACCGTGGGCTAACTCCCGTCGTACGCTGCTCGATGGAAATTGCCGGAGACAATCCATCGATTTGATCCACATCCGGTTTATCAACCTGCTCAAGAAACTGACGGGCATAGGCCGAAAGCGACTCAACATATCGTCGCTGTCCTTCAGCATAAACTGTGTCGAAAGCAAGTGAAGACTTCCCGGAACCTGACAGACCGGTAACAACAACTAACTGGCGACGTGGAATCTGGACATCGATATTCTTGAGATTATGTACACGGGCACCGCGTACATCGATCCAGTCCTGTGGCATGAGTACCGTCGATCGTCTCGTCTAGGAATTAAGCTGATGATCGTAACATGTTCACGGCCCGCTGCTTAAAGGAAGAAGCGGGAGATTAAGACGATAAGCGGCGTCACTTGAGACTACTACCATGCCACCTCGTGGGTCGAAAGCTAGGCCAACGAGTCCAATCGCTGCTAACACAAGACTCGTTGTCCCATCGTTTTCAACGCGATAGATGCCACTAAGTCCAGCCAACGCCTCAACAACGTACAAGCGTCCATGAGCATCAAACGCTAGGCCTTGCGGTCGACCAAAAAAAGAACAGAGCGACTCAACCTTCCCGTTTTGGTCCACTCGGTAAACTGAATCACGTGGCGAAAGAGTCGGCGCCGTCACATAAAGGCAACCATCTGGTCCTTCGGCCAGGTGAAATGCTGCGACACTCGCTGGAAGCGTTGTAAATGGCTCAGCCTGCCCAGATGTTGAGACCCGAAAAATCGTTCCAGAACGATCGCCAACATATAGAGTCCCGTCTGACGAAAAAGTAAGACCACAGGCCACGCCGAGATCAGAAACAACAGATTCGGATTTCCCGTCGTCACCGACACAATACACAACACCCTCAAACCGACTCGACACATGCAGTCGCCCATCTGGAGAAAATGCCAGAGAAGTAGCATTTGTGATTCCGGACGCGAAAGGTGCCCGAAACCTATTATTCTCGACGCGAAACAACGAGACTGGCGACTGCTCGCCCCGGGTCCCACTATACGTCAAATAGATTCGGCCCTGACTGTCAACAGCCGGGCTGTCAACTTGATGAATGCCAGTAGCTACACGTTCGCCAATCTCAACAAAACCCGTCTCACCAAGAGAGCCTTCGATTCGAACCGGTGTAGAACCACCTTCTGCTTCAGCAGGTACCACAGCCGTAATTTTTCGAGCCGAAGCGGTTACAACCTGAGCACGGTTTGTGCCCAGATGGACAAGAGGAACGACAGTTCCATCAGATATTAAGTTGGTTCCTTCGATAGTAAACCTACCGCCCTGGACAGCCCACTGCGGCTGGATAGCATTAATACGGGGATGGCTAATTGAGGAGTGCATCAACGAACTATCGACATCAAAAATGCAAAGAAATAATTTCGCTCACTGAACCGTGTTACGAATCGTCCAACTCGACATTCCAATATAAATAGTCCTGCCAGCTGTCAGGCGCAGCATCAATTCCAACCGTGAAACGTACGAGAGGTTGACGAGTTGGACGGCGGGGTTGGCGAATAAGTCGTAAACCAGCTTGTTCTGGTGTCCGACCCCCTTTTCGGCGATTACATTTAATACAAGAAGTAACGATGTTCTCCCAATCCTTTCGTCCCCCTTGGGAAACCGGTACTAAATGATCGAATGTCAACTCTGAAACTGGAAATCCTCTACCGCAATACTGACATTCGTGATTATCGCGAGCGTAGATGTTCGCGCGAGAGAACGGCACATAATTGAAACGCCGCCGAATCGTGATATACCGCAAGAGGCGAATCACAGAGGGAAGCTTGAAGCTGACAGAAACAGACCTCACCTCACGGTCATAGACAGAGATAATTTCTACTTTGCCTTGACACCAGAGTGTGATCGCCTTGCGCCAATCCACGACCTTTAAGGGTTCGTAAGTGGCGTTCAATAAAAGTGTCTGCTCCATTAACCTAGTTTCATTCTCACCCGCAACAATGACAGTGTCAAGTTTCTTGAAACCTGTAACATATTGTTAAAAATAGAGTTACTACATTCTCAATCTAGTCGAGATCGCTCAGTGAGGACCGAAGTATTAACTGCGGATCTAGCTCCGTAAAGGCTTCAGTTAATTCGATCCGCGCAGCCTGATTCGCAGCAGTGAGGGGAAAACGTGGATCGCCACCCACATAACCAACCAGATCAAGGGCTGCTTTTAGACCCGAGATACCATGAACCCGAGTAACGAGTTTTGCCAGCGGCGTCAATCGTCTTTGGAGTACTCTTGCTGGCTTATATTGACATGACCGAACCAGGTCAAATAACGCAACACACTCGTCTGGAACAATCACAGCCAAGGCCAAAATCCCACCTGCGGCACCTGACATGAGGCTTGCATAGAAAGTGGGAGCCGAGCCAACGAGGACACTAAAGTCGTCAGGGGTCTGGTCAACAAGAGCCGAGACATAACCAATATCCGGACCGGATTCCTTCATACCGATAATGTTCGGATGCTCCGCAAGGGCGACTACAACTTCAATTGGAAGGGTAACTCCTGTTAAGGCCGTAAAGTTATACAGAATGATAGGAGCTTGCGAACCCTCTGCAATCGCCGTGTAGTGATCAATAAACGCCTGATCGGTTGTCTGTGCCTTGAAAATTGATGGCGTCCGTACCAAGACAGCATCAACTCCTAACTCCGAAGCACGTTGGGACGCTGCGACCGTCGCCTTTGTCGATTCACGACCAGTCCCGGCAATCATTAAACGACTATCGGGAACCCGGTCTCGAACCGTGGCAATCACAGCATCCGACTCCCGGTCGTCCAGTAAAGGCGCCTCCCCGTTGGAACCCAGTACAACAAGACCTCGAATACCAGTGGTCAACCAACGATCGACGTTACTCGCGAGGGCTGCACAATCGACATTCTCTTCGACCCCAGAAAATGGCGTCGGAATCGGTGGATATACACCCCTTAGATCCATTGTCACATTCCAGCCGCAGGCAGCAGGTTAAAACAGTCGGCTAGTAACAACGTTATTTCGTACGATGAACCGACCGGTCAAGTGAATTACAAAACGAAATCTGAAGGTCTTAAAACCGCAACTAGCTATCAAGAGCCTTCCGTCCGGCATCTAACTTCACGTTCAGCTAAGAGAGGTTGCGACAAAACTATTGCATCTGATACTGGCTGGCCGCCAATCAAATGCTCTTGGATGATCCGTTCAATGACTGGCGGGTCACATCCCCTATACCAAACGCCCTCAGGATAGACAACTGTAATTGGTCCACCCTCACATATTCGTAGACAGTTGGCTTTTGTTCTAAGAATGCCACCACGTTCAGAAAGCCCCAATTCTTTCAATCGACGTTTAAGATATTCCCACGCAACCAGACTACGGCCCTTGTCACAACATTTCGGATTGGTCTGATCGCAACAGAGGAACAAGTGACGCGAAGCAACGTCGACGCCGACAAGGACAGCAACCCCACGCTGACTTGCACGACTACCCTTCTCCGGTGTTGAATGCGCCATCAATTGAGTCCTGAAATTCGTGTAGAAGTGGAAACGGAACTAACTGACACGTAGCATAACACTCAGACATGGCCAAGCAAGTCGGTTTCGTGGACAACTGGACCTCAATTTTTCTGAGCACAGTCGAGAGGGTAGGCAACCGCTTGCCACACCCGGCGACCCTCTTCGCCATCCTCGCGGTAGTCATAATCATTGTCTCAGGAATAGCTTCGACCTTAGGTCTCGAGGTTACACATCCTGGTACCGGTGAGTTAGTGCGTCCTGTCAGTTTGCTAACGGTCGATGGACTTCACCGAATCCTGACCGAAATGGTCACTAACTTCAGTGGTTTCGCCCCGTTAGGTGTTGTCCTCGTGTCTATGCTCGGAATTGGAGTAATGGAAGCGAGCGGCTTGATCTCCGCCGCTCTTCGTCTACTTGTACTATCCGCACCAAGACGTCTTCTCACCTTTGTAATCGTTTTTGCCGGAGTGCTATCGAATACTGCTAGCGAGATTGGATATGTTCTCCTCGTGCCACTGGGCGGCATCATTTTTCTCGGCGCAGGACGTCATCCAATAGCTGGAATAGCCGCAGCGTTCGCAGGAGTGTCCGGCGGATACAGCGCCAACTTGCTGTTGGGAACTGTAGACCCACTGCTCGCCGGCTTATCAGAAGAAGCAGCGCGTATCGTTGACGATGGCTATCGCGTAAATCCAGCCGCCAATTACTTCTTCATGGTCGTTTCGACCTTCGTCGTATCCGCGACCGGGACCTGGGTCACTGAACGTATCGTTATTCCTCGCCTCGGCGAGTACCAGGGTGAAGAGAAGCAGTCTAAAATCGAAGCCCTGTCACAGGAAGAATGGCGAGGACTCAGATTCGCCGCAGCCGCATTCGTCTTAGTCGGCGCCTGGGTTCTCTGGGGCACGGTTCCGCCTGACGGGTTTCTCCGCAACCCTGAAACTGGAAGCCTTCTGAGATCGCCATTTCTTTCTGGAATTGTTGCCTTTATTTTTCTTGGAGGCACCGCCGTAGGAGTTGCTTATGGAATAGGTAGCGGAAAATTTCGCAGTGATACGGACGTCATGGACGGCATGGGAAAAACCGTTAGTACTTTGGGAAGCTACCTAGTATTGGTCTTCTTCGCCGCGCAGTTTGTCGCCTATTTCAACTGGACGAATCTGGGCTTAATATTCGCTGTAAAGGGAGCGGAAACACTTCAAGCATCTGGACTCGGAGGAATTCCACTGATGCTGGCATTTGTCGTGCTGTCATCGATTATTAATCTCTTTATGGGCAGTGCCTCAGCCAAGTGGGCTGTCATGGCCCCAGTTTTTGTTCCTATGTTCATGCTTCTAGGATATACGCCAGAACTGACGCAAACGGCTTACCGAATTGGTGACAGTTCATCAAACATAATCTCGCCAATGATGTCCTACTTTGCCCTAATCGTTGCGTTCTTTGAGCGGTACGACAAGAAATCTGGTATTGGAACGGTCGTCGCCACTATGTTGCCATACACAGTGGTCTTTATGTTGGTCTGGTCAGTAGTACTTGTAGTTTGGATGCTCCTTGGTTTGCCAGTTGGACCTGGGGCAGCACTGACACTTGAGTAGTATCAAGAACCAGGAATCAAGAGATTAACCTTCAACACACCCGGCACATTGTCTTGCGTATGCACGTCAAGATAAAGATTTCCCTCCCTCAAGAGATGAAGCTCCCGCCCCGTCAAAATAAAGTGGCTAGAGATTCGCGCACGTTTACCGCCCAAACGACGAATGGATGGTCCATTCTCAGAGTCGTCTAACCTTCGGTGCAGGTCAATCGCTAAAACATCAGAGTCACGAATTCCATATACCGAAACTGAGTAATCGACTCGACGGGTCGACGGGTCCAACATAAAGCTGGCACGACCAGAAACATCACTTGTCGAGATCACCGTTGCCTCAAGATCAACTGGTAAAGGTACCGTTGCCAAGCTCGGCGTAAAGTCCGGCGGTCTACGATGAAAAGTGTTCTGCTCAAAAGCAAAGGCCAAACTGATCAGACGTGATTCGTCGAATGGGCGTCCTAAGAGTTCTACACCAACAGGCATGCCATCAACGGCGAAGCCAGCCGGCACAGAGATCGCCGGTAATCCCGAAATAGCGCTCAACGCGCAAGAGCTACCTGGTTGCGACTGGCCAATCGGTCTCGCCGTCTGCCTAATTGTCGGATAGATCAATGCATCTAATTGATGCTCTTCCATTACCCCAACTGTAGTATTTCGGACTTGGCTCCGTTTTTCGAGTCGCTCGCGATACTCGTCAGTATCTCGGCTTTCGTATTCAAGAGAAGCGTGGAGACCGGTATCAATTATTTCGTGATACAGGCCCAAGGAAATCATTTCGCGCAGTGAACCTACAGTGGCATCGGGTGTCTGATCCAGATACGCATCGAAATCAAACTTGAATTCTTGCCCAATCACGGATGCACCTTGAAGCAGTTCCGTCAGGTCGGGTTCTTCAATTTCGATAATTTCTGCACCATGTTCAATCATCTCCTGAACAGCTGCTTCAATGACATCACGAACCGGTTGTTCGGCTCTGCCCGAACCCATCAACGACATGACGATACCTAATCGAGCTCCTTGCAAACTATCGGCGTCCAAGTACTCCGTATAGCTATCGGGAACATTGCCACGACTCAGATCAGTCGTTGGATCCTCTGGGTCGTAACCAACAGTCGCATCCAGCGTAATGGCCAAATCTTCAACCGACCGTGCTAACGGTCCTCCAATATCCTGAGTAGTAGACAGCGGAATGATGCCATCACCGCTTGCAAGCCCTCGAGTACCACGCAGTCCCACCAAAGCCTGATGTGATGAGGGAATCCGGATCGAACCACATGTGTCGCTCCCCATTCCAACAGCCGCAAAGCTTGCCCCGATGGCAGCACCTGTCCCTCCGCTAGAACCGCCCGGGTTACGGCTGGGATCATAGGGATTTCTCGTCTGTCCGGTAAGCGAACTGACCGTCGTGATCCCACGGGCCAACTCGTGCATATTGGTCTTTCCAAGAATCACCGCACCAGCTTGTCTCAACCTGTGAACCTGAAAAGCATCGTCCGGTGGTACAGATGTCGCAAGACCAAGCGTTCCCGCCGTAGTCGGCATATCAAACGTGTCGTAATTGTCCTTTACCAGTACCGGAATCCCATGCAACGGGCCACGTACATCTCCGTTGAAACGTTCCTTATCAAGCCTTGCCGCATCACTCAATGCATTCGCATTCAAAGTGATTACCGAATTAAGTACCGGTCCCCGACGATCGAATGCCTCAATTCGTTCGTAATACAAATTGACGAGTTCTTCGGACGTCACCAATCCAGATTCAAGAGCACTATTCAATTCCTGAATAGATTTCTCGGTGACATCAAAAACAACCTCAGAACCGCCGCTGGACTCAACGCAGGCAACTGAGGTTATGAAAAAGGCGGAGCCACTAACGAGCAACAAGAGGCGCGGAAAGTAAACCCACGACGGGAGCAAATTTTGGCTCATGATGTTCTCCTTGAACGAATTGATTCTCCAATCCTGTCCAACAGCCCGCCGGTAGCGCCAAAAGTGAGCACTATTTGCACGTAAAATTAACGTATTCCTTTAGCTTCAACCGACCAAGCCCACATTCTTCGAACCTATTTTGCCACTGCTTGCTCAGATATTCATCTCACTAGGCTCGTTTTGATTCGCAATCCTGTCTTACATGATGGATAGACTTCCTCATAAAATGAATAGAAGATGCGACTTTTAACTAAAAGCACTTTGGCGCTGCTCGGTCTTCTGACCATTGTATCGCTGTCCGGCATGGGTGCCGGATCGGCGCCTGAGACATCCTCAATCACAGCAGCCGACCTAAGACGCGACGTATTCCAACTCGCGTCAGACGAAATGGGTGGACGACTCGTTGGTACCGATGGCAACCGCCTAGCGGCTGAATTCATCGCGGACCGCTTTGCCAATCTTGAATTGACACCGGTCGATCGAGAAGCAAATTATCGGCACACGTTTGAGCTCATCGTTCCGCGTTTGGGAACAAACAACCACCTGAATCTGACTGTTGGCAACGAACCTTTCTCGTCTCGACTTGGTAGTGATTTCTTTCCCGAACGATTCAGCGGGACTGGAACGGCAGAAGGCACACTCGTGTTTGCTGGTTATGGAATATCGGCACCAGAACTCGGCCATGACGATTACGGCGACGCGGACGTCACCAATCAAGTCGTTCTAGTGTTTGACCATGAACCGGGCGAAGCAGACCCGAACAGTGCATTTGACGGAACGATGCTGTCTGAATATTCACGGTCCGTGAGAAAAGCGCTGGAGGCCCAGCAACGTGGCGCTGTAGCAATAGTACTCATCGAAGACACCCATAACCATGCAACGGGACGATCGTTTAGTCAGCGAATGAGCACTACTTGGCCGAGGGACCAAGGGCGTGTGCCACGTTATCAACTAGGTAGTTGGGTCAACGAACTTCGGATCCCCGCCGTGCGTATATCGGTAGAGCACGCGGAACGTCTCTTAATGAACTCAGAGAACAATTCGCTAAGCTCGCTAGCGCAATTGGCTGAAACTTCTGATGGCGCAACTTTGATTAGACGCCCTGATATTCGGTTGGACATCACAACGACCGTATACAGAGAACGGATTCCTGAGCACAACGTAGTAGGACTCATCGAAGGCACAGACCCTGTGCTCCGAAACGAGTGGATTATCCTGTGCGCTCATTATGACCATGAAGGAACGACTTCGAATGGAATCTTTAGGGGCGCTGACGACGACGCATCTGGTGTCGCAGGGTTACTCGAAATTGCCGAGGCTTACGCACTGGCCGCAAAGAATGGCCAGCGACCAAAGCGCTCGATCCTCTTGGCTGCATGGAACGCCGAAGAACGAGGCCTCCTTGGAGCATGGGCTTACGTCGAGGAACCGCTGATACCGCTAGCCGATACTGTCGCTGTCCTCAACATGGATATGATTGGTCGCAACGAAGAGGTACCCGAAAACGGTGGGCGCCGATTCTACGGACTCGAACCGCAAACGGCAGAATCGAACGAAAACGCAGTCAACCTACTTGGATACAGCTTCAGTAATGATCTCCGTCTTACCGCTGACGCCGCGAATGCGCAGATCGGCCTACAACTGCGATTCAGATATGACGACAGTCCATCAAATTTGCTGCGCCGAAGTGACCATTGGCCGTTTCTGACACAAGGTGTTCCAGCACTCTTCGTGCACACGGGTCTCCACCCTGATTACCACACGCTCGACGATCACCCCGAGGCCCTCAACTATGAAAAAATGTCTCAAGTGGTCCGCTTGGTGCACGAGATGAGCTGGTCGCTCGCGCAGAGTGACCAACGGCCCCACCTCAACTAAATAGACTGGACTTTCGAAGATAGGTCATCTTGGCAATACGTGGAACACTTGGCTAATTCTTCTTCATTTCAGTTCGCCGGTGGACGAGTCAACAAACTGACACTCGCGCTTCAAGGCGAACTGGAGTCGTTCAAGATATTCGCTTTGTAGAATTTCAACCGCGCCGAACTGAACCAAATGGCTCGTCAACCATTGAACATCAAGAAGCTGATACCCCTTCTCCCGCAGTCTCTTGACGAGACTGTACAACGCGACCTTGGAAGCATCCGTCTCAATATGAAACATAGATTCTCCGAAGAAGGCACTGCCTAAACTGACACCATATAGTCCACCGACAAGTCTGCTGGCAGACCACACCTCTACAGAGTGAGCAAATCCGGCTTCGTGCAAAACACTATAGCTGTCGATAATTTCGTCACTAATCCAGTTCCCTTCTTCATCAGATCTAGACGCACAAGCACAGATCACGCCACGAAAGTTGTGATTGATCGTTGTCTTAAAGCGGCGTTGCCTTATTAAGCGGCGCAACCGTCTAGGAACATGGAACGTGTCAATCGGAAGCACACCTCGGTGTACCGGCGCATACCAACTAACCTGGCCGTCGACGGCCATTGGAAAGGCACCTGCCCGATAAGCTGCGAGTAATGTGTTGATGGGAATCATTGCAACGTCGTATTATCCAGCGTGGACTACGAATCTACACAAGATGGAACACATACCTCCGAGGCAACTACCCGCGGGGTGCGAGTGTCCGTCAAAGCACGTTTCTCCCAAGCGCGTTCTGAACCACTTCGAAATCTGTGGTTTTTTCTTTATACAATCGAAATTACGAATGAGAGTTCGGACACCGTCCAACTGATTAGTCGACATTGGACGATTACCGATGCTGACGAAATTGTTGAGGAAGTCCGAGGACTCGGCGTCATTGGCCAGCAGCCCACGCTGAATCCTGGCGAATCCTTCGAGTACACCTCGGGGTGCCCGCTCAAGACGCCGTTTGGCACAATGCATGGAACGTATCAAATGGTGACAACAGGTGGTGACCGGTTCGACGCCCAAGTCGCCCCTTTTACACTCAGTGAACCGTATACGATTCACTAACACACTTCTTTAGTTGAATCGCGATGGCCAAGTCAGCCGGAAGGCTCGACCGACGGAGCCGAAATAACAATTCCGTGAGCCTCTAGACCAACCTTTACTGCACTCGCAAGTTCAACGGAACCAGGCGTGTCTCCATGAACACAAATGGTTTGCACCTGAACCTTCGCCAAGACACCATCTACACAGGTGACTGTTCCAGCAAGAACCATCTTTACGACACGGTCGACAACCCGACGACCATCGACCACGAGAGCCTCTCGGTTCTCTCGTGGCACAAGTGCCGCAGCCGATCTATATTGGCGATCGGCGAATACCTCCGAGACAACCCTTAACCCAGCCGCTTGTCCTGCCGAGAGCAAAGCTGACCCTGACATGCCAAACAAGACCAACTGGTCATCAACCGCCATCACCGCCCGCACTACAGCATCAGCAATCGCGCGACGTTCTGAAGCCATATGATAAAGCGCGCCGTGTGGCTTCACATGAGCGAGCTGTCCTCCTTCAACACTAGCAATTTCAGCGAGTTCTCTGACTTGATCTAAAACAAGTCTTTCCACTTCCTCTGGAGACAACTCAATAGACCGACGACCGAACCCTTCCGGATCTGCGAATCCTGGATGAGCACCGAGCGCAACACCGTGATCGATAGCGTGTCTTACCGTTTCTCTCATCGACACCGAATCACCGGCATGACAGCCACAAGCAATGTTTGCAGAGGTAATACTAGACATGAGACTCGCATCCAACTCACGCTCTGCGTGCTCACCGACGTCACTATTGAGATCAACGCTTCTCGATTTGATCAAGACCGCTTCTCCGCAATCGACTTCTCAAGAACATGAAACAACATGGAATGTCACCCCGAGAATAAAACAGTATGGCACTTCATTCCCAGACCTAGAACCTAAAATTCGATTGTGTTTTTCGAATCACACGGTATTGGCCGGAGACTCCATGAAAATGGTCGGAGATACCCTGTCCTGCGATATGATCGTCGAATGTCTTACGGGGCCCTTCACGTGGCAAGAATAACCAAGGTGAGAGAATGACAGACCGGATCGAACTCGGCGGTCTCCAAGTCGACACGAAACTGAGTAATTTCATTAACGACGAGGCGTTACCAGGAACTGGCGTGTCTCCGGAGTCATTCTGGTGCGGCTTTGGAAAATTGGTCCGTGATCTAGTACCGCGAAACCGAGAGCTGCTGGCGAAACGGGATGAACTCCAGAAAAAAATCGACGCGTGGTACTTGGAAAACCGCCATCAGTCGATCGATCTTGAAGCGTACAAGACCGTCCTCCAAGAGATCGGCTACCTTGTTCCAGAGGGAGACGACTTCACGGTGGACACGGCGAACGTCGACCCAGAAATCTCGACCATTGCTGGACCACAGCTCGTAGTTCCCGTCACGAACCCAAGATATGCGCTCAATGCCGCCAACGCCCGCTGGGGCAGCCTCTATGACGCACTTTATGGAACCGACGTAATTCCCGAAGACGCCGGGGCTGAACGCACAGAGAACTACAATCAGGTGCGGGGCGCCAGAGTCATTGCGCATGCACGCGATTTTCTTGATTCAGCATCACCTCTGTCTGATGGAAGTCATGCGACCGCGACCTTGTATGCTGTCGACAATGGTGAGCTGGTTGTGACACTTCAAGACGGCACGCTCACGGACTTAGCCGAGCCATCAAAATTTGTCGGATATCGTGGCGACACCGTTTCGCCATCGGCCATCTTACTGAGAAATAACGGCCTTCATATTGAAATTGTTGTCGACCGCACCCATCCCGTCGGCCGAGACGACGTTGCTGGGATTAAAGACATCGTGGTTGAAGCTGCCATAACCACCATCATGGACCTTGAAGACTCGGTATCGACAGTAGACGCGAGTGACAAGGTAGTTGCGTATCGGAACTGGCTTGGCTTGCTCAGAGGCGACCTCACCGACCGCTTTGAAAAGGGTGGTCGTATGGTTGACCGCGCGATGAACCCAGACCGCATTTACATCGCACCCAACGGCTCGGAAGTCACGCTATCAGGTATTAGTTTGATGCTGATCCGGAACGTAGGGCATCTTATGACCAACCCGGCGGTAATAGACAAAGATGGCAACGAAGTGCCGGAAGGTATTCTTGATGCGATGGTCTCCTCAATGATCGGCATACACGATTTGAAGAACCGTAAAAACAGTAGTGCTGGCTCCATCTACATCGTGAAACCGAAAATGCATGGGCCAGAAGAAGTTGCGTTCACAGGTGAGTTGCTGAGTCAGGTTGAAAGCGCGCTCGGTCTCGACCAGTACACCCTCAAAATCGGCATTATGGACGAAGAACGGCGAACGACCGTCAACCTGAAGGAATGTATACGCGCCGCGAAGGACCGTGTGTTCTTCATCAACACTGGTTTTCTCGATCGTACCGGCGATGAGATGCATACGGCGATGGAAGCTGGTCCAATGATTCCCAAAAAGGAAATGAAGAGCGCCGACTGGATGATGACGTACGAAGATTGGAACGTTGATATCGGTTTATCCTGCGGTCTTCCCGGGCGCGCCCAGATAGGAAAAGGTATGTGGGCCATGCCTGACTTAATGGCAGAGATGTTAAAAGTGAAGATCGGTCATCCGAACGCCGGTGCTAATACGGCTTGGGTGCCATCGCCCACCGCTGCCACCCTTCACGCGACTCACTATCACCGAACCAACGTCACCGTCAGGCAAGCCGAACTAAAATCACGACCTCCGGCCAATCTCGACATGATCTTGACAATTCCGAGAGCTGAAAACCCAAATTGGTCTGCCGATGAAATCCAACAAGAACTTGATAATAATGCCCAAGGGATATTGGGCTACGTTGTTCGTTGGGTCGACCAAGGCATCGGTTGTTCCAAGGTCCCAGATATTAATAATGTGGCCCTGATGGAAGACCGTGCGACACTACGTATCTCTAGCCAGCACATTGCCAATTGGCTACGGCACGGTATCTGTACCGAAGCGCAGGTGCGAGAAACGATGCAACGGATGGCCGGTGTGGTGGACAGACAGAACTCCAGTGACCCAAAGTACCATCCGATGGCTCAAGATTTCAAGAATAGTATCGCCTTTCAAGCCGCCTGTGACCTTGTATTTAAAGGCCTTGACCAACCTAACGGCTATACCGAACCGATCCTCCATGCGCGCAGACAGGAAGCGAAGGTCCGATTCGGCGAATCGGATTAATTCACTTATGAGAACAAGATGTACTTTTAGCAGTCAAGAGATTGTAGAATTCTGTGCCCAACGCTGAAAGATTCATTGATAGGAGATGACCGTGGTCGAAAACAACGCATCTGAAACGTCCGTTTATAACCCTAAGGCGGAGTTTTCCGCCAAGTCCCACGTAAAGTCACTTGATGAATACCGTGAAATTTACGATCGGTCTATTGCCGACCCAGAAGGTTTTTGGGCTGAACAAGCCGAGCAGCGGATTACATGGTTTCAAAAATGGCACACAGTTCGACAAGTCGATTACCACAAGGCTGAAATTGCATGGTACTTAGGGGGCAAACTCAACGCTTGCTATAACTGTGTCGACCGCCATGTTGAGGCTGGACGCGGCAATGAGACCGCTCTCATATGGGAAGGTAACGACCCAACTGAAAGTAAGAACTACACGTATGGTGATCTGCATGCTGAAGTTCAAAAAGCCGGAAACGCCTTAAAAGCACTTGGTATTGAAAAAGGTGACCGGGTCTGTATTTACATGCAAATGATTCCAGAGCTGGCAATTGCGATGCTGGCCTGCGCGCGAATCGGCGCCGTCCATTCGATAGTGTTCGGTGCGTTCACGGCAGACAGTCTTGTAACCCGAATCAATGACTCACACTGCAAGGCAATAATCACCCAAGACACGGGTGTACGCGGCACAAAGCAGGACGTATCAATGAAAGCCAATGCCGACAAGGCTGTTGAGCAAACTCCTAGCATCGAGAAGATCCTTGTCGTTCGCCGTACAGGAGCAGCAGTTGAGATGACCGCTGGTCGAGATGTCTGGTGGGATGAAGCACTAGAGGCTGCGGACGCGACTTGCAAACCAGAAGCCATGGATGCCGAAGACCCGCTATTCATTCTCTACACTTCCGGATCAACAGGGAAACCCAAGGGTGTGCTTCACACGACTGGAGGATACCTGACTTACGTTGCAACTACTTTCAACTACGTCTTTGACTACCAACCCGGTGACGTGTACTGGTGCACGGCTGACATCGGTTGGGTGACAGGCCACAGTTACATCACTTATGGGCCGCTCGCCAACGGAGCACTCACCATGATGTACGAGGGCGTGCCTAACTACCCGGATTGGGGACGATTCTGGGAGATCTGCGAAAAACATAAGGTCAATATCTTTTATACGGCACCGACCGCTCTTCGCGCGTTAATGAAGGAAGGTGATACCTGGCCTGAAAAATATGACCTTGGAACCTTGCGACTACTCGGCACTGTTGGTGAACCCATCAAATCGCCCGAATGGACTTGGTATCACAAAGTCATCGGTAAAGAGAACTGTCCCATCGTAGACACCTGGTGGCAGACGGAAACTGGTGGCATTCTCATTTCGCCCTTACCGGGTGCAACACCAACGAAACCAGGCTCAGCAACATTCCCGCTCTTTGGCATTAAGCCTGCATTGGTCGATGACGACGGAGCCATCCTCGACGGTAACGACGTCCGTGGCAACCTCGTTATGCTGGAATCTTGGCCCGGACAAATGAGAGGCGTTTACGGTGACCAACAACGCTTCTTTGATACCTACTTCGCTCGGTTTCCAGGTAAATACTTTCCGGGTGACGGGTGCCTGCGTGATGCGGACGGCTATTACTGGATCACCGGACGTGTCGACGATGTCATTATCGTCTCAGGACACAACTTGGGCACTGCCGAAATAGAAGGTGCGATCGGTACACATCCTTCCGTCGCAGAAGCAGCCGTCGTTGGTTATCCCCATGACATAAAAGGTAATGCGATCTACGCATTCGTTACTCTGAAGACAGGTCAGACAGCAACTGACGAGATGCAAGCAGAAATCGTAAAAGCCGTTCGGGCAACTATCGGACCACATGCTTCTCCGGAGAAAATTCAATTTACCGAAGGCGTACCGAAAACTCGGTCTGGCAAGATCATGCGCCGTATCTTGCGTAAGATTGCCGAAGGCGACGTAGACGACTTAGGTGATACCAGTACGCTGGCCGATCCGAGTGTCGTAGAGTCTTTGGTTAGTGGGCGTGTGTGACCTTCTGAACCGCCGGACCATGGGACTCTCTAGGCTTCACTACGGTCTGTTGGTTGGTTCGCTGATGGCTGGCTGGCTGCTCGTTCTATTGGCAACCCATGCTGTTGATGTGCACGGACATCAACCAGCTGAAAACACACACCTCTATGCGTGCGCCAACACTATGCCGACTGATGTGCCACCGGTTGGCGTCACCCTCTGTGACGCCAGCCCCACATCAGAACTCGAGTTGAGACGAGACTCCGACAACTTGCAGTCGCGCGACGGAGCACTGGTACTTGAAGTGCTGGAAATGGGCATAGCCTCCGAAGGAGGACTCCAACCTAGAGATTTGATCTACCGGGTAGGTGGTGTCGATGTCAAGAGTAGTGCCTCGGCAGCTGACCGCCTCTCACAAATAAACCCTGTCAGCGACACGATCGTAAACTTCCTGCGGCAAGGACGCCCGTATCGCGTCAAACTCCGGAAGAATTGACTGGATATGCAGGTCACAAGAATCTATCGAACACTGCTGACAGTTGCCATGCTCCTTGCATTCCCTTCGGTTGTAACACTCAATGATCAAACCGCCTTGGCTCAAACATCGGCTGTCGATCAATTCCGTCAACTTGATCGACAGGAGCCCAGGCTGCGCCAAGTGCTTCCCAATGCCGATGTCTTTACGTTTGAGAATGCCTCTCTGCCACATTTCAAAGCCTACGCTGAAGATACAAATGGCAAGCAAACACTTGTCGGACTGGCTTTCTTCACCAACGAACTCGACCCAAAAATCTATGGGTACAAAACTCAGTTTTGGATGCTAGTCGGCATGACCACAAATGGCGTCTTGACGGGCGTCTCAATTGACTACCACGCAGAACCATTCGGCTATTTCTCTATTGATCCTCCAGAGTACAGCGAGCAATTCATAGGGAAAAGCATTCTTGACCCGCTTGAGGTGGGCCATGATGTTGATGCAGTCTCACGAGCCACGATCACGGTCGAGGCTGCCACCCGAGCCATTCGTCAAGGATCGCGTCAATTGGTCCGCCAATTTTTGTCCGAGCGAAAATGAATTGGTTAAGTCGGCTAAGTTGCATATTTCTTGCCTATGTAAGCCTGTTCACCAGCGTTGTGCCCGCGACGGCTTCTCTGCTCACCAATCAACCTCCAGAAGAACAAACTCTAACACTGGACGACCTCAATCAACTTGATGCTCTACTAGAAGAGGAAACTCAATCAGCGCCATCTCTACTCGACCGTCAAACAGCCATTGACGTAGCTGCTCTTGTATTCGTTTTGGCTTTTGGTCTCGTTAGTTTTTTTCGCAAGAGCGATCGCCTGAAAATAGTAAGCCTTCTTCTCTCAGTTATATATCTCGGTTTCGTTAAAGCCAGCCTAGTTTCCATAGTCGATATTTTCGGAGCAATCCGGCTCAGTCTACCCTCATTCTCCTATGCTATTTCCTATTATTTATTGATTGGCTTCACCGTTGGATCAACGGTACTCTGGGGGCGTTTCTATTGCGGTCGTATCTGTGCCTTTGGAGCACTCACACAGTTGATTGACCGTATCGTTCCTGATCGCTTTCGTCTCGAACTTCCTCCTGCCGTGGACCGCTGGGCGATTTATTTAAAGTACGTGATTTTGGTTGGTGCAGTGCTCTATGTTGTCACCGGTGGCGATACATTGATATATCGATATATTGAGCCATTCTGGATGTTCACGTTTAGCGGCAACACCATCATGTGGACCCTCCTAACTCTCTTGCTACTTTCAACCATCTTTATACGGAATTTATATTGCCGCTATCTCTGCTCAGTCGGTGCTGGTCTTGGATTGCTTGCCAACTTAACAGTCTTTCGAATCAAACGATGGAACGAGTGCAAGACATGCAAACTTTGCGAGAAGACCTGTGAATGGGGTGCGATCGAAGGACCAAAAATCCTGACCTCTGAATGCGTTCGATGTGACGATTGCGAACGACTATATGCTGATGAAAAAAAGTGTCCGCACTGGCTAATCTTCCTGAGACAGAAGGCTCGTTTGGAGCCGAGGAATTAAAACCTGTCATGCCACAAAATTCCTGAGTCGGATTTCCATATGTCCTGGTCAAGACTAGGTCTTCTTACTTTCCTCCTAACGCTCTTTCCCTTAGTTGTTCAAGCTCATCCATTGTCCTTTACAGAAACCACCCTGATACTAAATGTTGACGGGACGTTCCAAGTCGACTTGATCTGCGACCTAGACGCACTTGCTCTAGGCGTCCCCCAAGACGCAGACGACGCTGCACTCTCAGCGACACTGAACGCTTTGTCTGCACCAGATTTTTCCAGTCTCACAGAGCGCCTTCGGCATTTATTTCTCAGACGCGTTCGGGTACGTTTTGATGGAAATCCAGAGCCATTTAATGTGACCTTTCCAGACTACCGCACCAGCCGAGCGACCGAGTCGACCATCCCTACTGTGCTAGGGCTAACAGCCAGATTGACTGGAACCGTTCCCCCAGAGGCACTGGAGGTTGAATTTTTTGCATCGCGATCGTTTTCTGACGTCCACTTGACCATAATCGACCAGGCTCGGGACATTAGCGTGCAGTCAATCCTAGAACGCGGCGCTAGAAGCGAACCGTTTCAGCTCACTACCGACAGCGCGCTAACACCAAACCGAGCAGACACATGGCAGTATTTCCGACTTGGCTTCGTACATATCCTTCCCGAGGGGACAGACCACATCCTATTTGTTTTAGGTCTTTTTTTTCTTAGCCTCAGAACTCGAATACTCATCTGGCAAGTCACGGCCTTCACCGTGTCCCACGCGGTGACTTTGGCACTCGGCGCGACAGAAGTTATTGCGCTACCACCACAATTTGTGGAACCTTTAATCTCGCTTTCCATTGTGTGGATTGCCGTTGAAAATATCCGAAACCCTCAACTGAGTCGTTGGCGCACCACAGTCGTCTTTCTGTTTGGATTAGTTCACGGTCTAGGCTTTGCGAGGGCGCTCGACGAACTCGGATTACCCAACAATGATCGATTATTCGCAATATTGACTTTCAACGCGGGCATTGAGGCCGGTCAGCTGATGATCCTTGGTCTCGCCCTCGCTACTGTCGGCTGGTTCAAGAACCGGACCTGGTACCGACACCGCGTTGCTATACCTGCTTCGGTAATCATTGGCATTATTGGACTCGTTTGGACCGTCGAACAGGCGTTCTATTAGTAACGAAAGTCCCGTGATATCATCGTCGTTCGCCGATTTCTCTAATGTTGTGAGAGGTTTCGCATGAAAATAGCTCGTACGTTCGTATACGTGACCGTATTGCTTATCATCGGTTGCAGAGTTGAGACAGCGCTGGCTAATGACTGGCCTAGCTGGCGCGGACACGCGCAAAATGGCGTCTCCAATGCTACAAATCTCCCTTCTACCTGGTCTGTGGATGGCGAGAACCTCATTTGGTCAGACGCTTGGATCGGTCGGTCAACCCCTGCTGTTTTCGACGGACGCGTATGTGCGAACGGTCGAACTGGAAATGGTGTCACAGAGAAAGAAGTTGTCGCATGTTGGAATGCTGAAAATGGCACAAAACTATGGGAGCACAGTTTCGGAATTGCGAATACTACTGTTCCGTTCAATCGCGTCGGCTGGGGAAACGTCACCGGCGACTCGGAAACTGGTTTTCTCTACGCCATGAATATCGATGGTCATTTCAATGCTTTTGATCGCGACGGGAACATCGTATGGACGTGGAGATTGGCTGAAAATCTTGGGCGCGCCTCCGGTTACGGTGGCCGAACCTCAACACCGGTCATCGATGAAGATCAAGTGATTCTCTCAATCATTGGTGCGCTCTGGGGTGACTACGGTGGTCCACCAAGGCACCGCTACTTCGCTTTCGACAAACAAACCGGAGAAGTAAGGTGGATCGCGACGCCGGGCGGGAACGTATTCGACATGAATACCCAATCCGTTCCGATCGTTACGGTCATAGATGGCCAGCGATTACTCATAGACGGAAACGCAGACGGTCACATCTATGCTTTACAAGCTCGTACCGGAAAAAAAGTCTGGGAATACAATCTTAGTAAGCGTGGTATTAACGTCTCGCCGATCGTTGACGGCACGACGGTCTATGCTGCACATAGTGAAGAAAATATCGACCAAGGCACCATGGGACGCGTCGTGGCCATCGATGCGACCGGAACTGGTGACATCACGGCTACTCACGAAAAATGGAGAGTCAACGACCTGTCGGTGGGTTTCGCATCACCAACACTGTCAGGCAACACTCTCTATCTGATCGACAACTCTGCGAATCTATTAGCTCTCGATTCTGAGAGCGGGAATGTTTTGTGGCGACACAGCGTCGGCAACGTCGGTAAATCTTCCCCGGTGTGGGCGGACGGAAAATTGTACATCACCGAAGTCAACGGAAACGTTCATATTCTGCAGCCGAATGACTCTGGCGTCACAGTGCTCGACAGCGACGAACTCACAGTAGAGGACGGTCGATATGCCGAAATCTACGGATCATTTGCGCCTGCTTATGGCCGATTGTATTTCACGGCTGAATCTGGAATCTATGCGATCGGAAATGCTGGGACAGAGTTCAGCACTGATAATGTGAATCCATATACTCTCGGTGAGGAAAGACCAAGAGGAGAGATTGCTCATCTTCAAGTCATTCCGGCTGAACTCATTCTATCTGCTGGAGAAACTGCTACGTTTGAAGTTCGCGCCCTTGATGCCAACGGTCAACTGCTGGGTACTCGGGCTGCCACTTGGGCCGTCGATGGTCTCATTGGCGCTACAGTCTCTCCTAGTGGAGTCCTGTCTACCAGTGCCAATGCAAATAACCACGGTGGCAAGGTTGTCGCGAGCGTTAATGGTATGACCGCGTCGGCTCAGGTTCGCCTATTTTCGCCCCTACCCTGGTCAGAAAACTTTGAGAGCGGCCGACCACCGTTTTGGGTGGGTGGCGGTCCGCGCCTTTCAGTTGTAGATGTGGAAGGCCAACAAGTCTTTCGGAAAAGTGCATCTCCGAACGGGCTTCACCGACATGCTGTCTACCTAGGCCCCGCAGACATGAGCGGTTATACGATCCAAGCCGACATGATGGCGACCGAATGGCGGCGGCGGCGACCAGACCTCGGGTTAATCAATAGCGGATACACACTTGATCTCCAAGGTAACGCCCAGCGTGTGCAACTCCAATCGTGGGCTGCAGAACTTCGTATCGACGAACGGACAGAGTTCTCTTGGGAATCCGACGTGTGGTATACGCTCAAGCTAAGCGTAGACCTTGAAAACAACCGAGCGATAATTAGGGGCAAGATCTGGGAACGAAACGAAACCGAACCGTCGACGTGGACGGTAACGGCCGAAGACCCACATCCAATCCGAAGTGGAAGTCCCGGCCTGGTTGCATATTCGCCAATCGACATTTACATCGACAACGTTAGGGTGGTGGAGAATCAATGAATCGACAGAGCTTTATTCGAACTTTAACCGTAGTGTGTTTTATCGCCGGAAGCTTAGTCACCGACGTGCAGGGACAGCAGCCAGGCATGTTCGGCAATAGTCCATCCCGCAACATGGTTTCTGACGAGACCGGTTTACCAGCTAGCTGGGATGCCTCAACTGGTGCGAACGTCTTGTGGTCTCAACCCGTTGGTTCGCAAGCCTACGGAGGTGCAGTCGCCGCTGATGGAAAAGTCTATGTGGGCACCAATAATGAAGGGCGCCGTGACCCGAGTATTGAAGGCGACAAAGGTGTTGTGATGATATTCGATGCCGTATCCGGTGAGTTCCTTTGGCAAATGGTCCACGACAAACTAACGACTGGCCGTGTCAATGACTGGCCACTCCAAGGTGTGTGCTCGACAGCCTATATGGAGAACGGTCGCATTTACTACGTTTCGAACCAAGCTCAGGTTGTTTGTCTGGATGCCGAAGGATTTATAGATGGTGAGAACGATGGCCCAATAACCGATGAATCCGATACCTCAATGATGGCCGGCGACATCATCTGGTCATACGACATGATCGGAGAGCTTGATGTCTTCCCGCACAACTTGGCCACTGGTTCGCCATTGATTGTGGGAGATCTGCTGTATACGGTCACTAGTAACGGAGTCGACGAGGGCCATGTAAATATTCCGTCGCCCTTTTCTCCAAATTTTATCGCCCTTCACAAAGACACTGGTGAGCTTGCATGGGAAAGTGTTGTCGTCGGAGAAAACATTTTGCATGGAAGTTGGACCAATCCTACCTATGCAGAAATCAATGGCCGAGGACAAGTCATCTTCCCGGGTGGAAACGGTGTGATTTACAGTCTCGATGCTGAGACCGGAGAAACAATCTGGGAGTTCGATTGCAATCCGAAAGACTCGGAATGGATCCTTGGTGGTCGAGGCACACGCAATAATATTTTGTCCACCGCGGTCGTTTATGACGACAAAGTATTTATTGGTGTGGGGCAAGATCCCGAACACGGTGAAGCACCAGGACACTTTTGGGTTATTGATGCAACTGGGAGTGGTGATGTCACCGATACTCATGTCGTTTGGCATCGCGGCGGCGAAGACTTTTATCGGACTATGTCTACTGCAGCAATTCAAGACGGAATCCTCTACATCTCCAGTCTTTCAGGATTTCTGCACGCACTTGATGTCGAAACAGGAGATGAGTTCTGGACGTATGATACTTTTGCAGCGGTCTGGGGTTCACCGTTTGTAGCGGACGGCAAAGTTTACATTGGTGACGAAGACGGCGACATAGCAATTCTTCGAGCCGGAAGAGAACTTGAAGAGATCGGCGAGTTTAATCTCGGAGCCTCAGTCTACAGCACACCGATAGCTCAAGACGGTGTCCTATACATCCTTACGCGGAATCGTTTGTGGGCACTTCAGGATGGTGCACAAGGTGAACCATTAGAATAGAGAGCATCGCAGGTAAACAAAGTCTCTTATTTTATTGCCGTGCTTCGGGAATCAACTCCACCTCTATTTGGTTATCGTTCCGAATAAAAGTCACTGATGCTGGTTGGCCGACTCGCAAGAGATCCAGAGCGTACGTGTAATCGTATATATTTGCGATCGATTGTCCGGCAAGCTCCACGATCAGATCACCGGCCTGTAAACCAGCAGTGTCAGCGGGGCCACCGCCAACGACACCAGACAGTAACAGGCCATCAGCTTCTTGTGTGTAATCTGGAATAGTACCTGTAAAAATCCTCATTGCAGCTTGACTACCTTGGCGTGCCGGCTGCTCAAACTTGACGAAAACCGGCGCATCAAACCGCGTCGCTAACCGCTCCACCACGGCCGACGCGAGTTCAACGATGCGATCTATCCCTGCATAATTCAATGTCTCCACATCGTCTGTTGGACGATGGTAATCTTCGTGGCTCCCAGTAAAGAAACCAATGCTCGGCACTTCGACACCATTGAGACTTGTAATATCGGTCGGTAGATACGGGTCCTCGATCAACTCAATATCAAATCCACTTAAGCCATTCAACTCCGTGACTAATTCGATCCAAACAGGACTCGTACCAACGGCTTGGACAGTTAATCGATTATCCACCAACCGTCCAACCATGTCGAAGTTAAGGTATGCGGCAATCTCTCCCATGGCTATAGGTGATGTCTGAACGAAGTCGGCCGACCCGAGCAGGCCGAGTTCTTCTCCGGTCCAAAATGCGAGAAGCACGTGTCGCTGGCGGTCTACCGAAGCCAGACGAGCGCCGACCGACAGCACAGCAGCCACACCAGAAGCGTTATCGTCAGCACCGTTATGGATTTCACCCATTTCACCCTCGAGAGCTAACGAGTTGCCGCCTCGCCCACGACCCAGATGGTCGTAATGCGCACCCAGTAAAATATAGGGTTTTTCAACTTGAGCCGTCCCCGTGGCAGGAAGCAGAGCAACCACATTGTGTCCAGTACGAGCCTCTCTATTAATGTCCATCTCCAGTGTCACTTGCGCTCCAGGTATACTGAATCCAGTCACATGTGGATTCCCGGTATCAAGCGACGCTTGGACTTCTTCAAGCGTTTGCCCAGTTAATGCAATAAGGTGTTCTCCAACATCTCCAGTCACACTGCCTGCAACAATATTGGACCCAGAGAGCGCTGTGTCGAAAGTCATGGGCACCAGACCTCCAGCATTGGGTGACCGAGGACCTGTTACAACTATCAAACCCTTAGCGCCTCGTTCACGGGCAGCTAAAGCTTTGTACCGAAGACCCGAATAACGCGACAGGATGCCTCGAAGTTCACCATCCGTATCCTCTGGAAAATAGCGAAGGACCATGACGATCTTGTCGGCTACATCCAATGTCGCATAACTGTCATAACTGAATCCGTCAGTCTCCGGAACCGACAAACCATAACCCGCAAACACCAAGTCGCCGGAAACTGACCCACTCTCAGAAAACGACATTGCGCGAACCAGACCGTTTTCCCAAAGTTCAGACTCTCGACCATCTACCATAAGGCTGGCACGACTACCACCATCACTCAAACCGGCCGTAAACTCGAATGGAAATTTAAATCCTTCCGCGCCTGGTAAGGGAACAGCGCCAAGAAGTCGCAATTGTTCAATGATGTAATCAGCGGCAAGAGCACTTCCCTCGGTCCCCGTCAGACGACCTCCAAAATCATCGTCGGCCAATACTTCAATAAGTGTCCGCGTCTCCATGGAAACCGGTTCAGTCGAACCCGAACAGCCGGCCAAAAGTACTATACTCACAAGGATCAGAACTCGAGACAATTCGCGCATAACTTCGCTCTCCTCTATCGACAGACAGTTGTTGCTTACTGCCTCAATAACGTAACTAGGCTCCTAAGAACTGCTGTCCGCAGTTTGAAGTGATGGACTATTTTTTCGACTCTGCCCACTCTAGAACTTCGTCGCATGCCGCGTGAAACCGACCCAGCAACTTTTTCCCCTGATCGCCAGGAACGGTTCCAAGTCGACGACAATCCATCTTTGCATGCTTAACTTCCTCTCGCGCAGACTGACGCTCCGTCATCGCATCCACTGGTGCGCCCATTAGATTACTCGCCAAGGCGTCTCTCCACTTCGTTGCCAAAATCTCAGCAGGAGAAGCAACATCCGACGCTGAAGAGTCCTGAGGTTTAAGTGCCTCAACTCGCTCACAGAGCTTTACGAGGCGTGTCAACTTCCGCTCTGGGTCCAGATCAGTCCCCCTAAAGCGGTCCGGATATGCTTCACTCAACCGTGTAAGCGCCTGTCCAAAGCGAGCAGTAAGCTTTCGACTAAACTCCAGTGGAATCTCCGGCGCCTGACGCCATCGTTGTTGAAGCTGACGAGTCTTTTCCACCATATCGTCGACCGGCACACTCAACATCGATTCAACCTCGACACATAAAACTTCCCGAACTGCAGACTTCTCCGCAAATTCCGCACGCTGCTCCTGATGTCTACGATCAAAGACAGCGTCGCAGGAATTACGGAAACGTTTCCACACCGCATCTGATTTATTACGACGAACCGGACCGATAGTTTTCCACTCTGCCTGTGCTTTTTTGGTTGCGGTCAGTGCCTCATCAATATTGTCCACTTGGATCAATGTAGATACATGGTCACAAAGAGATTCTTTCAGTTCAAGGTTTCTCGCCCACTCTTTTTTACGTTTAGATAAATCTTTTTTTCTGTGATCAAAAAACGTGTTGCTTGCGGATCGAAAACGCCCCCACAACTCCTTCTGTTGTCGTTGGGGAACTGGCTTCAGTTGTTTCCATTCATTCTGGAGTTCCTTAATCTTCTTGGCCGTCTTCAACCAATCTGTTGATTTCTTGAGACCTTCGCACTCCTTTACAATAGCCCTTTGGCGAATGAGGTTTTGTTCGCGCAGAGCAGCCTCTGTCTCCATGAACGTTTGACATCTAGGAAAAACAACGTCGTAGGCAATCTTGAATCGATCTAAAAGCTCTTGCCGACGGTTCTTAGGAACATCTGACGCTTGCCGCCATCTTTCCATAAGTGCTTGAAATTGACTTGCCAGATCCGCTTCGTCCACATCAGTCGCATGGCCGAGCCTCTCCATCGAACGGCATACTTCTTCCTGAATACCAAGATTCGCCCAGCGGTGCCAATCCGCAAAGTCACGAAGCTCTCGAACTCGACCTAACATTCCACTGCGAGCACGACGCAGCTGTCGAATTAGAGCTTCCTTGTCCCGACGAGGAATCGGACCTGGATCGTCTATCAAACGGCTGATCGAACGGAGCTGGCGCTCGGCTTCCTTCAAAATCAGCTTATCCGACAAGACGAGGCCTTCAACCGTTTGACAACGCTGTATAAGGCGACTCACATTTTCTTGTTCAGCCTTCGTTTTCTTAGTTTTTTCCTTAGCGAAGAACGCCTGCCGACCCGCTTTGACCGCCATATAGCGCTGACGCAAACCTACAACAGCGTCCATCGCGTCATCTCCCGCACTTAGTGGTGCGAACAGGCGCCAAGACTTACTAGTTTTTGCAGGAATATAACTATCAAGCACAGCAACCAGCTGACCCCATCGCTCTGTGTTTGAATCGTCCAGACCCTCTCCGAGCGATTCCATTTCAACGACAATCTTTTCAACCTTTTTCAACCTTAAATAAAAATCCTGAATCTCACGTCTACGTTCCTCAAACTTGTCAAGTCCGCGTCTAAACCGTTCATCTAATGCCGCCATTTGACCTGTTATTGACGCAGGGTCGTCCTGCACGTCATCTACTTCAACAGTTGACTCTTTCGTCAAAAGCAACCACTTCTGATGCAACTCTTCAACGTTTTCCTGCCTTTCCACACCAGACAGTGATTCAATCTTTTGACAAAGTGCACCAGCATCCACAATTAACTGAGTTCGCCGCTGTTTGAGACGTTGTTCCGCGCTCTGAATGGCTTCGATCTCTGCTAGTCGAGACTCAGCGCCAGCACGAGCCCGAGTAAAGCGTTTAACGATCATAGGGTCAGTCGTCGAATCCAAAGATGACCACTGCGCTAACAATCGCTGAAGGCTCTCTTGACCTCGATCGAGACTACTCGCTGCAGCTATCGCTTCAACTTCCTCACAGACAGACAGATGTTCCAAGTGCAACGCCGGGGTCACGGCAACTTGGTCTAGTGCACCAATCTCGACATTCGCGCGGCGGCGAACGATCTTCTGTTTGGCTCGTTTAGCGAGGTTCTCCAAAACGTCTCGTGACAAATCACTATCAGTTAAACGTTCGAAAGCTCTGGTCGCAACCGCCTTGTCTTCTGACTTCATTGCAACCGCTAAGATCTCCTCAGGAGCATCAAGCTTTGACAACGCTTCTGCTGCAACCTTATTCCAGGCGGCTCCGCGGGCAACCGACCCGATAGAGCGCTGGGTCGTAAGTGCCGCAAGTGCTAATTTGCTAACCGATTCCAAACGGGCAGAACGTGCGATTGTGACCAACTTAGTGTCAGTCAACACCTCGTAGACATCTGGTCTGGCGACACTTGCGTCGTCAGTCTCAATCATTAAGTCACTCAGTACCGCCTCTGCCTCGTCCCGCACGCCTATATCTGAATCGTTTCGGATAACTGAAACGAGTGCATCTACATCTCCCAGTCTTAACACTGCTTCCATACGAACAGACGGATCTTCGTCGCCTAAAGCGACCTCAATGAGGAGTTCTTGGTTATCATTAAAAGTCGACATAGAGCGCACAGCAGTAACGCGTTCTACCGGGTCTTTACTTTGCCACTCTGGCGAGGACCGAAATTTTTCGAGAAGCTTCATATGATTAAGCCGTCAATTACTGGACAGCTGCAGGAGGATTATGCATACTCGGGACCGGTTTTCATGTATCACTATCAACTTAAATCTGTCGAATTCAAACGAAAAACAGACGGGTCAATAAGACTTATAAAGTTTTTATTCATTTAATTGGATTTTCTATCCTTTATTTTGGATAAACATGGAAATATTCTTCAACCGCCCCTTATTAATGTAAGGAGTTCATCCCATGTGGTATCGCGTATTCATCGTCAGTGTAATCTCTTTCATAGTCATTCTAGGAGCCTCCGCCTCTGCGCAAGAGAACCCAACAGTCGTCATGGACACGAGCCTTGGGAGTATCACGATCGAATTACTGGAAAGTGATGCCCCAAAAAGTGTTGAAAATTTTCTTGCATACGTCAATGACGGATTCTATGAAGGAACCGTCTTTCATCGTGTTATCCAGCAGTTCATGATCCAAGGCGGCGGTATGCTACCTAATTTAAGTCCAAAACCGACCCGCCCACCAATAGAAAACGAAGCCAGAAACGGAGTTACTAATGCGCGGGGAACGCTGGCTATGGCAAGAACAAATATTGTCGATAGCGCCACATCCCAATTCTTTATCAATACCGTAGACAATGCTAGGTCGCTGGACCACCGCGGCCTGGAACCTGCTGACTACGGCTATGCGGTCTTTGGTCGGGTTACAGAAGGCATGGATGTAGTCGACGCCATTGCGGCAGTCGAAACCACTCCTCAAGGCGGCCATCAAAACGTGCCGGTTGACACCGTCACTATTAATTCAATTAAGGTTCAGTAACCAATGCCTAGAAGATCTCTTGTACTGTTTTTAACGTTGACTCTAGCCGTCTTGTCCACAGCTATAACTGGACAAGAACCTCAACCCCAACCAAACCCGCAGGTCGTTATCGAAACGAGCGAAGGAGACATCACGGTCGAATTGTTCCGGTCAGAAGCCAGAGTTACAGTTGTTAACTTCCTGACGTATGTCCGCGACGGCTTCTATGATGGCACCATCTTCCATCGGGTTATTCGAAATTTCATGATCCAAGGTGGCGGATTTGATGCCGATCTAAATCCGGCCAGCGGTGAACTTCGTGGAGGTATCCTGAATGAAGCCACCAACGGCCTTAAGAATCTTGAAGGCACCATCGCGGTAGCTCGTACAGCAGACCCAAATTCTGGTCGCGCGCAATTTTTTATTAACACCGCCAATAATTCTGCACTTGACCACAAAAACACCACTGACCAAGGTTATGGCTACGCAGTGTTTGGACGTGTCATCGATGGAATGGATGTAGTCGAGAATATCGAAAGAACGTCAACCTACACTACGGTCACCGGTCAGGCTGACGTGCCAAGACAACCTATTACCATTAATCATATTCGACGAACCCAGTAGGTGTCAGACCGCCTCGAAGCACAAGTAATTGACGTTATCTCAAAGCTCGTCCAGGAGCTTCGAGGACAGGGCACACCGCCTCAGATCAGCCCCCTCGACTCACTCGAACGAGAGCTGGGTATTAGCAGCCTAGAGCGCGTTGAACTCCTGATTCGCCTGGAGGGTCTCTTCAAGGTTCGATTGGGAGATGCAGTCATGTCAGAGGCGGAAACGCCTCGAGATCTGACTCGTGCCATTCTAACCGCCGACCCAAACGTTAGAGAGTCGTGGACCACAGTCGCCCACGAACCAACTACAGAGACTTCTACCCCGTCAGGTGCCCTCACATTGGTCGATACCCTTCGATGGCACTGCGACCGACATCCTGAACGTGTTCACATTTATCTTCGCCAAGATGATGGTGACGAACTTCCGCTAACGTACGGCAAGCTGTGGCAAGGTGCGAGTGCAGTGGCCAAAGGCCTTGTAGGCAAAGGCCTTAACCGGAATGACACCGTCGCATTAATGCTTCGCACCGAAGAAGCGTTCTTTACTGCGTTTTTTGGCTCACTGATTGCCGGGGGCATCCCGGTTCCTATGTATCCGCCAGTACGCGCTGACCGGATCGAGGAATACACGAAACGCCAAGCGGGCATACTTCGGAACGCCGGTACTCGAATGATGATCACATTCGCGGAAGTAGAACGGATTGCCGTCTTACTAACCGGGTACGTTCCCTCACTCGAATCGGTTGTTACTGTAGACGACCTCACTGAATACGGTCAGAAACCACCGGCAGTGCAACGGCAACGTGCCGAACTCGGCAACACCGATCCAGCAATGATTCAATATACCTCAGGCAGTACCGACCAACCCAAAGGAGTGCTCCTATCCCATGCCAATTTGCTCGCTAACATCAGAGCCGTCGTAGACAGGCTTGAAGTAAAAGCAAATGACGTTGTGGTTAGTTGGCTTCCGCTCTACCACGACATGGGGTTAATCGGCTCATGGTTGGGTTCGTTGTACATAGGAGCACCACTCGCCGTAATGTCTCCGATAACCTTTCTAGCTCGACCAGCTAGGTGGCTGTGGTCGCTCCATGCCCACAAAGCGACGGTGTCTCCCGCACCGAATTTTGCTTACGACCTTTGTGCACATCGCATCAATGATGAAGAGCTCGATGGACTCGACCTAAGCGCCGTTCGTGTTCTACTAAACGGGTCAGAGGCAGTACAACCAGAGACTTTGTCACGGTTTATTACTCGGTTTCAACCCTATGGCCTGAAACCTGAGGCATTAGCTCCAGTCTATGGTTTAGCCGAGTGTTCGGTTGGACTCGCCGCGCCACAAAATAGCCGCTATCCGCTGATCGATACCATTCAGCGCCGTCAGTTTCAGGAAACCGGACGGGCGATAACCAGTAACGACAACGCTAATGGAATCCTAAGATTTGTAGCATGTGGTCGCGCATTGCCAGGTCATGAAATTCGCGTTGTCGATACCAATGGTCGGCGAGTCGGCAATAGACGTGAAGGACTCGTTGAATTTCGAGGCCCATCGGCGACCGCCGGATACTATCGGAACCCCGAAGCCACCAGAGCGTTAATTCGTGAAGATGGCTGGCTGAAAACTGGAGATCTCGGCTACCTCGTTGATGAGGAACTATTCCTGACGGGGCGACACAAAGATCTCATTATCAAGGCCGGACGTAATCTCCAGCCGCACGAAGCAGAAGAAATCGCAGCTGCAACACCTGGGGTGCGTAAAGGCTGCGTGGCGGCATTCGGTGTTTCCGATCCAAGCCGCGGAACCGAACGGTTTGTGATCGTGGCAGAAACACGCCTGACCGATGTCAAATCAAGAACAGAACTGGAATCAACCATTATTGAACGTGTCACTATTTCCCTAGGTGTGCCTCCAGATGTGATCGTTTTAAGCTCACCCGGGTCGGTGCTTAAGACTTCAAGTGGGAAAATACGTCGGGGCGCCACACGAGACGCCTACTTAACCGGTCAACTCCAAAAGCGACAACGCTCGGTGTTTCTCCAATGGACAAGGTTAATACTGCAGTCAGGTCGCGGACATTTCGAGCGCTGGTACAACCAAGTAAATCGACTCATATTCACCGGTTGGGTCTGGACTCTACTCCTGCCGACCGTCCCATTTCTGTGGTTAGCCCTCGTAATCGGTCCGAAGGGTTCCTGGGTTAACCGCGTTGTCGGACAATCAACACGACTCCTTTTCAAATTAAGCGGCTCTCGAGTTACCGTCCTTGGTCTTGACAACCTCAAGGGTATAAACGCGGCTGTTTATGTTGCCAACCACGCTAGTTATCTGGACGCATTACTTATGATGTCCGTCCTGCCCTTGGAGATGCGCTTTGCGGCGAAATCCCGTCTCGCGAGTTACCCTGTTCTCGGTACAGCTCTCAGAAAAGGCGGCCACATCCTGATCGAAAAGAGTGACCTGTCAAAACAGATTGAAGGTGCGAGTGCTGTCCTAAAACCTTTACAAACTGGACAGTCACTATTCGTGTTCCCAGAAGGAACCTTCGTCGCCACTTCAGGCCTGTTGCCGTTCCGGCTTGGAGCATTCCGAGCCGCGGTTGAAACTGGATGTCCAATCGTGCCCGTAGCTATACGAGGCACACGGCAGATGTTTCCAGCCGATACGCTACTCTTGCGTCGTACATCTATAGTGATTACCGTCGGTGCCGCCTTACCGCCTAAGGGAACTGACTGGCCAGAAATCGTGAGACTCCGTGATGCCGCACGAGACATGATAGCCAGCGAATCAGGTGAACCGACCTAGGCTCTAGCCCAACATCTTAGTCATTTAAGGACTCAGTACGCTTCGACCAACACCGACACCATCTCGCAACTCATTCAACGCAGTTTGCGCTTCAGCTAACGGGCGAATCCGAAGCGGCAAAGGAGAAACCTGTTGGCTTTGAATCAAGTCAGACAGCGCAGACATCTCATTCAAACTGCCAACAAACGACCCACCTACCGTTAGTTGCTTCAGCGGAAACAGAGAGAGAGACATCGGTAGTCTACCTCCGAATAGACCTACGATTATCAATGTTCCACCCGTCCTCATGCTGGCCAAGCCAAATTTAACCGACGCTTCAGACCCAACAAAATCCACTACCGCCACTGGACCGCCGTCAGTTATCTCTCTTGTCAATTTAGGTGCGCCATCAAGTGAGGAGTCGACAATTTGATCAGCCCCAGTGGCACGCGCTGCCTCCCGGCGCGTTGCATCAATGTCCGCCACAACAACTCTGGCGTTTAGAACAACACGTGCGAGGCTTAAAGCAGACAGACCAACACCTCCAGCACCTATTAACAACACGTACTTGCCATCAGCCTTACGCCGAACCTTCATGAGCGCACTATAGGCTGTCAAACCGGAACATGCGTAGGTACACGCCAACGTCGGTTCTATAGTTGACAGGTCGAATAGGTAACGAGGATGAGGCACGATAACGTGATCTGAAAAACCACCATCACGCACGACACCTATTGACCTTGGCGACGGGCACAAATGCTCGTCGCCAGTCATGCATGCCCCACACGTCCCACAACCCACCCAGGGATAAACAACTCGCCGGTCACCAACCGAAATTCCTCGGCAAGAAGAGCCCATGCCTACGACTTCACCAGAAATCTCGTGTCCTAACGTCAGCGGTAGAGTGCGCCCTTTCGATAAATCGAGATGTCTGCCTTGGCCCAAATCAAAAAATCCATCACACAAATGCACATCACTGTGACACACGCCACAGGCATGCACACGTAAAAGGACTTCATCTCCTCGTGGATTCGGCGGAGCGGAGTTCTTACATTCCAGCGGCTGACCAAATTCGGTGAGCTGATAACTAATCATGTCTAATCATCCGCTCCTCCTAAATATCATTCGGTCGAAGTGGAAGGCGCCGATGCAGCCAAACTTTTTAACGGGCTACCGACGATGCGCCACGTAGTCCACTCCTTTAACGGCGATGCACCAACCTCTCGGTACGACTTCATGGCAAGTTCATTCCAATCAAGGACTGACCATTCCATCCGACCGTATTCCCTATCGACTGCTAATTGAGCGAGTGCGGCTAGCAACCGCCGACCGAAACCCTGATGACGCCATTGAGGTTTGATGTATAGGTCTTCTAGATAGAGACCAGGTCGTCCAAGAAAAGTTGAAAAATTAGAGAAGAACAAGGTAAAACCAACGGCCTCGCTCCCCAACCAGGCAACCAAAGCTTCGACCTGTGGCGGGTCTGAAAACAGTGCGTGTCGAATGTCTTCCTCCGTGGCAACTACCGCATCCGACATCTTTTCGTAAGCCGCGAGATCCTTAATTAATGAGAGCACCAGACCGACATCTGTTTCCCGAACCTTCTCGATTCTGAGATTCATCCCTTTCACCATAGTGTTTATCTCTGGATAATGGAGTAGAAGCTCTGCCACCCGTTATGGATAAATGAGGTGTTCATTTCAGTCGCTACCGCCGCTAGGATATCGATAGTCACACTCAAGCTAGCCAGATTCGACCGTCTCTAGTGCTTGTTCAAGATCGAGAATGAGGTCTGTCTCGTCTTCGATACCTAACGACAGGCGAATCAGATCATTAGGAACATTCGTATCCGGCCCTTCTACTGGTGCCCGGTGTTCAACCAAGCTTTCAACACCGCCGATAGAAGTAGCATTTCTGAACACCTTCAACGCACCGACTATTCGCTTTGCGGCCACTTCACCGCCTATAGGACGAAATGAAAGTACCGTCCCATATCCATCCTGCATCTGCGCAGCAGCGATGGCATGACCTGGGTGACCAGTAAGACCCGGATACATGACCTCAACAACACTTGAATGCTGAGTTAGCAACTCAGCAACCCGAAGGGCGCTGCGCGCCGCGGTCGGCACCCTGAGAAATAAAGTACGCATGCCACGTAGCAACAACCATGCTTCGAACGGACCCATCACAGCGCCACGACTGACCCTGTCGTGACCAATTCGGGTCCAGAAGTTATCTTCAACCTTGGTAACTAATGCACCTGCGAGTACATCAGAATGCCCGTTGAGTTGTTTGGTAGCGGAGTGCATCACCATATCAGCACCCCATTCAAGAGGCTGAGACAACACTGGTGTAGCTAGCGTGCTATCAACAACCACGCGTGCTCCACCTGCATGTGCAATCTCTGCAGTTGCGGCAATGTCTGTAATTTCACACATTGGATTCGCTGGTGTTTCAATCCAAACGATCTTCGTTTCACGTGGACGAATCACGGATTTAAGACACGCCAGGTCGCCATTGGGAACTAGGTCTAGACTAATTCGATCGTCCGCAGCCAACTCCTCCAACCACCGGCGAATTGTCCAGTACATATTCCGCTGGGCCACGACATGAGACCCTGATTCCAGTGCCTCAAAAACTGTCGTGGCAGCAGCCATACCAGAACTGAATAGCATCGCGCCAGCGCCGCCTTCTAACTCCGCAAGCAGAGCTTCGGCTTGGTCGTAGGTGGGGTTTTGATCGCGGGTGTAACTACGCCCTGCGGTATAGCTGCCATCAGCAGCACGTTCATAGGGGGCAGAAGCGACCAGAGGTGGAACCAGCGAACCAGTAGTTGAATCGCGCCACCCTAGCGCCTGCGCAGCGAGCGTTGACCGTTTCAGCTTCGGCATCAAAAAACGTTAATGAAAGGAATATCACACTTTCGCCGTTCCAATATCCACGACGATGTTACGCCATTTGCCCTGCCGAAATATGAGTACACTCAGTCCTGCCCGTGTCACGTGACCAAGCACAATAGCTAGCCAAATATCCGTCGCCACCAGACCGCGTGTCAAAGAGAAAAAAGTGCAGAGCCCAATGGGAAGTATTAGTTGCGAAATAATCGAAATATAGAGTGGGCTGCGGGTATCACCGGTTCCTTGTAACGCGCCGGTATAGGTAAGTGCGACCGTAACGAAGAAACCCGACACGGCCAAATACCCTAACAGTTGGCTCCCTAGTTCAAAGGCAATACCTTCATCTGCCCCGAAGGGTCGCAGTGCAAACACGGCAAACAACGGTTCAGGAAACAACACAAACAACAGACTGACCACGCTGGCCACGGCAAGACCCATCCCGGCCGCCACCTTGGCCGCCCGTTCACTCCGGTCCGGATGACCCGCACCCAAATTTTGTCCCGCCACCGCAGACGTAGCACCCATCAGTCCAACAGATGTCCACGTGATCAAAGCAAACAGTTGTGTGTACCCAATCGAATATGCGGCCTGAGCCTCCGCGCTGTACTGGAGTCCACCGATGAATCGAAGGAGAAACACACCGGCCAGATTCATGACAATGCCTTGAAACCCGGTTGGTAACCCAAATTTAAACAGCTCGCGAATGATCCTGAAGTCAGGTCGAAACGACATGTGACTCGAAAATTTGATCACAAGACGACCGGAAAACAGTAACCACATGAAGCCAATTGCCGTGATCCCACTAGCAATTGCCGTCCCCATGGCAGCGCCAACAGTACCAAATGCCGGGATGGGACCGAATCCCCGAATCAAGATGACATTCAACACGATGTTCAAGATCGTCATCATGAACCCAAGTCGCAGCGGGGTGCGAGCGTCTCCGGCAGATCTCAGGGCACCACTCATCATGAAAAAGACCAACACCCCAATGCTGAAGACAAAATTAATCCGAAGAAATGGCAGCGCTTCGAGTTGGACGTCTTGCGAAGCGTTGACCATGTCGAGTAACCACGGCGAATAGAAATAACCAACTGGCGCCAAAATACCCACTGCCATGAAAACGGCTGTTAGGAATGCTTGATAGACGACCCGGTTGACGCTCTCAGGATCATTAGCACCGGTAAACCGTGCTACTAGGACAGCCATCCCACTAAATACGGAAGCGACAAACACGATCACAAGGACAAAAATTTGAACACTGACACCAATTGCAGCATTTGCGGTAAAACCGACATAGTGGCCGACCATCGCCTGGTCAATGATGCCCTGCATGCCGCCAACGACATTCTGGAGCATAGTTGGCCAAGCAATCTTCCAAACGGCCCCCTGCAGAGGCCCTTCGACGATGGTCCGGTCAAACCGCTTTTGTTGTGAATTACCGTTACTCATTAGATGAGATTGACGGAGGGTTGCCGCAGTAGTGGCAGTAAACTATTTAATCAAGCACACTGTGATACGAGCATCAGGAACACTCTATCAGATCGAAGCGAGTATTCATGGCGCCCTGACTCAGCCGCTTCCAGGCCCTAGCGCCCACTGTCTCCTCGCACCTCGTCCCAGACATGGCTGGGATCCCGGTCAAATTCCGCTTGATGCGAAACCGTCCGCGGCATTAATCCTACTTTTTCCATTTTCTGGAGAGGCATATACCCTACTTACCGTGCGAGGTGACCACCTACCCCAACACGCCGGTCAAGTCTCGTTCCCCGGCGGCCGGCTAGAACCAAATGAGAGCGTCGAAACCGCGGCACTGAGGGAAAGTCATGAAGAGGTAGGTCTCGACCCTCGCAGGGTCCGTTTAATTGGAAAACTATCGCCACTGTATATTCCAGCCAGTGGTTTCGCCTTGTTTCCGGTTATCGGCATAGCTGACAGTCGACCGAAGTTTTTATGTGAAACAAAAGAAGTTAATCGGATCTTAGAGATTTCCATGAGTACACTCACCGGGTCAGAAGGCCTGCATCTTGGCTATCGTTGGCACAAGAACAACCGTTACCGAGTACCTTACTTTGCTGTGGACGACGAACGAGTGTGGGGGGCAACAGCCATGATATTAAGTGAGTTACTTGCGGTGATTGGAACGCCGCTAAGGGCCCCCTGGTTAACCGATGGCTTCGGACCAGTAGCAACTACCTAATTGGATCGGTGGGAGAACCCTAAGTTGGCCAAACGACAGAAGAAAGAAAGCCGTGCACCGTTGCTCGACGTCATAGAGGCGGATGTAGAGGCCCACAATGCCAACGTCAATGTCGTCCCGCTGCATGAAGCCGCGCAATCTCGCTATCTCAATTACGCACTTTCCGTTATCACCGCGAGAGCCCTTCCTGACGTTAGAGACGGCCTCAAGCCAGTTCAGCGACGTGTCTTATTTACGATGTGGCAGCAGCACTTGACGCCGGACGCGAAACCGAGGAAATGCGCAAAGGTCGTCGGAGACGTCATGGGAAGCTACCATCCACATGGTGACTCGGCCATATACGACACACTTGTACGAATGGCGCAGCCATTCGCACTTCGATATCCCTTGATTGAAGGATCAGGTAATTTTGGGTCGATCGATGGCGACAGTGCCGCTGCAATGAGGTACACAGAATGCCGCCTGGCTGCGCCTAGCACCGAGTTACTCGATGCTCTGGGAAAACAAACGGTAGCGTTTAAATCGACCTACGACGGGACACGCCAAGAGCCAGTAGTATTGCCATCCCGACTGCCAACACTTCTAATCAACGGCACGACCGGAATCGCCGTCGGCATGGCGACCAACATTCCTTCTCACCATCTCGGAGAAGTTTGCACGGCACTGCTTAAACTCCTAGACAATCCTGAACTCAGTAGTAGTCGCCTCTGCCGCTACATCAAGGGACCTGATTTCCCGACCGGTGGACAGCTCCTAAATACATCTGAGGAGCTCAAGCAAATCTACAGCAGCGGGTCTGGTACTCTGAAGCTTCGCGCAACATGGGATAAAAGTTCCTCCACCAAGACCGTTTACATCACCAGTCTTCCCTTTGCTACTAACAAAGCTCAGATCGTGGAGCGCATTGCCGAGATCATCCTGGCACGAAAACTGCCACCACTTGTTGACATCCGAGATGAATCAACCGACAACGTACGAATCGCCTTAGAGCTAAAAGATAATGCAGACGAACAACTGGTCATGGCTTACCTCTTCAAAAACACGTCTCTCCAGAGCAATTTCTCGGTCAACATGACGTGTCTAGTTCCAACCGATCAAGAGGACATAGGTCGCCCCGAACGTCTCGATCTCAGGCAACTACTGCAATATTTCCTCAAGTTTAGGCTCGAAGTGGTTACCAATGCATTTGAGCACGACCTTAGGGAATTAAAGAAAAGGATTCATGTTCTTGAAGGATTCGCCAAGGTATTCGATGCACTCGACACAATTATCAAACTCATTAGAGCATCGGACGGCAAATCCGATGCTGCCACGAAAATCATGCGCCGCTTCAAACTGGACGCAGAACAAACTGACGCCATCTTGGAACTCAAGGTCTATCGTCTCGCAAGACTCGAAATTCTGCTCATTCGAAATGAACTAGCCGACAAGCGAAAACGTGCGCGACACATAGGCGGCTTATTAAAACATGAGGATCGACGCTGGAACGTCGTCCGTGACGAGATTAGAGAAATCCAGAAAACATACGGAAACTCGAAGAAATACCCTCGGCGCACTCTGATCGAAAGCGTTTCTGAAGAACCTGAGTACAATGAAGACGACTTCATAATCGACGAAAACTGTGTCGTACTTGTGTCTAATGACGGCTGGGTGAAACGCCAAAAGGAGGTTCGTGATGTTTCGACCACTCGTCTCAGAGAAGGGGATTCCCTCCTAACTGCTTTAGCTGGTAGCACCAGATCTACCGGCGTGTTCTTTACAAACTTTGGTGTCGCGTACACGTGTAGGCTTATAGATATTCCGGCCTCCACCGGCTACGGTGAACCAATACAAAGACATTTCAAGTTCAGGGACGGGGAACGCGTCGTAGCCGCACTCAGTCTTGACCCACGAATTACCTCAGGCATAGCCCAAAAAAGAGCAGGAACAATTCCGCAAACCCACGCTCTTGCAGTCAGCAATGATGGTTATGCTCTGCGTTTCAGCATAGAACCGTATGCAGAACCCAGCACTCGATCCGGTCGGCGCTTCGCACGTCCCACAAAGAATGCTGAGATTGTAGGAGTCGAGCGAGTTGACGGAACCGGAATCGTCATCGCCGCCACAAAATCAGCACGAGCTATTCTTTGTAACTCGAAGGCCATTAATTTCTTATCTGGACCAGGAAAAGGAGTCACGTTGATTAACCTGTCAAGAACTGATGGTGAACCAGATAGTGTCTTGGGTTTCGTAGTGTCTCATACAGAACGTCAACTACTAACAGTCGAAACTAGCCGGGGGGCTCACCAAACAATCAGTAGGACGAAATACGGCGTCAGTGGTCGGGGAGGGAAAGGCCGACAGCTGTTAAAACGAGGACACTTCATTCGAGTAATCCCACCGCGCATAAAAACGCCTTCACTCGAAGAAGAGAACGACTGAAATGAAACTCTCAGATAAGACACCAGTCGTTCTCAAACGACCAGAAATCGGTCTCTCCAATGAAACTCATCGAATCAAATCCATGAGTTTCTTAACACTTGACGAATACTCAAGTAGCTTAAAAGAAGAGGCTAAATAAGTGGGAGGTCGATCCTATACCGCAAAGGACATCACCGTACTGGAAGGCCTAGAACCGGTTCGCAAACGTCCAGGAATGTATATAGGCGGAGTCGGAATGTCTGGCCTACACCATCTATTGTGGGAAATTGTCGACAATGCCGTCGACGAAGCTATGAACAGTCACGCACAGAATATCCAAGTCACACTACATGCTGACGGTTCATCCTTGACCGTCACCGATGATGGCCGAGGCATCCCGATTGACCGACACCCAAAGACCGGAAAAAGCGCTTTGGAGGTAATTTTCACGACACTCCATGCGGGCGGAAAGTTTGAGCACCGTACTTATCGAACGGCCGGAGGATTGCATGGCGTCGGCGCCAGCGTCGTAAACGCACTATCCAAAGACCTTATCGCGCATTCGCGAAGAGATGGTTTTGAGTGGAGCCAAACCTTTCATCGCGGTAAGCCGTCAAAAACATTGAAGCGCCTCCGCAGCGTCCGTGGTACCGGGACGACAATCTTCTTTCGCCCAGATCCTCAAGTATTTCCGCGCACCGAATTTGATTCCGATCTAATAGCTGAACGCCTTGAGATCGCCAGCTACTTACACAGCGGAGTAAAGCTAACGTTCGATGATGATACTCACAACCGCCGCCACACCTTTCAGCATGACGCCGGGTTGGTTGACTATCTCGCACACATCGTAAACACCCAGCGGTCCGCTCCTGTCCATGACGCTATTTTTTCACTTGAACGAACTCACGCCGACAGTGGCTCAAAAGTAGCAGTAGTGCTCCGGTGGACTGAGTCTACGGACGAACTGATTCGGAGTTATGTCAATGGAATTCCAACCGCATCGGGTGGCACACATGAAAACGGTTTCCGATCGGGTGTCGGCAAGGCAATGCGAAATTTTATGGAAACGCACAACTTGTCCCCAAAGGGCGTAACTGTCACGTCTGAAGACATCCGTGAGGGACTGACCGGAATTCTCAGTGTCTTCGTACGGGACCCCCAGTTTCAAGGCCAAACCAAGGACCGACTAAACAACCCTGAGATCGCGTCAACCTTGGATTCATTAATTAGACCAGCCCTAGAACATTGGCTCAACCACAACATCAGCGTAGCCGAAGCAATCGTAGCTCGTATTACACTGGCCGCCAGGGCACGAGAGGCGAGCCGGGCCGCGCAACAGCAACTGAACCGAAAAAGCGTGGCATCATCACGTTTGAACTTGCCTGGAAAATTGAGTGACTGCTCCACTACAAACCGTCCTGAACGCGAACTGTTTGTTGTCGAAGGTGACTCGGCAGGCGGGTCGGCGAAGCAAGCGCGAGACCGGAGATGTCAAGCAATCCTTCCGCTGCGCGGAAAGGTTCTGAACGTCGAAAGTGCGTCGATGACGAAAGTACTTGAGAACAAGGAACTTTCGGATCTCGCCACAGCTCTGGGATGTGGGCTAGGAAAATCCTGTGACCTTGAGAAACTGCGCTATAACCGCGTCATCATCCTGGCCGATGCAGACTCAGATGGAAATCACATAGCTACGTTGCTCTTAACCTTCTTGTATCGCCATATGACTCCGTTAATTACTCACGGCCGGGTCTTTTTAGCACAGCCACCACTCTATCGAATCGACATCGGCCGAAAGACTTTTTGGGCCCTTGACGACAAAGATCGGGACCAGATATTAAATCGGCACGGGACATCACACTCTCACGAAATTACACGCTTTAAGGGTTTAGGTGAAATGATGCCAAAGGTGCTCTGGAATACAACACTGAACCCAAAAACCCGCCGTCTAATAAGAGTCCACATCAGTGATCAAATTACGACAGACCGCGTGATCCACGAATTAATGGGTAAAGACTCGGGCGCGAGATTCCGATTTATTATGGACAAAGCAGACCAGGCAGATGACCTTGATGTCTAGTGGGGGGCATACAAATACCCCCAAAAAAGATTTGCACTAATGACCCCGTTACCGACCTAAGAATATAAGACTTCTCGTAGATGTTCGAGGGCAAAACGCCCTCATTTCTCAACACGATATTTTGTCAAGCTGATACGATAAGTTCAGACTTCTCTTCAAATGGTTCAATTGGTGAATGTGGAGTAGTTGAGGTAGCTCATGTCTCACAGACGTTCTTTCAAGCTCGTTCTGACATTGTGTGTAACATTGTGTCTTACATTCCTCAATTACCAGACGCCCGCGTTGACCCAGACGCACCTAGGGTCGATACGCGGTTCGATTCTAGACCCGACTGGCGCGTCGGTCGCAAACGCCACCTATCACTTAGTCTCAGAGGAAAAAGGTATTCGCCGTACTGGGGCCAGCGCCAGAGACGGTGTCTACGACATCGCACAGTTAGAACCTGGTTCATATCGTCTTGAGGTAGAAATCGTCGGCTACAAACTATCCATTAGCCAAGTAACGCTAGCAGTTAACCAACGGCTCCGCCTTGATGTTCAACTCGAACTTGGAACCGTCAATGAGCAGGTTGTGGTCACTGCACCGCCGCTAGCGCTAGACCAAATCTCAACAGGTCTCGGAACAGTTCTCGAAAATCGTGAAATTCAGCTACTGCCACTAGACGGACGAAACTTCCTTGAACTGGCACTGCTCGCACCAGGGACTGCACCGGCTGCCCCAGGTTCAGCTGGTTCTGTCCGTGGAGACTTTACTTTCACCGCCGGCGGGGGTCGAGATGATGCCAACAGTTTCCTGTTGGATGGCGCGTATAACGTCGATTCCAAGCTGAACACACCGACCGTTCGCCCACCCGTCGATGCCATTGCTGAGTTCAAAGTGCTGACCACTGGTTACGACGCATCTTTTGGTCGCAACGCCGGCGCGCAAGTCAACGTCATTACAAAATCCGGTGCCAATAATTTTTCAGGCACCACGTACGGATTTTTTCGGACCAAGGAAATGAATGCGAGACATTTCTTTGCCCCACAAGATGAACCAGCGCCGAACTACAACCGTACACAAGCCGGATTTTCTCTCGGCGGAGCTATCGCACAGAATCGAACTTTTTTCTTCGTTGACTACGAAGCGACACGGCTAACCGAAGGAGTCACCAGAGTCACCAACGTGCCTACCGCTGCCGAGCGGCAAGGTGACTTTTCAAATAGCCACCGACCGCCGATTAATTTATTTTCAGGACAGCCCTTTCCTGGAAACAGAATTCCTCAGTACTTTCTCCATCCCACTGGGGTCGCATTAGCAAGCTTGTATCCATTCCCCAACAGGGACGTGCCTTTCCAAAACTTCGTAGCGTCACCCACACTTGAAGATGCAATCGACCATTTCGACGTTAAGATCGACCACAACATTACTGCCTCGTCGAAACTAAGCGCACGATACAGCTTCAACGATCGAAGGCTGTTTGAACCGTATTCCGCTGCTGGCTTTGCTGAGGTTCCAGGTTTCGGTGCTACGGCACCCCGGCAAGGTCAGAACTTACTGATTAGTCAAACTCAGGTGGTTTCGTCGAATCTGGTGAATGACATTCGGATAGTTTTCAATCGTGTCGTAAGCGGAGTTGAGCAAGAAAATATCGGCCAATCTTTAAACCAGAAAGTGGGCCTGGAGAACTTGTCGGACAACCCAAGAACGTGGGGACTCAGTTTCACCACCGTAACGGGATTCTCTCCCCTCGGGGACGAATACAACAATCCTCAGAACACTGAGCTGACCACGATTCAAGTGTTAGACGCGATCACGTGGTCTAAAGGTGCACACATGGTGTCGGCTGGCACCGACCTCCGGTTCACGAAACAAGACGGTTTTCGTGACGTTCAATCACGGGGATTCTTGAGTTTTTCAGATTTTGGATTTACTGGCAACGCTCTAGCGGACATGCTCCTTGGACTGCCAATCACGACAGGCGCTGCTCGAGTTGACAACCCTCAGCAGTTGCGTGCCCAGAGTTATAACTTCTTTATTAATGACACAATTGAGATCACGCCACAGTTCACTCTGTCGGCCGGCCTGCGTTACGAAATCAACACACCACCGGTCGACGCAGACGACCGGGCCAATATCTACGATGCTGAGACGGGCCAGCTACTACAAGTTGGGACAGCAACCGTTCCGAGAGGCGGTTATCTTACCGACAAGAACAACATAGCGCCTCGTCTTGGCGCCGCGTGGTCGACCAACCAAGGTCGAACAGTGGTTCGGACGGGATATGGCGTTTACTACAACCAGTCAGCTTTGGCGCCAGGCGAAGGACTTTACTTTAACCAACCATATTTTGACATGCGTCTATTTTTTCCTCTTCCCACGCGTTTGTTGACGCTGAACGACCCTTTTCCAGATGATTTTCCATTTCCACTCCCTCCATCAGCGTTGACTTTCCAGAGAGACCTCCAGACACCGTACACACACCAGTGGAATTTTGGTGTGCAACAGGAGGTGGGACGCGGGAGAACTTTTGAAGTTGCCTACGTCGGTTCGAGGGGTCGAAACCTAATTCGTGGGCGAGATATCAACCAGGCCGAACCAAGCCCAAATCCCTATAATTTACGTCCTAACCCTTTCTTCGCAGACATCGTGTCAGTGGAATCAAAGGCACGGTCGACATATGACGCACTTCAAGTTCGATTTAACCAACGCATGTCCAATGGGTCAGTACTTGTAGCCTATACGCTTAGTGAATCACAGGACGACGCGTCCGGTTTCTTTTCGAGCACCGGTGATCCAAACTTCCCACAAGACAGCAACAACCCTAGCGCAGAATTTGGCCGGTCGGCTTTCGATGTCCGACACCGTTTTACCATGAGTTTTTCGTACGACCTGCCATTCGGCTCTAGTCAATCCTCTGCGAGTCGGGCCTGGGCAGCAGCACTGTTCGGTGATTGGCAAGCCAATGGCATCATAACGGTTCAGAGTGGGTCACCGTTCACTGTCTCTCTTCTTTCCGAGCTTGACAATAGCAACACCGGTCGCGCCGCGTTAGGTTTTGGATTCAATGACCGGCCAAACCTAATTGCCGACCCAAATATTCAGAACCCTTCGGCTAACGGCTGGTTCAACACGAAAGCCTTTGAACTCCCACCATATGGAACTTTTGGCAACGCTGGGCGCAACATTCTAGAGGGACCCGGTTTTGCAAATATAAACCTCGCACTCGTAAAGCATGCGAATATTTCGGCTGGTGGGCGGTTACAGTTCAGGGTCGAAGTATTTAATCTCCTCAACCGCGTTAACCTTGGGCTTCCGAATGCTTTTCTTGGCTCGCCCAGATTTGCCCAGATCGAGTCAGCGGGCAGTCCGCGACGCATGCAGATAGGTATCCGACTGCTCTTCTGACGAATACGTTAAACATGGAATCGTTTGAATTCAATCTTCGTACCGGTCTCGTCTTCGGTGTCGGATCAATTGATCGGGTTGGGACAATCTCAAAGGAACTTAGCTTTACGCGTCCATTACTCGTGGCCGATAAAGGGCTCCAAGCGGCAGGACACGTCGAGCGGGTTGTCGCACTTCTGCGTGACGCGCATCTTGATGCAGTTCCGTTTCACGAATTCGACGTTAACCCTGATTCCGAGATGATTACTCAAGGAGCGGTTTTTGCCAGAAGTCAAAAGGTTGACTCGATCATCGGTTTAGGCGGTGGCAGCTCGCTAGACTGTGCGAAGGGAATTAATTTTGTATTAAGTAACGGTGGAACGATGGCGGACTATCGTGGTTATGGGAAGGCAACCAAGCCAATGTTGCCGATGATCGCTGCGCCCACCACGGCCGGAACAGGTTCCGAGGCACAAAGTTACGCCGTGATTTCAGATGCTGAAACAAAGATAAAAATGGCGTGTGGCGACCCGAAAGCAGCTTTTCGTGTTGCCATACTTGATCCAGAACTAACATTGTCACAACCAGAAGCGGTGACGGCAGCAGCAGGATTTGACGCAATCGCCCATGCCGTCGAAACGGCCGTCACGACGAGGCGCAATGCGATATCCGCTATGTATTCCCGTGAAGCCTTCTGTCTCTTGAACCATCACTTCGAAAACGTGTTGGAGACTCCACACGATGTCATGGCCCGCGCGGCGATGCAGTTGGGTGCATTTTACGCAGGCATTGCAATCGAACAGTCAATGCTTGGTGCCGCCCATGCCTGTGCTAACCCATTGACCGCTCGATTTCAGATGGCACACGGCGTTGCGCTTGGGATCATCTTGCCACACGTGGTCCGCTGGAATGCGCAGACGAGTGCTGACCTATATCGAGAACTGATAAGCAATAGCGATAAGCCAAGAGAAACAATGACCACCATGGATAGCGGTCTCCAATTGGCCGATAGACTGGTCAACATCGGCAACGCCTGCGGCTTCCCCAGTCGACTGCGGGACACGGGTGTATTGGAAAATGACCTGGAAGCTCTCGCGCGTGCAGCAGCTGAACAATGGACTGGCACTTTCAACCCGCGGCCATTCAGCACTTCTGGTGCGTTGGAGGTATACGAATGCGCCTACTAGGAGTCTTCGTGAGGAATAGACTGTCACAATCTGCCAACAAGTGCGTGCTCCAAATACTCCTTGTCTTGACCGTGATCAATTTGTCACTGGCGATCAATTCTCCGTCCCTAGTTCTCGCTCAGACTGGTACGGACTCATCGGCAGCAGCAGACAAATGGTCACAGTTCCGTGGAACTCCCGCTCTCAGTGGTGTGTCGAAAGCGGCCATGCCAGACACATTAGAACTCCTTTGGACTTTTGATGCTGGCGAGTCAATCGATTCATCTGCATCGATTTTCGATGGCACAGTCTATGTCGGTACCTACTTGGGAGAATTAATTGCGGTCGACCTTGATACGGGAGAACCTAAATGGCGATATCAGGCCAGCACTGATATAGGAATCGGCGAATCATCACCTGCTGTTGGACACGGCTTGGTGTTTATCGGAGATCTTTCTGGAATGCTACATGCCGTTCACAGAAACACGGGCGAACGCGCATGGACCTTTCAAACAGAGGGTGAGATTAAATCCTCTCCAGTTGTTGTCGGTGACCACTTACTAATTGGGTCATACGACGGTTATCTGTATGGCTTATCTGCCATCGATGGAACGCTGATCTGGAAATACGAGACTCTAAATTACGTCCACGCTACACCGGCCGTTGCCAATGGCGTCGCCTATTTTGGAGGATGCGACGAAGTCTTTCGCGGTGTTCGCATATCCGACGGCCAAGAGGTGTTCAACCTCCCGGCCGGTGCCTACACCGCTGCGTCACCGGTTATAAACGATAACCGCGTGTACTTTGGTACATTTGACAACGAAGTACTCGGACTTGACCTTGAACGCCAAGAGATTATCTGGCGATATGAACATCACACCAGACACTTTCCGTTTTATTCGTCAGCCCTGAATGTAGATGGCAAAGTCATCATCGGCGGACGCGACCGCATTATTCACGCCATTGATGAAGAAACTGGCGAGGAAGTCTGGACGTTTATGACTGGCGCACGGGTAGACTCGTCTCCTGTCGCGTCAGGCAACCGAGTCTATGTCGGGTCGGGGGACGGCCGATTTTATGTGCTCGACCTTAAGACCGGTGAAAAACTCTGGGAGTTCGACACAGCAGCGCCACTTTTCGCTTCCCCAGCCATCGCTGACGGGAAGATCGTGATTGGATCTCAAGATGGCGTTTTGTACTGCTTCGGCTAGTGCCCGCCACTAGATTCAACTCGGGTCAACACCGGTGGTCTCGTTCCGTTATAGTTGATGGTATGAGCGACTCTGGACAATCAGACACCGTCCAAGAAACGGAGGTGGGTAGCTATTTTGTCGCGAATTACCCACCGTTCTCGGTTTGGAACACTGACAACGTGCTAACGGAGGCGGCACCGGCATTAGCCCGACCCTCAGCAGACATTCCTCTCGGGCTCTACCTGCACATTCCGTTCTGTCGGAAGCGTTGTCATTTCTGTTATTTCAGGGTCTATACCGAAAAGAATGCTAGCGAAGTCCAAGACTACCTCGATGTATTGGGCCGCGAATGGGAACTGTACGCCAAAGAACCGGCCCTCCAGGGGCGTCCACTCAACTTTGTCTATTTTGGTGGTGGCACGCCTTCATTTCTCTCCGTGCGGCAGCTAGAAGGTCTTGTCAAGCGCTTGAATGCGGTCATCCCGTGGTCGACCGCAGAAGAGATCACCTTTGAATGCGAACCTGGCACCTTAACCGAATCAAAGCTTGCAGCCATTCGAGAACTCGGTGTGACCCGACTCAGTCTAGGAGTCGAAAACTTTGATGATGGGATTCTAGAACTGAATGGTCGAGCACATCGGTCTGCGGAAATCTTCCGTGCCTATACTTATGCGCGCTCAATTGGATTCCCCCAAATCAACATCGACCTCATCGCCGGCATGCTCGGTGAGACTGATGACAATTGGCAACGGTGTATTGCGGAAACTCTAAAACTCGAACCTGACAGTATCACTGTCTATCAGATGGAGTTACCATTCAATACAACAATCAGCGCAGACGTAATGGAAGACCGCGGGCAATTCAAACAGAGCGTCGCAACATGGTTAACCAAACAGCGTTGGGTGGCCGAAGCATTTGATCAATTTGAAAGTGCTGGGTACTCGATCGGCAGTGCGTATACCGCAGTTAAGAACCCCTCGAACACCAAATTCGTATATCGCGACCGTCTGTGGCAAGGAGCAGACCTGGCAGGACTTGGCGTAGCTTCGTTTGGCCACATCAATGGCGTCCACATGCAGAATATCGATTCGTGGGGACCGTATGCAGCGGCTGTCCGTAAAGGCAAGATTCCGTTGCATCGCGCCTACCGGCCAACCGAAGACGAGCGTCTTATTCGGGAATTGGTGCTTCAACTGAAACTGGGTTCGGTTCGACCGTCATATTTTCAACAAAAATACGACGTAGACGTAGGAACGCGTTTTGCGAAGACCCTAGATTCACTAATCGAGGATGGATATATCAATACCGTCGATGGCGACCAAATATCGCTCACGCGTAATGGTTTACTTCGGGTCGATAGCCTGCTGCCTCAGTTTTTTCTGCCTGAACACATGGATATCCGGTACACCTAGCACGGCCACTTAACGAATAACACAAACGGGTTTCTTGTTGAAACAAACTGCTAGAACGTCAACCAAGTCGAGACCTAATCAAAATGGTCTCTTATATCCGCTCGACCTTGTCTACACTCGGGCCGGGGTCGATATGCCTCGAGTCAAAGTCGTCACGCCTAAACAGATTCCACAACCTTATCGCTCCCTTCTCGTCCACGACACCGATATGACATTGACCTTAGAACGTCACTTTGGGGACCGTGTGACATTGCGACCGTTATCAACCTTTACCAGCGGACGATCGTATTTCAGGAGAGTCTTGCTTGTACAAAAGTATTCCGGACGCCCGGTTGAAATGGGTGCCATCCGCATGCGACTCGATGTCTTTAGCCAACAGTTGAGGTCAAAGATACTGCGAAACAAGATTCCCCTGGGCCGGCTCTTGAGAGATGGGAAATTTAATTATGAAAGCCATGTGAAATCGTATCTTTGCATCACACCGAATGCAGAAATGATGGGAGTCTTTTGGATGCGTGAAGCGCGGGTCTTATACGGCAGACGCACAGAAGTAATTCATAATAAGAACAAGATTGGTGACATCGTTGAGGTTCTGCCGTTGGTGTTTCGATAACAATGGCAACGGAATACGATGCTATCGTCGTCGGCGGGGGACCCGCAGGGGCAACTGCAGCTACAGTACTCGCTCTGCACGGCCGCAAGGTGATGCTCCTTGAACGTGACCATTTTCCCCGTTATCACATAGGAGAATCGCTCATACCGTATACATGGTTTACATTCGAACGACTCGGAGTACTTGACTGGTTCGAAAAGGCCGCCTGTCCAAAAAAATATTCCGTGCAATTTGTGTCAACAAAGGGACAAGTATCTCAACCGTTTTATTTCTTCCAAACTATCAAGCACGAATGTGCAACCACATGGCAGGTACTCCGGACCGATTTCGACCAAATGATGCTAGACAATGCCGCCGCGAAAGGTGTTACGGTCCAGCATGGCGTCACGGTACGCGACATCGTCACAGAAAATGGACGCGTAACGGGTGTACGAACGAATGGGAATGACGGTCAAGAGACCCTTCATGCCAAAGTTGTAGTTGATGCGACCGGACGCGACACATTATTCGCCTCACGAATGGGCTGGAAACACCGCGATCCTGACTTAAATAAGATCGCAATTTTCACCTATTTTTCTGGCGCAAGACGAGACCCCGGACTTGACGAAGGCGCGACGACGGTTGCCTATATCCCTAACAAAGGGTGGTTCTGGTACATCCCGTTGTCTAATGACAGAGTCAGTGTGGGTGTCGTTGCGGACTCTGACTATCTTTACCGAGATAGCCGAGACCCCGAGTCGATCTTCTGTCGTGAAGCCGAAGCCTGCGCATGGATTAAAGACCATATCGATCAAGCACAGTACCTGGGTCCTATGCGGGTCACGGGTGAATTCAGTTACCGGGCACAGAAAATCTCTGGCGACGGGTTCTGTCTTGTTGGTGATGCTTATTCATTTCTCGACCCAGTTTTTTCCTCAGGCTTGTTCTTAGCGTTAAAGAGTGGCGAACTGGCTGCGGACGCCATACATCAAGGTCTCGACGAAACAGGCGCAGTAACAAGTGCGACGTTTAGCAGCTATGAACGTGAGTTCAGGTGGGCTTTGGACCAGTTCCGCCAACTCGTCCTCGCCTTCTATAACGAATCGTTTAACTTCGGCACCTTCATAAAAACGTATCCCGATCTGCAGAATCAGCTCGTGGATGCACTAGTTGGTAATGTTTATACAGACCTGAAGCCCCTGTTTAACGCGCTAAGCGAGTTCTCAACCCGAACGAACAATACAAGAACCAAAATCTAGTCTAACGCATTGGTCATGCGACAATAGGTCGTGCCGAGTCACTATCGCCTCAAACGCCGCGTCCAATTTTATGAGACCGACGCAGCCGGCATAGTCCACTTTAGCTGGTTCTATCGCTATATGGAGGAAGCCGAACACGCCCTCTGGCGTGAAGCGGGTCTGAGCATCGCACCACGCGAAGAAGAGGAGGTTGGATTTCCTCGTGTTTCGGCATCTTTTGACTTTCACCGTCCTCTGTATTTTGAAGACGAATTCGAAATTGATCTCCTTGTCAAAGAAATTACGGCAAAAACTATTCGCTACACCGCGACTGTAACCTCAGGCGACAACCACATCGCGACTGGAAGCCTAACTATCATCTGTGTCAGAAAGAAACTTGGGAAACCGATGAAGGCAATTGCGATTCCCGCTGGAATCGCCGACTGCTTTCAAGTCGAATCGTAAGTCGTAGGTATCAGAATGGCCACCACCCAACCCCCAACCATTGAACGACTTGCTCGAGACGAGATCGAAGTGAACCAAGCTAATCGTTTGAAACGGCTTCTCGAAATAATCGATGGCCGAAACCGATTTTACAACAACAAATTTGTAGACGCAGGAATTACTGTCAGCAGCCTGAACCTTCCAGAGGACCTGACAAAACTTCCTTTCACAGACAAGGCCGAACTAATTGCTGACCAAAATAGTACTCCTCCTTGGGGAACCGCACTATCTGAGCCCCTTACCAACTACACGCGCTACAACCAGACATCGTCAACCACCGGAAGACCTTTACGCTGGCTCGATACCAACGCTAGTTGGCAATGGATGCTTGAATGCTGGAAAGCGGTCTATCAAGCTGCCGGAGTCACCTCAACTGATCGAATTTTCTTTCCGTTTTCGTTTGGCCCGTTTTTAGGATTTTGGACAGCGTTTGAAGCTGGAACGCAAATTGGTGCGCAATGCATACCAGCGGGTGGCATGACCAGTGAAATGCGCTTGGGATTAATAGATGTCGTTCGTCCGACCGTAGTGTGCTGCACACCAACCTACGCGCTCCGATTAGTCGAAGTGTCAAAAGAGCAAAATCAAAGTGAACCTCTCTCTCTCGCAGCCAGCTCAGTGAGGGTCTTGATTGTCGCCGGAGAACCCGGGGGCAGCATAGCGGCAACCCGACAGCAGATCGAAAATGGTTGGGGGGCACGTGTAATTGACCATCATGGTCTCACTGAGGTCGGTCCAATCAGTTTTGAATGCTGGAACAGTCCTGGATTTGTGCACTTGAACGAGAACGAGTACATCTGCGAAGTGATTGACCCAGACACAGGAGTTTTGGTCCCAGACGGTAACCAAGGTGAGTTGGTAGTCACCAACCTAGGCCGCCTAGCAAGTCCTGTCATCCGATATCGCACTCGAGATATCGTCATTAGAACCGTAGAAACGTGTCAGTGCGGAAGAACCTTGGCGCGTCTAAAGGGCGGCATCTTATCTCGCGCCGACGATATGATCTGTCTGCGCGGCGTAAATATCTACCCAACTGCTGTCGAATCCGTGGTGCGCACAATCAGCGAAGTCGTAGAATACCGCGCCTCGGTCACGCAGGACGGCGCTCTCGGAACATTGATAGTCGAAATTGAAGTTGACGCATCGAACCCGAAGACAGTCGCCCGACTCGTTGAAATTAAATTGCGCGAGGCGCTGGGCCTGTCTGTTATTGTGAATACTGTGGAGAAAGGCACACTTCCTCGCTTCGAAATGAAGGCCCGCCGCTTTATTCTCAAGTGAAACTAAGCTGGTCAATAATCTGTACCAGTAATGAGGGTCTTCTCTGCAAAGCTAATCTCAAGAAATAAAGGTTTTTTGGTCGACGGGAATGCCAAACGGTTCGCGCTATCGGCTCACCTCTTGCTGGAACCGATCATAAGACTCGATTGCACTCGACCTATTAATATTACGATCCTTGTCTCAGAAGACAATTACCTAACATCTAGCCTATCCTCCAGCCCTACACATGCAGTCCGTAGTACCATAGGCGGTTAGATCAGGGAAATGTCCAAGGGAGGGTCTGTGTACCGCGCTCTATTTGTGTCGTTCACCGTTTTGATTACCACTTTGGTCGTATCGTGCGGAGGCAGTAATGAGACAAGTGACTCAGAAACCGCACCTGTCTTCTTGAGTATGGGCACCGCCCCACCGGGTGGCGCCTTTTTCGTTGTCGGCAGCGCACTAGCTGAAGTCATCACGGAAACCGGTGTCGCCGAAGGATTCAGCGTGACCGGGGAAGCAACCAGTGGATCCCAAGAAAACATCCGCCGGTTGATTACCGGTGAACTGGACTTTGCGCTATCCAACTCCGCGATAACGTTCTTTGCTGTTAGAGGCACTGAAGGTTGGGATCAAGCCTATCCGGTACGGTCTGTGATGACTCTTGCTCCCAATGTCGCCCTGTTTGTCACCCCTACTGATTCTGGAATCGAAACACTCGAAGATCTTAGAGGAAACCGTGTAACAGTTGGACCCGCAGGAGCTGGATTCGAATATTTTGTAGGCCCTCTACTCTCAGCGCACGGCATCAGTTACGACGACTTCAGTCCTCTGAATGCCACCCAACAAGCCGCAGTCGACATGCTTACTGATGGATCTTCAGACGCTGCTTTTCTAGGAGGTGCTGTTCCAACAGCATCTATTACTCAGGCTTCCGCATCAATGGATATCAGGTTTCTACCATTCGGAGAAATGGAAAAGACACAGCTGATCAACGATTTTCTTTTCTTCCGACCTGCGACAATTCCAGCCGAAACCTATCGCAACCAAACCGAACCATTCGACGGCCTAGACGTTGGCTCGATGCACTTCATTACCTCTGCTAATGCATCGGATGAGCTCGTGTACACGGTCACCCGCCTCCTGTACGAGAATCGCGATCTTGTTATTGAAAAACATGCAGCGGGGCGGACCATTAATCAAAATAATGTCGTCCGTGACACTGGTACTGAATTTCATCCTGGAGCAATTCGATATTACGAGGAAATCGGGATTTGGCCGTAGGAGCAGAGGCCGGTAACGCGAACATCGTCTCTCGGCGGGCTAAATCACAACGCCGAGTAGCTACATGGTCATACAGAATCAACAACCAGTCCTACTGCACCACCAATCGCAACGAATCGCCGGTGGCAGGAGCAACACACGAAATACTTTATTGATTAAGCGTGGATGCTCACGATGACTACCGAACCAGTCTCTAGAACAACAGACCTCAGACCACTCATCACCAGTGTCATGGGGATCACGTTGTGTGTGTTCACTCTGGTGGAAGTGAATTATCCCTTGCTTGCACCCCAGAGTAGGTTGGGCATGTTCGCACTATTTGGACTAGTGCTTTGCTTTGTTAATATCCCTATTCACCCACGATTCAAATCGACTGCTGTCGCTCATGGCGTCGACATGGCACTCGGAGTGGCCGCCATAGTCTGCTGTGGCTACATCGTTGTACAGACCGACCCATTGTTTGAGGCTTTCTGGGTCGATGGTCAATCTCTTGGTAACCGCGCAGGTTTCGAAACCACAACCGATACGGTTATTGGTCTCCTAGGTCTGCTAGTGGTTATCGAAGCAGCGCGTCGGTCACTTGGTTTGGCGCTACCAATTCTGTCGATCATCTTTCTGTCTTATGCCGCTTTCGGCTCATCCTTTCCGTCGTGGTTGTTTCCCCACCGGGGCTACTCGCTGCCTCGAATCGTTGCGCAAACATTTCTACACAGCCAAGGAATATTTGGAACGGCCCTGAGCGTGATGTTCACATATGTATTTTTGTTCGTTATTTTCGGGGCATTTCTTGAAGCGACTGGCGCCACTCGATTCATAGTCGATTTTGCCCAGCGCGTATTCGGAAAAAGTCCAGGTGGACCAGCGAAAGTAGCAGTGCTCAGTAGTGGGCTAATGGGCTCTCTGTCAGGTAGTGCCGTTGCCAACACAGCCACAACTGGGACGTTCACAATCCCGATGATGCGAAGCGCAGGTTTTAGACCGGTAACCGCCGCAGGAATTCAGGCCGCCGCGAGTTCCGGCGGAGCCTTGATGCCACCAGTGATGGGAGCCGGCGCTTACATGATGCTGGAAATTGTCGAACCGGCTGTGACATACCTCGAAATCGTGAGAGCTGCATTAATTCCAGCTCTCCTGTTCTATCTCTCGTTGTTGCTAATCGTCCATTTTCATGCGCGCCGCATGGCGCTTACGACAACGACCGCCGTAGATAAAGACTTAGACACTCCTCCCAGTACACGCTTTGAAGGAATCGTCTTTGCTAGTGCGTTAGGCAGTCTGATTGTGTTTCTGATTTTAGGATACACGGCGTTTCGTGCCGTAAGTCTCGCACTGGTAACAATTATTGTCACAAGCAGCTTTCACGAGAGCACACGCTTAAGACTTACAACGACTGTTCGCGGGTTAATCAGTGCTGCTCGTGGCGTTGTTCCCCTTGTGGTAGCAGCGGCTTCTGTCGGAATAATCATTGGCACAGTGACTCTCACCGGAATTGGAACACGGTTGCCCGCAACCATAATTCCACTAGCCGAACAGAGCTTGTTTCTGGCCTTATTGCTGATCATGGTGTCTTCGATCATTCTCGGCATGGGACTGCCTTCTGCAGTCTGCTATCTGCTAATGGCAACGCTAATAGGACCAGTGCTGGGGAATCTTGGCGTCATTCCACTAGCAGCTCATCTCTTTATTTTTTACTTCGGAATGATGTCAATGGTTACCCCACCGGTCGCACTAGCTGCATATGCAGCATCATCAATCGCTGGGACTGCCATCATACCGACCGCACTCGCGTCGTTCAGATATGCGCTCGTTGGATTCACGCTTCCCTACATGTTTATCTACCGTCCTGAACTCTTGATGCTATCAGCCGACGGAACATCGGCAACTTGGCTAAACATACTGCCCTCACTTGGCATTGCAATACTCGGTATCACCTGCTTTGCCGCCGGTATCGCCGGACAGCTACGAGCTCCTCTCAACATTGGCCTTCGTGTAGCCATCCTAGTCGCAGCCGCGTTACTATTGGTACCAGGTCCTTCAATCGCATTGATTGGTTTACCGGTTCCTATAATTGACGTCGCTGGTGTCGTATTGTTCGTTGCTATCTTGGTCATCAATCGACAGCAGGAAGGAAACTGACTAGTCTTCGCTGCAACCGTTAGGCCTTAGGCGATGGCACGTGGCACTTTCTCACGAAAAAAGAACTCTAGTATTGTCATACTCCGTACGAATCGAACACTAGGGAGGTTTTTGGTAGATGAAGATTAGCTCAGTCGGCGCGCTTGAATTTCTCGATTCCAGAGGAAATCCAACGGTATCGGCCCAGGTCCACTTGCAAGATGGCACAGTCGCCTCAGCCATCGTTCCGTCAGGCGCATCCACCGGTGAACGTGAAGCCGCCGAACTAAGAGATGGCAACCCCAACCGCTATAACGGTAGGGGCGTTCAAACCGCGGTCACTCACGTCCGAACTGAAATTCATACTGCGCTCGTCGGCCATGACGTTACAGACCAAAAACGTCTCGATGACCGACTTATTGAACTTGATGGCACACCAAATAAATCTAGGTTGGGCGCAAACGCAATACTTGGCGTATCAATGGCGGCAGCACGTGCAGCCGCGTCCGTAACGGGACAACCATTATTTAAGTACCTCGGTGGCAACCAAGAGTCACCGCTGCCTGTTCCCTGTCTCAACGTGATTAACGGCGGACGCCACGCAGACAACACAGTGGACTTTCAAGAATTTCAGATAGCTCCTCACAACGCATCGTCATTTTCGGAAGGACTTCGTATGGGTATTGAAACATTCCATACGCTTAAGACTCTTCTTCGAACTGAAGGAAAGGCAACTGGCGTCGGCGATGAAGGCGGGTTCGCCCCTGACCTCCATAACGATGAGGACGCGGTTGAATTCATTCTGAGGGCAATTGAAAAAGCCGGGTATCGACCAGGTGAAGATATTGTTTTGTGTCTAGACCCGGCGACCAGCGAACTTTGGGACAACGGCACCTACGTTTTCGAAAAATCCGGTCAAGAAGATATGACGACCAAGGAGATGATCCAATTATGGGAAACATGGGTAAACAAATATCCGATCGTACTGATCGAAGATGCGCTGGCCGAGAATGACTGGCTGGGTTGGAAACAGTTGACCGCGACGTTGGGTAACCAAGTGGAACTAGTCGGCGACGATATCTTCTGTACAAATCCTTCAATTCTGCAGGAAGCGATTGAAAAAGGTGTTGGAAATTCGATCCTAATCAAGCTGAACCAGATTGGAACTGTATCCGAGACACTGGAGTGTGTACAACTCGCGCAGAAATGTGGCTACGGCGTCTATGTGTCACACCGTTCAGGTGAAACAGAAGATACATTTATAGCTGACCTCGCCGTCGCGACCGGTTGCGGGCACATTAAAACTGGTTCCGGCTGCCGAGGCGAACGAATTGCAAAATTCAATCGGTTAATCGAGATTGAGCATTCCCTGGGCGACTCCGCCTGTTACGCTGGTCTCGGAGGTTTTCACCAAAGCATCGTATCGCCTGAACACTGAAGAGCGTACATGGTGACCAAAAGTCAGATGCCAGTATTTCATTGATCAAAAGTACTTTTCCAAGGTGGCTTGACTGGGCCGCGTAGTTACGAGTGAAATCGCTACCATTAACAGCGCTGAAACAATAGTCATCGGTACTACCGGCATAAAACCAAGGACGTCCGTGCCGCCTGGTGTTCGCGCAATAACATCCACGCCAGCGACTGTCCAATAAGACACTGTTGTTCCTGGAGCCGCCGCAGGGACTACTCCCTGAAACACAGCAACCGCCGCGACTGTCGTGGCGGTCCACAGGGTCACCGCGAACGCGCCCCATTTTGTACTACGTTTCCAAAAGAGTGCGCCAATAAGAAGGGGAAAGAGCGCTGCATAACCAGAGAAAGCGTACTGCACTGCCAGATTAAAGATTCCGGCAGACGCACGAAGAGCAATAATGTAGGCAAGCCCAGCGATCAACACAACAAACAGTCGACCCATTTGCACCTGAACACGTTCACCAAAGCGTTTCGTGCCACCATAGAATGTGAAGACGTCTTCAGTAAACATCGTCGACAACGCTAGAATCTGCGAATCACTCGCCATAACCGCCGCCATAATACCCGCTCCGAGTAATCCAGCCATCCACAACGGTGCGTAGTGTTCAAGCATTAAGATGATCACATCATCACCAGCCGCTATTTGGCGCAACTCGGTCACCATTGCAACCGAAAGCACTTCGCCTGAAGCCAGCAACTCACGAGCATCAAGCTTGGCTGCAATACCAGGTACATCAAGCATGGCATTGGCGGCAACACCAAGAAACACGCACGGTAACCAGATAGCCAGAATACACAGCGGGTAGTAAATAACGGTCTTCTTGAACTGCGCCATCCGTCGCGCCGTCAAGCAAAAAATAATGATGTGGGGAAAGACGATCGTCGACAGCGGAATGAATGTATAACTCAAGAAGAACTGGGGCGAGATACGTTCGCGGGTCAAAAGGGAAGCTGTCGTTTCAGATTCTAGTAGACGGGTCATCGTCTGGGAATAACCACCCAAGCTTGAACCAATCAACCCCAACGCGGCCGCACCGAATACGAGGAAGAGAACGGTTTGAAAACTGTTGACCCACGCGGTTCCTCGCATCCCACCAAAAAATACATAGCTCATCACAACAAGCGCAACCACAGCGCCGCCTAACCAGTACGGCACAATACCACCGCTCACGGCGCTTAAAGTCGTCCCGCCACCCATCACCGCAATGATGATGTACGGCAAAAGTAATACTGCCTGGAGTCCAAAGATCAATGTTCCGATGTGACCGCACTCCCACCGGTCCCGGAACATTTGAACTGGGGTAATGAATCCATGCCGCTTGCCGAGAGCCCACATTCGTGTGCCAATCAGAAATAGTGTGATCGGAATGACGAGCGCCGAAGACGACGCCATCAATCCATATGTAACGATCCCGTTCGAAAACGCATGTCCCGCAGAACCCAAAATGGTAAACGCGGTCATGTTGGTACCGAACAACGACAGCAAGAACACTGCCGGCCCCAGCGACCTTCCAGCGAGAAAATAACCCTCAGCCGACCCCTGATCAAATCGACGGGATGCAAAAGTGCCAATGTAGAGCACGATCCCTAGATAGACGAACACAACCGCAGCGGGAATCATGAAACGTCCTCACCTGAATCAAGCGATTCACGCTCGACTTCGCGTTCAAGCTCCACAGGCCAAGCAACTCTCACCAGAAGAATCATGAACAATGAAATAGCAACTGAATAGATTGCGTGATAGAAAAGTCCTACTGGCAAAAATCCGAATACGAGTGGCTCAGCCACATCCCAGAACCAAATGTCCTGGTGCAAGGCATATAACGTAACCACACCAAGACCCAGCATGAAATTTGTCATCGAAGTCATGACTCTCTATCCGACAGACTATTAATTGAGGCAACAGCCATATCTGGTCGGCGCAGGCGCAGCTGGCACACTAATCACTATAGGATGAAAGATTGCCTGTCACAGCGAGACCGCGCACTCTGACGACCTAGGCTTACTCAGCACTGCCTCGGCGACGCTCTCCGATCGCGTACAGATACTCGGTAGTCCGTATGAAAATTTGGCCATCCGAAAGCGCCGGTGAACTTAACGTGTAATCATCCAAATCATTTTCAGCCAGTAGCTGAAATTCTGGACCGCTGCTAAACACAGTCGTTAACCCAGATTCATTGGTGACATAGATTCGACCATCCGCAATCACCGGTGATGCACTGTATGTCCCTGGCCGTAGCCGCTGACGTCCATAAACCAAAGCACCGGTCCTCAGTTCATGCACGTAGACAATTCCCTGGTCGTTAACGATATATAGGTAGTCCCCGTCAGTAACTGGTGTCGGGACATCAGGTCCATCTTCGGCCTCCCACACCACATGAGAAGCGAGCACGTCACCCCGGCCCCCGGCTTCAAGAACCAATAACGGCCTCACACGAGTCGGAGCAATGATCAGACCAGCCTCAATCACCGGTGAAGCCACGATCCGATAAGCGCCGTTTCTGGTGGGATTCAACCCGTCAGCTCGCCACAGTTCTTGGCCGCTTTCAGGATCATGCCCGGTAACGGCGTCGCCACCAGTAATGACTATCTCTGTCGTGCCATCGTAGGTCAGTAACGCGGGGGTCGTATAGGAATCTGGAGACTCACGTAAAGCTTCAGTTGGACGTTCTTGCCTCCAAACAGTCTCGCCATTAGCCGCATCGATTCGTAAAACATATGAAGGATCATCGGTCTTCATACCGTGAAGCACCTGCACATACAACGCATTGCCATCAAGCAGCGGCGATGAGGCGTACCCCCAGTTCAACCCAAACGGGCCGTAATCCGCCTGAATGTCTCGCATCCAGATTTCATCGCCGTCAAAGTTGAATGCTCTCAATATGCCCGTACCCGTTATCACCCACACATATTGGCCATCAGTGACCGGCGATGGTGACGACATGTTTTGTTTTCGCTGGCGATGATTGCCATCACTTAGGAAGCGCTTCCAGACCGGTTGTCCCGTATTGCGGTCAAGACACCACAATTCCAAATTTTCACCGGCTGCAACATTAAGGAAAATCGATTCTTCCCAGATCGCTGGAGTTGAACCGGTCCAGTCAGGCATCTCAAGCTTCCAAACCACATTCTTGTCCGCGTCCCACTCGACCGGTACAGCTTCTGTGGATACACCGTTTCTCGTCGGACCTCGCCAATTTGGCCAATTGTTGGCAAAAATTGGCACCTGCGAAGCCAAGACAAGCAAGAGGAACAGCGGACTCGTTAAACGTAACAACTGCCCGATCGCGTTGTGCCGCAACGAGATCAAAACCATCTCTCGATATCCGACTCGAACTTTTTGTCTCACGTGCCCCCCACTTGCTGAAACGGTCTACTAATCGTAGATCAGAAATTACGACACACCACCCTTAAGCCGTCAAGAGAGTGTGTTTGAAGTAGTCCCAGGCGGCGCCAGATCAAGCAAGAAAGCATACTGGAGTGCAACCTCACGGTATCGTCGATAGCGCCCTGAAGATCCACTATGCCCTGCATCCATATTCGTTTTGAGGAGTAGAAGATTATCGTCGGTCTTGACGGTGCGAAGTTTGGCAACCCATTTGGCTGGCTCCCAATATTGCACCTGCGAATCATGAAGTCCGGCCATTACCAACAGATGCGGGTATGCCTGCGGAGTGACGTTGTCATAAGGCGAGTACGATTTTATATAGTCGTAGTAAAGTGGATCTCGCGGGTCTCCCCATTCGTCAAACTCACCAGTCGTCAACGGAATCGTGTGGTCTGACATCGTAGTCACCACATCGACAAAGGGCACCTGGGCGACAACGGCGTGAAACAGATCCGGTCGCATATTGCAAACCGCGCCCATCAACAAACCGCCAGCACTCCCTCCCATCGCAAATAGCCGGTCTGCGGATGTGTAACGCTCGGCGATGAGATGCTCAGCGCATGATACGAAATCCGTAAATGTATTTTTCTTATTTAGTAGTTTCCCCGCGTCATACCACTCACGACCGAGTTCCTCGCCACCCCGAACATGAGCAATTGCAAAGACAAACCCTCGGTCCAACAAACTGAGTCGAGTGGATCGAAAATCAGCATCCATGCTGATCCCATACGACCCATATCCGTAGAGCAACAGTGGGCTAGACCCGTCCACCGGTGTATCACAGCGGGACACTAGTGAGATCGGAACCTCAACACCATCGGCAGTCTTGGCCATAAGTCGCCGTGTTCGATAATTCTCAGATTGAAATCCACCGAGAACTTCTTCACGTTTCAACAGAGTTCGCTCACGTGTGACCATGTCGTAATCGTATTCAGATGCTGGCGTACTTAGAGAGCTATATCCGAAACGAAGCACTGTCGTATCTACTACTTTGTTATGCGCATCGATATACGCGTCATAGGCAGGTTCCGGGAAGATAACTTCGTGTGCACCATCTCCATTCCACGGTCGAACGCAAAGCCTCACAAGACCATCAACTCGTTCTTGCAGCACTAGAAACTGTGCAAATAATTCAAATGTTTCCAGCAACACTCCGTCCCTATGGGGAACGAGTTCCTGCCAGTGTTGCTCACCCCATCGGCTCGGCTCATCGCTTGTTTCTAAAAGACGATAATTCTTGGCTCCCGCATTACTCCGGACAAAGAATCTATCGTTATAGTGGTCGATGTGATACTCGTGTCCATTTTTTCGGCGAACAAATGCGCGCGGAGGATTCTCTGGATGGTCCGCATCAAGAACGTGGTACTCCGTAGTGAGCGTTTGGTAGCAACCAATCAGAATGTGTTGCTGGGACCGACTTTTACCAACGCCACATCCAAAAGTCTCGTCGGTTTCTTCATAGACCAATTCATCTGTTGACACATCCTGACCGAGGCGATGGCGATAGACCTGATAAGCTCGAAGCGTCGAATCATGTTGGCGGGTGTAAAAAATAGTCGCATTATCGTTGGCCCATACGAAATTTCCTGTGACATCTTTAATCACATCACTAACTACAACTCCCTTATTAACGTCGTGAAAACAGATGTCATATCGCCGTCGGCCAACTGTGTCGACTGCATACCCAAGCAGTCGCTCATCCGGACTAAACTTGAGTCCGCCAACATCGCAGTAGCTATGTCCTTCAGCAATTTTGTTAACGTCAAGTGTCACTTCCTCAACGGCGCCTATCTCTAATTGTCGGCAATAAATTCGATACTCTCGTCCATCCTCGTAACGCCAGTAATAAAGGTGCTTCCCGTCGCGGTATGGCACCGAAACGTCAGTCTGTTTGATCCGCCCCTTGATCTCCTTAAATAAAGTCTCCTGCTGTTCCCGTGTGTGTCCCAAGCACTCGTCAACATACTGGTTCTCAGCAGTTAAATATGCCGTAACCTCAGGATTCGATCGTTCTCTCAACCAATAATATTCATCCACTCGAACATCACCATTGAGTTCAAGGTGATGGGGGCGCTTCTCTGGAATCGGCGGTGGCATGGATGGAATTACTCGGAACGGAGCGAAGAAAGAAGTGGAGCTCGCACCGCAGATAACGTCGCAAAAACGGACGCAGAGAACCCTGCGACGAGAACGATGACCAATAACGACCCAAGCGACAAGAATGGAAGGCTACCTCCCCGAGAAACCCAGGCAGGAGCAATAGCCACCAACGCCGAGACCGTTCCGGTAAACAAACCAACAAGTAACAGAAAAGCGTTTTCGGACAGGATCAGCAACGATAGATGCCGCGAATTAAAACCCACAGCACGCAAAAGCGCCAACTCCCGTCGTCGCTCAAATACATTCCGAAGTAACACCGCTCCGAGCCCAAACGTACCGAGCACCAAACCAAGACCACCTAATGCCTGAAAAGTGGCCAGATAAGTATTCTCGACGCGATGGAATCCAGCTAGTCGCTCAGCGGTTGAAACCACATCGAATCCATAGTCTGACAAGCGCCCCTCTAATGCAGCAGTCACTTCATCCGTCCGGTCCAGCGGCGTATCGATCAAGAAAAATCTGTACCCCTCGTAATGCGGAAAGAACCGGTCAAAATGCTCTTCTGAAACCATCAACTCTCGTTGAAAAATACTGTCAGACAGCGCGGCAACAATACGTAAACGAATTGGATTGTCTGTATCGCGATTCAAAACGAAATCATCACCCACTTTGAGATGTAACGCGTAGGTCAACGAGGTCGCATCCGCAATCGCGGGAATCGCTCCATCCTCAAACGTCCGGTGCAAAAGTTGCCACGGGTTCTCCCTCTCGACTTGAGTTTCGGCCAAACTCCCGGCAAATGAAAATCGCCCCTCCGACAAAAACGTTTCAGTCGCAGCCAAGATTCTCGGATCCTTGGCTTGATATAAATTAAGGCAACTAGCATCTTCGCCTGGTCTCAGGCGAAACCGTGTGAACGTCACGCCTTCAAGAACCCCACCCGATTCATAAAAATCAAACAAGTTGAGCGCATCTTGACCAGCCGCAACAGACAGATCGTGAGCAATCGGCAGTAATGTGTCAGCGAGAAGTGGGTAGCCTCCAGTTCCAGATTGTGGGTTTAATTCGTTCTCAGCACCTTCGCGGTGGAAAGCGTCAACTGCGACAATAATGAATGCTGCCGATGCGATAAGGGCGATACACAACACACTTCGTCCAGGACGGGCACTCGCATTCCGGAATCCAACTTGGACAATCGACCACGGCCTTCCAGTCTGGCGACGATAGCCGCCGCGGAGCAAGACAGACGTGGTCACAAGCAAACTACACAGTAGCGATATTCCTCCGCCAAAAAACCCGACTGTCGAGGTCAACAAGTCCACAGTCGAAGCCACAATCAAACCAATCCCGAGACAAAACAAGCCCACCGCAAGAGTAACAAGACGTGACCGAGAGCCAGTATTTCCTGAAAAAGTATTCTCTGTAAGTATTCCGGACAACAGACTTCGTGGAGATACTGGACTAAGCGACCGCAGGGTCAAAGCGATCGACAGAAACGCAGCAATAACACCGCCAAGCGCCCCAGACATGAGAGCCACTGGGGAAACAAAAAGAGTGAGCCGGGTAGTTCCAACCGCATCAACCCACCACGTCCTAAGGCCCCACATGATGAGTTCCGCATAGACAACTGCCCCAACCACGCCAATGAGGCTTCCCATCACAGACAGTAATAAAGCTTCCCTACTAAAAATTTTCCAGATCGTTTTATCCGAGAAACCAGCAGCACGCAGTAAACCAATTTCTGCTAATCGCTGCTCCACACCCAAACGAAAAAAGAGACTCGCCAGCAACAGTGCAGAAACGACAAGAAAAAAACTGAAATAGATAAAATACAGACCAAAGTCGGTCGCACCTACAGACGATTCCACAGCCAGTGCTCTCGCCGGATAAACGACGAATCCTGTCGAGACTGGATCCACGGCAGCTAGAAGTTCTCGACCGAACTGCTCCGCTGCGACTTCCAAGTCTCCGGTTGGTTTAAGACGAATAGACGTCAAAGAACCCCAGCGCGATTCCCATAACTGTTGGCCTGTTTCCAGTGGGATGAAAGCTTTTGGTGTAGTTCGATACTCGTCCCAATAAGCTTCATCCTGTGGCCGAATGAGTCCCAAATCAATCTCAAACGGAGGATCCCACCCGGTGAGGTCAACTGCCTCCGTGATCCCTGGATAATCCGGAGCTAAGCTCGAGTCGCCTGCGGCACCAGCAATCGGCACGACGTCGGCTACACGGAAACTCGCGTCATGGGTAACAAGTCGGCCCTCATCTTCCCAAACGAAATACTCGAATTCGACAAAATCACCTTCGGAGACGTTCAAGTCATCGGCTGCCCATTCATTCAGCACCAGCGGAACAGCACTATTCTCACTGTTCGTAAAATCACCTGACTGGTCGCTGACAAGCTCAAGGTCAATGGCCGACACGAGGGAGTACGGCATTATCCGGTCACCGCGTATCAATTTGTTAACCAAGTAAGTCAAGATCGGTTTCATTTCGATGCCACTCGCCTCAGCAACGGAACCAACCGCTTGAGCTGTCGTTTCATTGACCAACCCGCCAACCGCTTCAACTGCCAGTTCGTTGCGATCCGCAACAACCCGCACCCTCAAGCCAATGTCCTCCAACGATGCGGCCGCTCGCACAGCAGACTCAGCGGCGGTTAGTCTAGTAGCCATCTCAACCGAACCACCACTCGTGAGGTCGCCAACACCGAGAAGAACAGTGTTGACTCGTCCTTCTTGCTCAAGGGCTTGTTGCAATCGAGTCAAAGAAACAAAAACTGATCGTGCCCGTCCCTGTTGGGGACGAAACGAAAACTCGCCCTCTGCCTCAGGCGGAAGAACACGCTCTATTCCAAGTCGAATTGTCCGACCTAAATCGTCGCGCCGTCCATGCAACGAACTGATCGGAATAGCTGACGGGAGTTCCACTCGAACTAGGACGCTGTCGTCCACCGTCACGCCCAGCTCACTGGCCAGTCCTTCACTCACAAAAACACGGTTTCGCTCCAAAGTGAGCGACTCCGCGTTTTGTTCATGGAAGTCCCAGAACCGTTCATCGACACCATAAACCTGAACTCCGGACGCACGACGACCGCTCTCTTGGTGGGTCACAAAACCCTCAACCGCGATAATCGGAGCAACCCCGCCGAACCATTCTCGTGCGGAACCGGTATCCAATACTTTCTCGGCAAGGGACTCTTGAACGAAACTGGCACTTGTAACAACGGTATCCACCGAACCCAATCGCTCAAGAGCCAAACTTTGCAGACTGGCTCGCACTGACGACCCAACAAGTAATGCGCCAGCCAGTACGGCTACAGCAACACCGACGCCAACCACCACGGCCAGATTGGTTCGCCAAAAGTGCAACAGGTTGCGGCGAATAAGTGCCTGAATTGTCATGGGTTACAGTGACACTGGCTCCAAAGTTCGTTCAGTCAATTGGTACTGCTTCGCACAGCGCTGCGCCAGTACGACATTGTGCGTTACCACGACAAGAATTGCCTGTCGTTGCCTGTGCAAATCGAAGAGCAAAGAGGACACCGTATCGGCCGACTCACGGTCCAAATTACCTGTCGGCTCATCACACAGTAACAACTGTGGCTGGCGGATCAACGCCCGGGCCAAAGCAACGCGCTGTCGTTCTCCACCAGATAATTCCCCCGGCCGATGTTCCAGTCTAGGTTTAAGCCCTACTTGGTCGATCAGCTCAACAGCACGTTCCCTGATACTTGCGTCCGCCGCAGCGACCAGCGTGGGCAGAAGAACATTTTCGAGCACAGTACACTGAGGGAGTAATAAGTGATCTTGAAAGACAAATCCAACCTGACTATTGCGAAAGACTGCCAACTCTGACTCTGGCAGAGTGAATGGATTTTCACCATCGAGCGTCACCGTGCCCGTGGTCGGTGGGTCAAGAGCTCCAAGTACATAAAGCAGCGTACTCTTACCAACGCCAGACGGCCCGATGATCGACATGGAATCGCCCGGGGCAAGACTGAAGGTAACCTCAGAAAGGATCGGTAATGGTCCCTGGGCTGTGGAGTATTGCTTGCTCAGATTATCTACTTTGAGCACGGTGGCACTCCCCAACATTGTTCGCGTTCCATGAACAACGTTGCTGTCTGACCTACTACCGGCTAAGACACCAACTGGAACGCACGTGGGCGGAACAGGAAGTCGACAATGTTACCTTCGTGAGGCTGGAGCCAATTGAGTTTAATTGTCGGTATCGGCCCAATATTCAAACGGTCGATGTTTCCGGCATCAACCAACGTCCGCCTGAAAGACTCATCCTCCGTGATCGCCGTGGCTACTAATGTTGGCCCAATCGCGGACAACATTTTCTCTTGTGGACATTGCACAACCGTAGCAAAGGGAAACATGTACTCTTTCTTCGACGCCGCGGTATCCGGAGATTCACAATGTAAAACCGTCGGGCGAAGATAGTCACAGCGCTCTTTCGCGACAAGACGACCGTCGCGAAATCGAGCGGTCACATCTTCAACACCGGACTCCTGGATTACCCCATCGATGTCAGCAGAAATTGCCTGTGCTTGACCAGGCACCGTGAACGCGGCCAGCGCAGCGGCGGGATCGTCTGGCGGCAAGGGCGCTATCGGCCCAAGTTTCTCGGCCAATGCTTCAGCAATTTCCGTCGTGTGCCGGGACGCCCAGATTCCAGAACAGTTAATACACCCGCGGCCGCTATTCACCAAGATACTGTCAACCATCAGATCAAGATGTTGTTCCCAGCTATCAACTTGGTCATCACCAAGCAGAATCTTGCTAAAACCTGGTCCGTGCACCTGTACCCCAGGGTGACCCGCATACTGATCAACCGTCGCAGTACCTCCGAAGATTAGGCTGCGGGCACAATTGTTAAGCACAGAAGCGCCAACCTCACCGAGCCCTGGATAGAGCGATACGGATTCGCGTGGAATGCCGGCCTCAAAAAACGCTTGCGTCAATCGCCACGGTGTCCAGGGTTCTTGAGGTCCTGGCTTTAACACCAACCCAATTTGCAGTGGGATCACCGGAAGCCAGAGGCTGTGGACACCAGGCGAGTTCGAGGGAAGCACCATCCCAAGGACCGGCGTCGTGGCCTGGTAACTTCGCATCACACCATCTTCTTCTCCGTAGCCCTCCGAGAGGATGCTTGGGTCCAACCGCCTAGTCAAAGAAACAAGAATCTCATCCATGTGGTCCAAAACAAACCGAAGCTTTTCCATATTCATCCGACACATCTGCTCGGATAAACCAGTCGTTGCCGACTGCTGACGAACGAACTCCTCGGGTGTCTGGGTCCCTTCACCAAGTGGCAATTCGGCTGACGAAAAGAGTTCGCCAGCTTTCTTGACCATAGCGATAAGGTCGGGGACCGGTATGTCACGGAGTACCTCCCGTGCCCGACCCGCCTTCCTCATATCCCGACCGACTAAACCGGGGTTCGCTTGGCTCACCTCAGCCACAGGCTCACCCGTGTCGAAGTGAACCACTTGGCTCAGCTCAAGACTCTTGTATGGACTTCCCCACCGCAGAATCGGAAAGTGAATCACTAGATTCCTTCTTCAAGCATGACCGTAATCGTTTCACAGAGTCCGTCAAGAGTACGATGCTCATCGTCACCAATCTGCACGGCGAACTGATGCTCACCCGGCTCGAGGGACATTTCGATCGTGTTAGACCCATCGCCAAAGTGGATCCATGGATCACTCTGCGGGATTACTTCACCAGCAGGCAAACAATCGGTGTCGACACCCAAGTGGAAATGCCCAAGACTTTCCCGAACCGGTGGGACCGTCTCTGGAACCGGACTGATTTCGAAGTTTTCCGTTCCAAACTCAAAGGCTACAGGAATATCAACAGAAATCTCTTCACCGTCTCGCGGTGCCACAAAAAAGACACGTGGGTCACCCATCGGCTCCGGTGCGCTCTCAGGTTCAGCCATCTCCATTTCACTAGCTGACTCCGGCGCCTCACCACCACCACCACCACATGCCGTGGCCACGGCAACAAAAACCGTAATTCCAGCCAACCAACTCCGATTCATTAGAAAACTTCTGACATTACTCATGCTTGATTCTCCTTAAAAAAAAACACACCTTACTTCAGCAGGCGGTTACACAGCGCCTTGCTCAAGAATCTACGGATTTAATACACACCAACCGTCGTACCTGATGCCAAACCACCAAACGGACGGACTCCACTAACCCCATCCCATGGATAGAGTTCACACGGCGGTTCTCGCTCTCCTTCGTCTCGTTCAAGAAACCGCGGCACAAAAAATTCTTTCGTTAACGTTGTCAGCATTACTCTTCCTGTTTCGCCATACTCCGTCACCTGGCTGGGATCGTCCGGATCGACCACCTCAATTACAGCGCGCGGTTGGGGAGCATAGTACGTAATCTTGTAGCCATTTTCCGAACCGCTCGGCGGACTTGCTGCCAACCCCATCAGAGTGTTGCCGTAGGTCGGCGTCATATAGACGCCGTCTAGCATTTCTTCCTGTGCGAAACGATTCCATTGCGGGGTAAATTCTGTGCCACCAGCAAAGATGCCAACGATACCAGCGTCCTTGATACTCGAACCCTCCGCTTCGAGACGGTTCGCCAAGGCCTCAATTAACTTAGGGGTTGAAAACAGGCATTTGATGTCATGACCCGCAGACAACACCGCCAACGCCTGATCAATAACATGGTCCTGATAGGCTTTCAGGTGGTCCATCCACCCCTTCTTGATCAACTTAATCACCCACCGTGGATCAAGATCAACGCAGAAACAGATACCCTTCCGGTGTTGCGCTAGGTGTTCGACGGCTAATCGTAAACGCCGGGGGCCACTCGGTCCAAGCATGAGCCAATTAGCTCCTATTGGGAAGTGTTCGTCCGGTAGAGTCTCTGAAAACAGCTCATAATCCACGCGAAAATCTTCAATGGCCACACGGCTCTTCGGGATGCCCGTCGTTCCACCCGTTTCAAACACATAAACAGGCTTGTCCGACAAACCACGAGGTATCCAACGTTGAAGCGGTCCACCGCGGAGCGATTCATCTTCAAAATGGCCAAATTTCGTCAAATCACTGAATTTAGCAACCTCTGTTCTCGGGTCCCATCCGGCCTTGTCCGCCCAGTTCAACCAAAACGGACAGCCGGTTGTCGGATCAAAGTGCCAAGCCATGATCTCCTGAACCCATTTGTCGAGTCGTTCTCGCGACCCTGCCACGACGCTCTCTCCAACAGGTAATTGGGTTTTCATCAACCAGTGATCTTACACTAGTAGCCTGGTGAAGCGAGCCGGTTCTATCTCGTTTTCGTCTCGCTCGTCGGCGACGAACAATAGTTGTCGTTTCATGGCCAAAGCAGAGTCATCCTTATGTGGAGGCAAATTCTGAACGGATACGTAACATGGCCGGTTGCCTTGAAAAGATTTGGAAAAAGCGATTCAGGCGAGGACCAATGGATGCGCAGTCAACAGCGCAGGTTCGCGCGCGAGCAGGCCTAGTGGATAACGTTGACCAACGTGGCTCCCGTCAAATCACGATCATTTCACAGGAACAGTGGCAGACAGTCACTGCTGCCATGGGTGTTGAAGCGGAACCCAGTGTGCGGCGAGCCAACCTGCTGGTATCTGGGATTAACCTAGAAAAGAGCCGCGGAAAAGTGCTGATCATTGGAACGTGCCGGCTGAAAGTAAACGGTGAAACCCGTCCTTGCGAACGAATGGACGAGGCTCTTCCCGGTTTACGTGCCGCACTAAACTCACATTGGGCTGGAGGTATCTATGCCGAAGTCCTCAATGACGCTGTAATCGCCACGGGCGACAACGTCTCATGGGAAGAAGACCTATAAGACATCGGCCTTAGCAGCAAAAATAAAATCGCTCTCCGTCAGGCCATCAATCTTGTGCGTCCAAATCGTTACCTTCACTGCTCCCCACGTTAACAGAATGTCAGGGTGGTGATCCTGCTCTTCCGCCATCTCACCAATCTTGTTTGTGAAATCGAGTGCCTCTCGGAAGTCTTGGAAGCGATACACCTTCTCAAGGTGATGCCCATCAACAACCGTCCATCCCGCACTCAACTGATCTTGTAACGTAACAAGCTCGGGTCCTTTGAGCGGTGGAACACCGCCGCGGCACGGCACGCACTGTTTACTCGAAAGTTCACTCATCACATCCTCGCCATCACACTTTTGACATTGCGGCTCACACAATCAATGGCACACTAGCGTATGATTTACCGCCTGGCCCCGAAGCTTCCAGATTAAACACTAAGAATATCTTGAGCCGAAGAGTCACAGTAGCCACCAATTCGTTGATTACTTAGCAAGTATTAGGTTCAGTTGCGATAGTCACTCAACATTTTTGCCGAACCCTGGAGAAGCAATGTCAGAGAAAACACCTCAAACATTACAAAACCACGCCAAAATGGTAGCCCCCTTCCACTACGTACTCTTGCCAATTCTATTAATTAATTTACTTCTGAGTATCTATCGGAGCGCTACAGCGTTCTCGGTGGAAACGGCTTGGAGCACGTTCATGGCGGTAGCGTTGATCATGATTGCTCTCTTCGCCAGGATTTTCGCGTTACAAGCCCAAGATCGGGTGATTCGCCTCGAGGAACGAATGCGGTTGCAAACGCTTCTCCCGGACGAATTAAAACCACGCATTCATGATTTTACGATGGACCAATTGGCCGCCCTCAGATTCGCCAGTGACAGCGAACTACCGAATTTGGCACGAAAAGTCCTTGAGGATGGTATCGACGACCGTAAAACAATCAAACAGTTAATCGTCACCTGGCGGGCGGATTACCAAAGACTATAGCAGTCGGATTCAGACAGCTAGATTACACTCTCAATTCGGCTCGTCTACAAAGACTTAAACAGCTCGTCGACCGTTTGAGAGCATCAAATTAGTTAGGCTAACTTTTCAGACCCGTGACACTTTCAGTCCATGCTTCCGCCATTCGATTTGATGTCAACCACAGTCCCCCATCTACGACCAATGTAACGCCCGTAATAAATGCAGCAGCCTCCGAACACAAAAACAGCGCCGCGTTACTAACGTCGTCAATGGCGCCCAAACGACCGAGGGGGGTCGCCTTACTTACCCGTTCCTTAGTTTCACCAACTAACAGGCGCTTCACTCCCTCGGTATCAGCCACAGGGCCGGGAGCAATGCCGTTAACCCGAATCCCATACTGACCCCATTCCACCGCCAGCACCCGCGTAAGTGCGTCAACACCAGCCTTCGCCGACGATACATGCAACTGGGCAACCGTGCCGTAGTAGTGCAACGTCGCGCTGATATTAAGGACTACCCCACCACGCTTCTTCAGATGCGGAAGGGCTGCCTTCGACATATGGAATGTCCCCTTGAGATCGATATCGACGACCGCACCAAACCCATTGGGCGACAGATCTTCCGCCAGGCACAGAAAATTTCCTGCGGCCCCGTTCACAAGAACGTCGATTCCACCCAGCGTAGTTGCGGTCTCCTCAACAGCCGCCTCGACTGCTGCGGGATCACGTACGTCGGCCGGAACTGCAACTGACCGCCGGCCCAAACTCTGAATCTCTTTCATTGTCGACTCAAGGTTCTCGGCTTTTCGACTTGTAATCGCTACGTCGCATCCATGTGCCGCCAAAGCCAGCGCAAGGCCGCGACAAATTCCTGTCCCACCACCCGTGATGAGCACCGTCTTGCCACTAAGTGAATCGGATTGAAAAGTCATTCATCACCCTCCGTATACAATCTCTCAGTTGAAACTCGTTACCACACTTACGAACGCTTTTCCGGTTTGGGTGCTCCTGGCCAGTTGTCTGGCACTTCTAGAACCCAGTTTGTTCACTTGGTTCAGTGGACCACTCATCCCGGTCGGACTCGGCATCATCATGCTTAGCATGGGTATGACGATCGGATTTGAGGACTTTCGGCGAATTGGCCGACAACGGACAAGCGTAATCCCTGGAGTCGTTCTCCAATACACGCTGATGCCAGCACTCGGATGGACATTAGCTACTCTATTTAACCTTCCTACACCGTTTGCCGTTGGTCTAATTCTAGTGTCCTGCTGTCCTGGGGGCACCGCGTCAAATGTGATTTGCTTCCTCGCTCGCGCCGACGTTGCGTTGTCAGTCTCCATGACCGCCATATCCACATTAATCGCCGCTCTAATGACACCTCTACTGACTGAAACCCTTGCCGGAAGCCGTGTCGACGTACCGGCTACGGGATTGCTTCTAGATACAGTGCAAGTCGTCGTGATGCCCGTCGTGGCGGGTGTCCTGCTGAAAGCGAAGTTGCCAACGGCAAGTGCACGGGTTCTACCCTTCGCTCCTTTGGTTGCCGTGGTCGCTATTACGTTGATTGTAGCGTCAGTGATTGGTGCAGGTCGAACCCAAGTCCTCGAAGCTGGCCCCCGACTCGTGGCAGCGGTCCTTTGTTTGCACGTTGGTGGATTCTTGTTTGGGTATCTGGCCGGTCGAACTTTGTTGAGTGAGGAACGCACTGCACGGACGGTTTCGATTGAAGTGGGGATGCAAAATTCCGGACTCGGCGTCGTACTAGCTCAACAGAACTTCGCAAGTCCCTTGGTGGCTATTCCCTGTGCCATCTCTGCCGTGTTTCATTCACTGCTGGGGAGCATCGCTGCAGCAATCTGGCGAAACAAATCAGGACAACAAGTTCCATGAACACGAAAACCGATGACACCAATTATCGATCACGCTTGGACAAAGCGTTCGACCATTTCGACCGTGCTAACGCTGAAGATCCAAACCGAATACTCGTAGGCGGGACATCTCAAGCAAAGGAGTTGGTCTATGCAACGAGAATGACCGCCCGTCTTAAACAATTTGCACCAGATGCTTCAGAAACTCTGCAACTTGCCGTGAGATGCCAGCATATTCGGCGCTGGACTATCCCCCGGTCACGCTTTCCGGTTGGCCGAACGGGCTACCGCGAATGGAGACAACACCTCGCCACTTTTCACGCCAACACGGCAGGCGAGATCCTTCGACAACTTGACTACGACGAAACCATCATTCAACAAGTTGGCAGGCTTCTACGGAAAGAAAACCTCAAGCGCGATGCCGAAGTACAAACACTTGAAGACGTTGCATGTCTTGTCTTTCTTGAACATTATCTCGCCGAGTTTGTAACCAGCCACAATGAGACAAAACTCATCGACATTCTTCGAAAGACTTGGCGAAAAATGTCTAGTGCAGGTCATTCGGCAGCGGCCGAATTAAAACTAGACTCTCACTTAAACTCGCTTATCGAAAAAGCGCTCAGCGGATAAGAAACAATCAAACGTCGCCTGCGACGTAACCTTCTTTCTCACAGTGCAAAAGAATTTGCTGCGCCGCTTCTTCGGCCGTTAGTTTTGTCGTGTCAATGACAATATCGGCATCGACCGGTTCTTCGTAGGGGTCAGAGATTCCCGTAAATTCCTTGATAATTCCGGCGCGGGCCTTTGCGTAGAGCCCCTTACGGTCGCGTTGCTCACATACTTCAATCGGGGTAGCAACATGGACCAACAGAAAGCCACCGACCGGTTGAATCATCGAACGGACATCTTTTCTCACCGAGTCGTAAGGAGCGATCGGCGCGCAAATCGCGACACCACCGTTCTTCGTGACCTCCGAAGCAACATATCCAATCCGCTTAATGTTGATGTCACGATGTTCCTTTGAAAAACCAAGTTCTGACGACAGATGCTTCCGCACCAAATCACCGTCCAATAGAGTTACCGAGCGACCGCCCATTTCAAGAAATTTCACTAGAAGCACATTGGCAATCGTCGATTTCCCTGAACCTGACAACCCAGTGAAGAACACTGTGAATCCTTGCTGGTGGCGAGGTGGATGGCTGCGGCGAAGCTCAGTAGCGACATCAGCGAACGTAAACCACTCAGGAATTTCTTTGCCCATCGCCAAGCGATTTCGTAACTCTGTGCCCGAGATGTTCAATGTTCGCGTGCCTTCCTTGATTTCGTCGATCGGAGCATACGTGTCTTGATCTTGAACGTAGACCATCAACTTAAACGGCACCATCGCGACACCCAATTCAGCTTCGTGTTGCTGGAGTAGTTCCTGCGCATCATAGGGACCGTAAAATGCCTGGCCACTTGAATCGTTTCCTGGCCCCGCATGGTCACGGCCGACAATGAGATGTGTGCACCCGTGATTCTTCCGAATAATGGCATGCCAAACCGCCTCTCGCGGTCCAGCCATCCGCATCGCTAGTGGCAAAAGCGACAACATGGCCGTTTTCCGCGGATATCGATGGAGTAAGGCCTGATAACACCTTACACGTGTGTAATGGTCCACATCGCCAGGCTTAGTCATCCCGACAACAGGATGAATCAGCAAGTTCGCTTCGATTTCCTTCGCGGCCCGAAGTGTCAGTTCCTGATGTGCACGGTGCATCGGGTTACGGGTCTGAAAGGCCACCACCTTCGTCCATCCCAACTTGGCAAATTCGGATCGGAGCTCCGCTGGTGTATGTCGTAGAAGCTTGTAATCGTAGTGGCCAACTGCACTGAGACCGGTAATCGTGCCTCCAACATAGTAAGGATTCGTTCGGTCTAGCAACTGTGCCACACCGGGATGCTCACGGTTAGTAGTTCCGAAGACCGCGTTCGCTTCCTCCTCGCGGTCGGGTTGCCAGACGTCCTCGACATTTAACGCTGCAATCATGACACCCTCGGCGTCACGGAGAGCGATGTTAGAACCAGCACTGAGTTTTTCAGCCAGTTCTTCCGACACATCAAGCATGATCGGAATCGGCCACAACGTACCGTCCGCCAGCCGCATTTCGCCGCAGACCCGCTCGTAGTCCGCCTTAGTTAGAAATCCTTGAAGTGGAGAAAACGCACCGCTCAACAACAGTTCAAGGTCACAGAGTTGCCGCGCATTCAAGTCCAATGATGGCCAGTCCCGCGATTCAGTCTTCAGACTTGCGGCCCGGTCGATATCTGTAAGGAGGTTAACCAGTTCTCCTCCATGAGGTGCAATCAAATGATCAGCCAAAACACTATTCTCCTAACCGTTCATACAAAACTCTTGATTTTAATGACACAAAAAAGGCCCGAGAAGCGTTTGCCTCCGGGCCGGCGGTATCGTGCGGTCTTAAATTTACGCTGAGTCTAATTAGACGTCAAAGTCACACATCCGTCGGCGCGGGGGCCCTGTTGGACCTCCATACAACTGCAACAAGTGCCTGAGCAACGCGTGAACATGAGTAGATATTTTGACCGCTCCCAGCATTAGGCGTCAAGCCGGCAAGAGAGAAACCGGGTTTCGGTCTAATTAGTGCTTTACTGCAGCTATTGTTCAGGACGTCACACAACAGAACGAGGCAAGCTGTAGCTACCTGGCATCAATCCGAGCACGAACCAGTCGTTACAGAGAGACTCTTTGTTATAACTCAGTGGACTCGGATGCGGGGAACCGTTCGGACCAGAATAGCGATAGATGCAGTCACCTGCAGCGACATCCCACTCCATCGTGGGACCCAGTCGAGGATACACATCAGCGACTCCCTCAGCCAAGAGACAAAACTTGAGAGAACTGCCGATCTTCAACCTGTCCGAAACCTCAAAGCCTTCCAAGAAGTGTTCAAGCTCCGGACTCGGGTGGGACACACTCTCAACAACACGCAGTGGTCTATTAACATCGGCAAGTTGAGAAGACAGTCGTGTCGGCTCAGCTCTGGTGTGGTTCTTCCAAGCGCCTTCGTACTTGGATGCGTAGTAAATCGAACCCACTGCTGGCGCTACGATCACGCCGAGGACCGGTTGACCATTTTCGATCAACGCGATATTGACTGTAAATTCATCTGTCCCCTTGATGAACTCCTTCGTCCCATCGAGCGGGTCCACTAACCAGAAGCGTTGCCACTCTCTTCGTGATACATAACTCGATAGTGTCGACTCTTCCGATAAATATGGGATTGACGGGTCTACAGCATCCAAGCCGGCTCGGATCACCTTTTCCGCGGCTATATCTGCTTCGGTCACAGGTGACCCATCTTCCTTCCGGCGGACCCAAGCCGGCTGGCGACCGTAAACATCCAGCACTGCTGCGCCCGCGCGTACTGCAACGTCCTTCACCACTTCTAGCGATATTTCGTTGGACTCCACAACTGACAGTGTAAACGTTTAAATGCGTTTAATCGCATCGCATCACCGGTGGAACTAAACCGAGTGTGTTGAAAACAGATAAAACCTTTTCTGCCTGGTCTGCTTGACGTCAAAGACCGCCAACAGTCACAATGGTGGCTCATGTTCAGGCGTGTCTCAATCACTTGTTGCGGTTGTATGGAGGCCCAAAAGGGCCCCCGTGCCAACGGACGTGTGACTTTGACGCCTATTCATTACTAGATTCAGCGTAAATTCTAAGGACGCACGATACCGAAGGCCCGGGAGGCACAAGCTTCCCGGGCCTTTTTTGTGTCAATAGAGAAAACAAGGAAACGATTCGATGATAGGAATTTTTGGCGGGTGGCGTATAGAAGAGGAGGCTCCTTAGGCATGTTCAAGGAATCATTAACACGCTCTGTTGTAAAAGCACTATCGTGGCGATGCGTCGCTACACTAACCACCACGCTTTTGGTGTTCGTATTTACAGGCCGGTTCGACCTAGCCGTTACGGTCGGTATTTTGGAAGCTCTGGCAAAAGGGGCGCTCTATTTTGCCCATGAGCGTATCTGGAACAAACTTGGATTCGGACGGCAAGTAGTCGCGCCAGACTTGTCCAAACTGGAGAAAATAGAGCCATGAACCACTCAGACCCTGTTGGTCATCCGAATAGGCTCGTTGAACCCAAGATCGCGACCGATGACTTTCAGTCGTTTGCCGCAACACTAGAGCACGCATCACCTCTAGAGACGTTAACTTGGGCAGTCGAGAGCTACGGTGACGGCTTAACATTTGCCACCGGGTTCGGTCCGGAAGGTTGCGTATTGATCGATTTGATTGGGCGACATGGCCTCCCAGTCGATATCTTCACACTCGATACCGGTCTTTTGTTTCCTGAAACACAAACTCTTTGGCAACAACTTGAAGATAAATACAGCCTGACAATTCGAGCGGTTCGTCCACTCCAATCAATCGATGAACAGAGCGCTGAACACGGCGATAAGCTCTGGGAACGTATTCCAGACCAATGTTGCAAGCTACGGAAGGTAATTCCTTTAAAGGCAGAATTGTCTAAGGCCGACGCATGGATAACGGCAATTAGACGAGACCAAACATCCGAGCGAGCTAATGCCCGTGTCGTTGAATGGGACAAGAAATTTGAAATGGCCAAAGTCAACCCGTTGGTTAGATGGACTAAACAGCACGTATGGGACCATCTCAATCAATACGATGTGCCTTACAATAAGCTTCACGACGATAGATATCCAAGTATCGGCTGTATGCCGTGCACAACGGCGGTGGCAGTGGGAGAAGACGACAGATCAGGTCGCTGGCGTGGCACAGCCAAGACCGAATGTGGCCTTCATGGTTCTGCTCAAGGGTAGTAATGACGACCCACAAACCTCTTTTTCCATTATTTCTGAAACTGGCCGGACGCTCTGTGCTCGTTGTCGGAGCCGGTTCTGTTGCGGCAAGTAAACTTCACGCACTGGTTGCTGCTGGAGCCGAGGTCCATGTTGTCGCGCCTGAAATAGATCCTGTAATCAAATCGATGGCAGTCAGAATTAGCCAAAGATGTTTTCAAGCATCAGACCTAGATGAAGCATGGTTCGTTGTAGCTGCGGCAAAGTCCGATGTAAATCACGCGGTTGCGGCAGCAGCAGAACAGCGTCACATCTTTGTCAACGCCGTAGATGACCCAAGTAACGCTAGCGCCTACCTTGGCGGTGTTACACGTCGACCCGGAGTTACCATTGCGATCTCGACTGACGGCAACGCTCCGGCCCTAGCTGGTCTAATTCGCGAAGGACTGGACACATTACTACCCGCAAGTGACTTAGAAAAATGGATTGTCGAAGCCAAAGAAATGCGAAGAAAGTGGAAGGAAAACCAGGTGCCGATGTCCGACCGTCGACCACAACTCCTACAGGCGTTAATAAAAAGTTACGATCTAGATAACTAGCGAGCATAAATGCCTGGATTTGTATCTGTGATCGGTGCAGGACCCGGAGACCCTGAACTATTAACGGTCAAAGCCGTCCGACGTCTGGAGTCGGCCGACTTACTGCTATATGACAGCTTAATCGACACCACAGTTATTGCTTTAGCTCGACAGGCACAACGCTTCTGCGTTGGAAAACGTGCCCGTCAGCGAACGGTGGACCAATCGACTATCAATCGTCTAATGATTCGGGGAGCGCAACGTGACAAACGGGTCGTCCGCCTGAAGAGCGGTGATCCATTCGTCTTCGGGAGGGGAGCCGAAGAAGGTTTGGCTCTAAAGAAGGCAAATGTTCCATTCGAAGTCATCCCCGGCATAACTACCGCAGTGGCAGCAGCTGGCCTAGCTGGAATCCCAGTTACACACCGTGGCATCGTTTCCGGATTCGTGGTGGTTTCGGGTCACTCCGAGAAAGCCTTCGGTCCCATCATCGACGACCTTAGCCCGCACAGTATGACTGTGGTGGTGTTGATGGGTCTCGCCGCTCAGTCCTTCATTGCTCAGCGACTTCTTCGGTGTGGCTGGAGTAACACGACACCGGCGGCAATCGTTATTGAAGCTGGAACACCCCAAATGCATACTTGGACCGGAACACTGAACGATCTTAGACGGACGCCTGTCGACCCCAAGGGGTCCGGCCCGGGCACCATCGTGGTCGGAGACGTCGTCGGCCTTCGGTCTGAGATTCAAACCGATCGAGCTGCACAGTATCTCGCTGAAGCTTTGGCGCTCGAACAGCAAGGCTCAGGTGCTCTATGACGTGGAAGGAACTACTCTCACCAAGAATGTCGCAGACGTTAAGCGATGAGATTGACATATTCGAGAGCCAGATCACGCTTCGGCGACAAGGCAAGATTGACGAAAAAGTGTTTGCGGAGACTCGTCTACGTCGAGGAGTTTATGGACAGCGCTACGACAATGGCCAGCGCAACGACGGAACAGGGACCAAGCAGTTGGCCTTTCCTTCGAATGGCCTAACGAAGGGGCCTGACACGGTGTGGGATGCCCCTGGAATGATGCGGATTAAGATCCCATTTGGGGAATTAACTCCTGAACAGATGGAGGTGCTGGCCGACGTCGCAGAAGAATACAGCGACGAAGTCTGCCACGTTACGACTCGACAAGACATCCAACTACATTTTGTTCATATCGCCGATACACCCGACCTAATGCGTCGACTGGCGTCTGTCAATATCACAACACGGGAAGCCTGCGGGAACACCGTCCGAAACGTCACCGCCTGTCCTCTAGCCGGGGTTTGTCGAGACGAAAGCTTTGACGTCACGCCACACGCGATTGCCTGTATGCGTTTTCTCCTCGGTCACCCTGACACCCAAGACTTCGGACGAAAATTTAAAGTGGCCTTCTCTGGATGCACAGAACATGCATGCGGTCTCGTATCGATGCATGATCTCGGCCTCATCGCTCGGACCAAGATTATCGATGGCGTGGAGTATCAGGGTTTTGAGACCTATGTTGGCGGCGGACTTGGCGCGGTCCCGCACCAAGCAAAGCTTTTTTCAGATTTCTTGCCCGTTGAAGAATTGCTCCCCACCGCGCAAGCAATTGCCAGAGTCTTTGCGCGACTTGGTGAGAAGAAGAATCGTGCACGAGCCAGAATCAAGTTTCTAGTTGCCCAATTGGGCCTCACTGAATTTCAACGTCTTGTGAAAGAAGAACGGGACTCGTTGCCACTGGATACACGCTGGACAAAACACCTCAACCAGTCACCGAGTGCTAGCAGCGTCAGGACCAACTCGAATAAAGCGGCTACTCCCATTAACCCTCCCAATGGCTTCGACCAGTGGTCTTTGACGAACGTATATCGACAAAGACAGCCAGGTTACGTGGTTGCCACGGTCGTCTTACCACTTGGCGATCTCACTTCACACCAAATGCGCGCCCTTGCCGAAATAGCCCAACGCTACGTCGGCACTAACATCAGAACAACCGTCGAGCAAAACATCGTAATCCGATGGGTAGATGAGTCTGAACTGATCCATCTATACAGTGATTTGAAGGCAGCAGGATTAGCCGAAGGCGGCGCTGGCACAGTAACAGACATCACAGCGTGCCCTGGGACAGACACCTGCAAACTGGGAATAGCGTCCTCTCGTGGCCTTGCTGCAACGCTACGTAATGGCCTCACAAATAGCGCCGAGACGTTGAACTCAGGAACACAAGGACTTCGAATAAAGGCTAGTGGCTGTTTTAATTCATGCGGCCAACATCACATTGCAGACCTTGGATTCTACGGGGTGAGTCGCACCGTCGATGGCTACTCGGTTCCTCATTTTCAAGTTGTGCTTGGTGGCAAGTGGCGTGACAACGGAGGCGCCTACGGCCTCGCCATCGGTGCGGTCCCATCGAAACGGATTCCTGAAGCGGTCGAAAAAATCAGCAACCGATTTGAGTCTGAGCGTCAAGATCAAGAAACCTTTCAAGAATTTGTTTCTCGTGTCGGCAAGCGCTCTTTAAAGACTACTCTTGATGACTTGACCAAGGTTCCGTCCCATAGTGAAAATCCTGAGTACTATTCTGACTGGGGCGATCCGAGGGAATTTACACTGGGTGACATGGGTATCGGCGAGTGTGCAGGTGAAGTCGTGTCACTAGCTGAATTCGATCTTGCGGCCGCCGAAGCGCAGGTATTTGAGGCGCAGCTCAAGCTGGAAGAGGAGGACTACTCTAAAGCCGACGAGCTCGCCTATCAGGCCATGCTACTCGCCGCAAAAGGCCTAATCAAAACTGAGTTTATTGATATTAGGGATGATCCAGACAGCATCGTTCGTGAATTCAAAGAACGTTTCTTCGATACCGAGCTATTCTTCGACAAATATGCCGGAGGAAAATTCGCTATGTACCTCTTTAGGCGTCATAAGAGAGAGTCGAGACCTGCAACGACTGAATCAGCAAGACAACTCATTGAAGAAGCCCAACTATTTCTTGAGGCGAGTCATGCGTGCCAAGCACGCCTCGCGGCAGAGAAGTCTCAGCCTGGTCTCCACAACGGTGCTCCGCGAGCATAAATGGCTCAATCGATCGAAGAACTTTACCGATTTGGCTTAAAATTTTTCGTCGAACCCGACTGTACGCTTAACAGTGCCGACTGTATCCCTATTTTTCATCGTTGGATCCAAACCCAAGCGTTAGACCTTCTGCTTATCGACGTCGCCGACTACACACATCTTTCAAACGGTCCGAGTGTGCTTCTCGTCGCACACGAAGGGAACTTGGCGATAGATACAGCTGAAGGTCGAACCGGGCTCCTATGTACATCCAAGCAACCCCAAACTGGCTCCTTTGCTGAACGCTTGACTAGCGTAGCGAAGAATTTAATTGCAGCGGCGCGCCTCTTAGAGAATGACATTACATTTAAAGGTCGACTCCGTTTTACCTCCACCGAATGGCAGTTCCACGCAAACGACCGCCTACTCGCTCCACCAGGGACTGAATCGGTTTCCTCTCTCACCCCAGCGCTGCAAGAATTTATGAGCATTGGCTATCCAGACAAGCCTCACCACATCGAAATCGATGCACACTCTAAGAATCGCCTAAAGATTCAACTAACCACTTCACAGTCAATTTCGCTAGATTCTCTTTTTGAGCGACTCAACAAAAGTATTGGTGAGTCTTAAGTTACAGAATTAGATAAATTCCTTTTCCAGGCGAAAATACAACTCATATTATTAGTGTTACTTATATTGCAGTTTATTGATATTAGATAAATTGTGATAGAGTGTTGCCTCCATGCACGTTGAAGCCCTGAATATCTTTTGCGAGGTAGTGCGTCATCAAAGCTTTTCTCGTGGCGCAAACGCCAGCTCAGTCAGTCAATCAGCCGCCAGTCAAACCGTCCGTCAACTCGAAAACCAACTAGGGATTCAGCTAATTGACAGATCCAAAAGACCGTGGAGACTGACTTCCGAAGGCAAGATCTTCTTTAAAGGCTGTCAGGAGATTGTCGAACGCTATTACGAACTCCAAGATGCTATTCGCCAACCGCAGAACGCATCGGGCCACACTGTTCGTGTAGCTTCAATTTATTCGATCCATTTAAATGACCTAACTAGTTACATCAATAAATTTCAAAGCGTTGTTCCATCAGCCAACGTAGAAGTAGCCTATATGCACCCCGACCAAGTACATGAACAGGTTCTTAATGACCAATACGACCTCGGTCTGATTTCATTCGCGAATCCTGGCCGTGGTTTGACAGCAATTCAGTGGGAAGACCAAGCCATGGTAGTCGCATGTCTGCCAACACACCGGTTGGTATCGCAGACAAACGCTTCTGACGTAAACCCGTGCGACCTCTCAGGTGAAGCCTTTATTACATTCGACCGCGGTCTACCAGTCCGTAAAGAGATCGACCGCTTCCTCCGCCGTCACAAAGCCAACGTGAAAGTCGTTGCCGAATTTGACAACATCGAGAACATCAAGCAGGCGATTGAGGATGGTGCAGGTATCGCTATCCTGCCAGAATCGACACTCCGACGAGAAGTTGACAGTATGACGCTAGTCAAGCTCTCTTTGCGTTTAGGTGCTGACACTCCACCGTTAATCCGTCCATTAAGCATTTTGCACCGACGAGGACGAAGGTTGAATCCTGCGGTGATGGCATTTATCGACCTCCTCAAAGCGCCGTCCGAACCGTCTGTAGCCGTGTCGAACCTATCGGCGCAACCTCCTAAGGTTGGAGTGGCAGTATGAAATTTCAGAAGGCTTTGCAAAACTCCTCTGAAATTTCAGGAGGTCTCTACGACCCTAGTCACGAACACGACTCCTGTGGCGTCGGTTTCTTAGTCAACATCAACGGCAAGAAGTCACACAAACTCGTCAAACAATCACTCGAGGTCGTGATCAACCTACTGCACCGTGGTGCGTGTGGTTGCGAGGTCAATACCGGAGACGGCGCGGGCATGCTGCTGCAACTGCCCCATCGATTCTTCCAATCTGAAGTTGAGAAACTCGGAATCGTTCTTCCTGATCCTGGCGCCTACGGTGTCGGTATGGTCTTCCTACCACGCAACGAAGAGGACCGCGGCAAAATCGAAGAACTATTCGAAAGTATTGCCACAGAAGAAGGTCAACGAGTCTTAGGCTGGCGAGACGTCCCGACCGACGATTCACACATAGGCAATACGGCACGGCGCAGCGAACCCGTTATTCGCCAAGTGTTCATCGGACAAGGTGAGTCAACCTCAGACCAATCTGACTCACCCAACGGTTTCGAACGAAAGCTTTTTGTAATTCGGAAACGGGTAGAACGGACCGTTCAACTGCTCCCACTCGAAGAAAAGCATCTCTTCTATGTGGCCAGTCTGTCCTCGAACACAATTGTCTATAAGGGCATGCTCATCGCTGATCAAGTCGAGCAAATGTTTCCTGACCTGGTCAATCCGTTAGTGGAGTCAGCTTTAGCCCTAGTACACCAGCGTTTCTCAACCAACACCTTTCCATCTTGGCCGTTGGCTCATCCCTATCGCTATATTGCACATAACGGGGAGATCAATACGCTCCGCGGCAACATTAACTGGATGAAGGCTCGCGAAGCCTTATGCCAATCCGACTTATTTGGTTCTGATCTCGAGAAACTTTTCCCGATTGTCGAAGAGGGACAAAGTGACACTGCTACGTTTGACAGCGTTCTCGAATTCTTAGTACTCACTGGACGTCCGATCGCCCACGCAGTCCTAATGATGGTCCCAGAACCATGGCGTCATAGCGAATCGATGACACCAGCTCGCAGAGCGTTTTATGAATACCACGCCGCCCTAATGGAACCTTGGGATGGTCCGGCTTCAATCGCATTTACTGATGGCACAGTAATCGGAGCGGTGCTGGACCGTAACGGCTTACGTCCGTCCCGCTACTACGTAACCAAAGACGACATGGTCATCATGGCCTCAGAAGTGGGAGTCCTGGATATTGCACCTGAAAATATTCTCGTCAAAGGACGCCTGCATCCCGGTCGAATCTTTCTCGTCGATACTGCACAAGGTCGGATCATCGATGATGAAGAGATCAAAAACGATTTATCGAATGAACGCCCATACGGTGACTGGGTTGCACAAGAACTGGTTCACATAGGAGACCTCCCATCACCGCCCTCTGTGCCTAAGGCCGACCTAGAAAGCATAGGACGCCGCCAACGCGCTTTCGGGTACACCGAGGAAGACTTGAGGATTCTTATCGGACCAATGGTTGACTCGTCGACAGAAGCCATCGGGTCCATGGGCACTGATACTTCGTTAGCAGTTTTGTCGGACCGCGCGAGACTTCTGTACGACTACTTCCAACAGTTGTTTGCACAAGTAACAAATCCTCCCCTCGACGCCATTCGGGAAGAATTGGTCACCGACATGGGTTCGACATTGGGAGCTGAATCTAATCTTTTGGTCCCAGAACGACAGTCATGTCACCTAATCAAGATCGATACCCCCGTCATCGACAACAACGACCTGGCAACGCTGCGACATGTCGCCGACCCTGCATTCCGGTCAGTAACACTGCCGATACTCTTCTCGCCAGAAAAGGGTGCGGCCGGCCTTGAAGCTTCAATGACAGAACTGTGCAACCTGGCAAGTGAGGCCGTCGCATCTAACCACACACTCCTAGTACTCTCTGATCGTGGAGTCGATGTAAACAACGCGGCGATTCCAAGTCTTCTCGCGACAGCCGGTGTGCACCATCATCTTGTGCGGGAAGGTACTCGAACAAAGTGTGCGCTAATCATCGAATCGGGTGAAGCTAGGGAAGTCCATCACATGGCCCTCCTCTTGGGCTACGGTGCCGCGGCAATCAACCCGTATCTGGCATTCGAAACAATCGAGCAACTGATCGCCGAAGGTGAACTGAGTGAGCGTGAGCTTCCGGAAGCAATTCAACACTACATAAAGGCCTGCACGAAGGGTGTGTTGAAAGTAATGTCCAAGATGGGTATTTCGGCCTTGCAAAGTTACCGTGGTGCACAGATTTTTGAGGCAGTCGGACTTAATCACACCTTCGTCGAACAATACTTCACTTCCACCGCCTCACGACTTGGCGGTATTGGAATCGAAACCGTTGCAGAAGAAGTGATCCGGCGGCACACCCAGGCTTTTCCTCAACGCGGTCGGGAAGATGAAGAACTTGACTCCGGTGGCGAATATCAGTGGCGTCGCGATGGCGAATATCACCTTTTCAATCCTGAAACGGTATTCAAACTCCAACACGCCTCCCGATCGGGTCAGTTTGAGATCTATCGAGAGTATGCAGAATACGTCAATGACCAAAGTCGACGTCGTGCGACACTACGTGGCCTATTTACGTTCAAGAACATACGACAATCGATCCCGATCGATGAGGTTGAACCTGTCGAAACGATCTTCAAGAGATTTTCAACGGGGGCAATGTCATATGGATCCATCAGCGCCGAAGCCCACGAAACATTAGCAATCGCGATGAACCGACTCGGTGGAAAATCGAACACCGGAGAAGGCGGTGAAGATCCGAGTCGTTTTTCACCGGACTCGAATGGGGACCTGAGGCGCAGTGCGGTTAAGCAGGTGGCCTCTGGGCGCTTTGGCGTCACCAGTGAATATTTAGTCAACGCGGACGATCTTCAAATCAAGATGGCGCAAGGTGCGAAACCGGGTGAGGGCGGTCAACTACCTGGATTTAAGGTCTACCCTTGGATTGCAAAAGTACGTTACTCAACACCTGGAGTTGGATTAATTTCACCTCCACCGCATCACGACATTTATTCAATTGAAGACTTAGCACAGTTGATTCACGACCTAAAGAACGCAAATCCAAAAGCTCGGGTTCATGTGAAGTTGGTCGCTGAGGTCGGCGTTGGAACCGTCGCGGCGGGTGTTTCCAAGGCTCACTCAGACGTCGTACTAATCTCTGGCCATGATGGTGGTACCGGCGCCTCGCCTTTGACTAGCATCAAGCACGCGGGAGTGCCGTGGGAGCTTGGACTTGCCGAGACTCAACAAGTACTCGTGTTGAATGATCTACGGGACCGGATCGTGGTACAGGTCGATGGTCAAATGAAAACAGGACGTGATGTCGTTATTGCCGCGTTGTTGGGGGCGGAAGAATACGGGTTCTCTACTGCTCCACTCGTTGTATCGGGTTGCATAATGATGCGAGTCTGCCACCTCGACACATGCCCAGTCGGAATCGCCACCCAAAATCCTGAACTTCGCGCACATTTCACCGGCAAGCCTGAGTTCGTTGAAAATTTCTTCCGTTTTGTTGCCGAGGAAGTGCGTGAATTGATGGCCAGTCTAGGTTTTCGAACCATGAACGATATGATTGGTCGAGTCGATGAGTTAGATGTGGCCTCGGCGGTTGACCATTGGAAAGCCAAAGGCTTGGATCTTTCGAAGATTCTCGAGCAACCAGAAGTGTCGCCTGAAGTTGGCCGTCGATGCACCCAATCGCAGGATCATGGTTTAGACCAAGCTCTGGACAATGAGTTAATTCGATCTTCTCGCGACGCACTCGAACATGGCACACCGGTCGAATTTCGTTTGCCCATTCGAAATGTCAACAGAACCGTTGGCACAATGCTCGGTTACGAACTAACTAGCCGCTGTGGTGGGGCTGGCTTACCGGATGACACTATCCGGGTAACTTTTGATGGATCAGCCGGACAAAGTTTCGGAGCATTTGTTCCACCCGGAATTTCGTTAACGATCGCTGGTGACGCTAACGATTATTTTGGGAAAGGATTGTCAGGAGGCAAGCTGACAATTTATCCACCGGATCGGTCGACGTTTGTCGCAGAAGACAACATCATTATTGGCAACGTGGCTTTGTATGGAGCAACTGGTGGTGAAGCATTTATTCGTGGAATTGCCGGTGAACGTTTCTGTGTGCGAAACAGTGGCGCGAATGCCGTTGTGGAAGGGATTGGGGATCACGGTTGCGAGTACATGACCGGTGGCCGCGCCGTTATTCTTGGTCCCACCGGCTGGAACTTTGCCGCGGGAATGAGTGGTGGGATTGCCTATGTACTCGATCTAGAAGGTAATTTTGAAAGACGCTGCAACCCGGCAATGGTCGATCTTGAACCACTCGATGCTAACGATTCGTCGTTCGTTCGCGACTTGGTGGCTCGCCATGTTGGCCTTACTAATAGTCACCGTGGCCAATGGGTATTAGACAATTGGAACACATTGCTTGCGGATAGCGGCGTAGGCTTTGTCAAAATTATGCCGCGCGATTATAAACGTGTCTTACAAGCCGAGGCTCGTGCTCATGCTGAATCACGTGAACCAAAGTTCTCCGAATTAATTGGGGCTCCGCTTCACCGTCTCGTCGACCCGAGTGGCCCGTATAGATGAAGGACTGAAAATCACATGGGCAAACTCAAGGGCTTTATTGATATCGAAAGACAAAAACCACCAGCTCGACCAATAGACGAGCGGATCAAGGATTGGCGTGAGGTCTACCTTCCGTATGCTTCGGCCGACCTTCGAGACCAAGGTGCTCGGTGTATGGACTGCGGCATCCCTTTTTGCCACGAGGGCTGTCCCCTTGGAAATCTGATACCTGACTGGAACGATTTGGTGTATCGCGACAAATGGCATGCCGCGATTGACCGCCTGCACAAAACAAATAACTTTCCGGAATGGACCGGTCGCCTGTGTCCTGCGCCATGCGAAGGTTCCTGTGTGCTCGCCATTGATCGCGATCCCGTAACTATCAAATCAGTAGAACTGGCGATAGTAGAACGAGCTTTTAACGAAGGGTGGATACGCGCGACACCACCAGACAAGCGGTCTGGCAAGACCGTAGCCATAGTTGGCTCAGGACCTGCGGGTCTAGCCGCGGCCGACCAACTCAATCAGGCCGGACACACCGTCACAGTCTACGAAAAATCAGACCGTATCGGAGGTCTGCTTCGATACGGAATACCCGAGTTCAAAATGGAGAAGCGGTTCTTATCGCGACGGCTGTCGATTCTTGAAGAAGAAGGAATTCGCTTTCGAACAGAAATAAACGTAGGAGTTGACGTCTCCGCAAAACAGATTCAACGGGAACATGACGCGATGCTTCTGGCGGGGGGAGCTGGCTGGCCTCGCGACCTAAAGGTACCCGGGCGAGAACTCACAGGCATTCACTTTGCCATGGAGTATCTCACTCAGCAAAACCGCATTTGCGAAGGTGACACGATTGCGGACAGTGAAATTATCTCAGCCAGTGGTAGACACGTAGTGATCATTGGTGGTGGTGATACCGGAGCAGACTGTCTCGGCACGGCTCATCGCCAAGGGGCTGCCTCGGTTTCGCAACTGGAACTACTTGAGCGCCCCCCTGATGCGAGAGCAGCAGATAACCCTTGGCCAAACTGGCCAAATATCTTTCGAGTGTCTTCGGCCCATGAAGAAGGAGGCGACCGACTCTACGCAGTCTCAACGCAAAAGTTTAGTGGCGATACGACCGGACGGGTAGCCGTGCTTCATGGAAACAAGGTGGAGGTCAGTTATACGGACGGCCGACCGAGATTCAACTCAATTCCAGAAGACAATTTTGAAATAAAGGCCGACCTCGTGCTTTTGGCGATGGGTTTTGTCGGACCAGAAAGAAATGGCCTGCTGACCGAACTAGGTGTTCAACTAACGGACCGAGGAACGGTCTCGCGAGACAAGCAATGGATGACGTCTACTCCCGGCATTTTTACAGCAGGAGACATGCAAAAAGGCCAGTCCCTTATCGTCTGGGCTATCGCTGAGGGTCGGAGCGCTGCTCGGAGTCTGGATGCCTATCTGATGGGCTCATCAACTCTTAGGGCACCTTTGTAGACACCGATACTGCTAACGCGGTTCGCAACAACGATGAAGAAGAAAGTCTCGTCTGAAGCAACGTTTCTGGCGACACTGGCTGACGTCAACCGCGCGCTAGCTGCAGCTCGCAGTCCACGCGCTGGTTTGCAGCGTGGTCTCCAAATCCTGGGGCATCTCTACGGAGTTTCTCGAACCTCCGTCGTTCTGCAAAACCCGGACACAAATCGCTTGGAGATCGAAGCCTCCGAAGGTCTAACCGCCGAGGGTCGTAAGGCAACATGGAAAGCTGGCGAAGGCATAACGGGTCAAGTCGTTCAGACAGGCCGTCCAGTGGTGGTGCCTCGAATCAGTCAAGAACCAACTTTTCTGCATCGGACCGGGCGGCGACTCAAAGCCAGAAGGTCAGAGACTTCCTTCATCTGTGTGCCCATCGCTGGGCAACGAAAACCTGTCGGAGCTATGAACGTTGACTTACCTTTTGTTAAAGACCGTGACTACGATCGAGACCTTCAGCTATTCCAGGTAGTTGCCACGATGTTTGGCCAAGCACTCCGGGTTAAGCAGTTAGTCGAAGCCGAACGACAACGTCTACTTGACGAAAATATCCACCTCAAGGAAGAACTGAAAGAACGTTACGATTTTTCACAGATCATCGGCACCAGCGGTCCGATGAGACAAGTCTTCGAACAAATCGCTCGTGTCGCAGCAACCAATACGACCGTCCTTATTCGCGGTGAGTCTGGTACTGGCAAGGAACTGATTGCCCATGCGATACACTACAACTCCGCTCGATCGAAAAGCCCTTTCATTAAAGTCAGTTGTGCAGCTTTACCGGATTCATTGATTGAATCGGAGCTGTTCGGTTATGAAAAAGGTGCGTTTACTGGTGCAAACGAGCGTAAGAAAGGCCGTTTCGAGCGCGCTGAGCGAGGCAGCTTATTTCTGGACGAAATTGGTGACATCAATCTCTCTACTCAGGTCAAGCTCCTCAGAGTCCTCCAAGATCGTGAATTCGAGCGACTTGGCGGCACAGAATCAGTCAAAGCGGATGTGAGGCTAATCGCCGCGACCAATGCCGACCTAGAGAAGGCAATCGCCGCTAAAACTTTTCGAGAGGACCTCCATTATCGACTTAATGTGTTCAGTATTTTTGTACCACCACTGCGAGACCGGAAGACAGACATGCTTTTGTTGGCAGACAGCTTTCTTGAAAAATATGCTGTGGAACATGGAAAAGCGATCAAACGTATATCAACGCCAGCTATTGACATGTTAATGGCCTACCACTGGCCAGGTAATGTCCGAGAGTTAGAAAATACCATTGAACGCGCTGTGCTGGTCTGTGATGGAAGTGTAGTCCATGCCCATCACCTTCCCCCCACGCTTCAGACAGCGGAGGCGTCAGATACACTCACAACCTCATCACTGGCCGAAGCAGTCGGGGCTTATGAGAAGGACCTGATTCAAGACGCCCTCAAAACTACACGCGGGAATCGGCTACAAGCCGCGAAACTCTTAAACTCAACTGAGCGAATCATCAGCTACAAAGTCAAGAAATACGACATTGATGGTCGCCGGTTCAGAGACTAACCTGTGGATTACAAATTGCGATGACGTCATCTGAGCCAGGGGTCTCGCCGACGGATACTACGTCTGCAGCGCCTCTGCAAAATCACCTAGACCAAGCCAAAGCGGAACTGATTCAAAGAACTCGAACGGCCGGCGCCGGACTCACGGCTCTTGGTGAGTACTCTGACCAGATCGACGGACTGCTCTACCAGATACACAAGAAAGCCCAGCAAGACACAGAAGCGCCTCATGCGCTCATTGCTGTTGGTGGTTATGGCCGCAGGCAAATGTTGCTGCATTCAGACGTAGATATCCTTATCGTATTCGACCAACCGGTTGGACCTTCTGAAGAAACCTTTCTAAAGTCGATGTTGCACCCTCTGTGGGATCTTCGACTGGAAGTAGGCCATCATGTTCGAGAATTTGCCAACCTTAAAACCGTGGAAAGTGAAAATCCAGAGTACTTAGTGTCTCTTCTTGACGCTAGATTTCTCGCAGGCAACACGACGCTATTCAAAGACTTTTCCAAGTCTTGTCTTACGGACAATGCCGCTTGGCGAACCGGCACGCGCGAGGCTCTATGTGAACTCATTAGGAAGCGACATTCGCAATTCGCGAACACGCTCTACCACCTGGAACCTGACATCAAAAATGTGCCTGGTGGGCTTCGCGATATTTCGGCAAGCCGGATGTTGCAAACTTTGGCAGACTCACACCCGCTACTCACCCTCGAGGTCGGACGACTCGCCGAAGCTGAAGATTTCATGCTTCGTATTCGCTCGATTCTGCACCTAGAGCGCGGCAGAAATCTCAATCTGCTAAGCCACGAACTTCAGGACATTGTGGCATCGGCGTTCAACTTGGGAAATTCGACCCGTAGTCGCATAGTCGAAACATTGATGAGTACATACTTCCACCATGCACGTATTGTAAGCCGTTCGTTGGCCGAATCAACTAAAGCTCTGATACCAGTCTCTGACAACAAACCAGTCCCCGTCGGCGACCAATTGGTAAAACAGTGCGGGGAAGTGTCATTCATAGATGGCACACATGCATCGATGCGTCCAGATACATGGCTGACCGCCTTTGAAGTTGCCCTCGACGAAGATTGCGGCGTATCGCCGGAAGTCTTAACCTGTATCGAGCGTCATGGTGACCGCTACTCACCTGAACGCTTTTTCCCAACAGAGGAACAGCGGGACTGTTTGCTACGTATTCTAAAGCCTAAACCAGGTCTATATGCCCGACTGTCTGAAATGCACGACAGTGGCTTTCTTGGCCGCATGTTTCCAGAATTTCAGAAAATCTACTGTTGTGTTATTCGAGACTTTTATCACAAGTTCACTGTCGACGAACACACCTTGCGAACGATTAAGAACCTTGAGTCTCTGTGCAATCCCAAACGGGAAAGTCGAAGACGATTTAGCAATTTACTCGAAGAATTACCAGCATCCGAACTATTGGTACTGTCACTCCTTTTCCACGACGTCGGGAAATGGACCAACCGAAACCACTGCGAGGAAGGGGTTCGGATGGCTCTGGGAGCTCTCCGACGAATTCGACTACCCGAACGCGACATCGCCACCGTATCGTTTCTGATCCGCCACCATCTACAGATGTCAACTGCCGCATTCAGACGAGATGCTGAAGATCCTGATGTCGTTCAGCGTCTGGCTAAGCTTGTGGGAACCGAAGACCGACTAAAATTGCTGTGCCTGCTCACTCTGGTCGACGTTGAAGCCGTAGGACCTGAGGTTATGACGCCGTGGAAGGAAGAGTTGCTTTGGCGACTGTACGTTGACACTTACAACAGATTGACGCTCGGATACGGCGATGAAGTAATCGATTCTACAGGGACTACCTTAAGCGAATTACAAGAAGAACGCCCGAACGACATCGACCATACTGAGCTGGAATTGTTTCTTGACGGGTTCCCTCACCGTTACCTTCGCTTGGTCGATACTACTGGCATCTACGAACATATCCGTCTCTCACGAAATCTTGATTCCTCTGACGTTCATTGCGCACTTAAGGCGACAGATTCATTTTGGGAGCTTACGGTTGTGTCGGTCGATCAGCCAAAACTATATGCAAGAATTTGTGGTGTATTGTCGTATTTCGGAATGGATATCTTGCGAGGTCAAGCCATGTCAAACAAGCAAGGCGTGGCCCTTGATATCTTTCAGTTCACAGATGCAGAGAGTTTTTTTCGCTTAAACCAGGGAGGACAGAAAGAGTTCGTTCACAGATTAAAAGACGTCGTCGCTAGTCGTGAAAACATTGACGCGACCCTAAAACCCAAAGAACAAGGCTTTTTTGAGCGGACGCCACGAGGAAGAATCCAAGTGGTTGTACACATGGACAACGAATATTCGGGTCGTTTCAGTATTCTGGAAATTATCAGTCAAAACTCGTGGGGGTTGTTGTACCGTATCAGCCGAGTAATTTCCCAACACCAGTGCGACATCGAATTGGTGTTGGCATCGACAGAAGGAAGCCGAGCAGTCGACGTGTTCCACCTCACCAAGAACGGTTCAAAACTGTCACCGCAGGACTCTGACCATCTGCGTAGTGAGCTGGAGACCTTACTCAAAGACGGTCAAAACAATGATTGAATGCGCGCTTTATTTACACAACCTTCATGACAGCAACAACGTCGTGATTACTCACAGATTAATAGCTTTTCTTAAGAGAAATCTATACATTCTCTCGTACCCACATAAGGAGCTAATTGCACGATGACTAAAAAGCTAGAGTACATCTGGTTGGATGGCTACAAACCAACACAGAGTCTACGTTCAAAAACACGAATCGAAAAGAATTTCAATGGCACCCTTGAAGAATGCCCCATGTGGTCGTTCGATGGCAGTTCGACCGAACAGGCCACCGGCGAAGATTCGGACTGCTTGTTAAAACCAGTGGCCATTTATCCTGACCCGTGCCGAAAGAACGGCTACTTGGTCATGACCGAAGTTCTGAATGCAGATGGAACGCCGCACGAGTCGAATGGACGCGCCACTATCGATGACGATGACGACGATTTTTGGTTCGGTTATGAACAAGAATACTTCTTGTGGGATATCCGTACCCAACTGCCTCCAGGTTTTCCAGAACGTGGTTACCCTGGACCACAGGGGCCCTATTACTGTTCCGTGGGCGCAAAAAATGCCTACGGGCGAGCCTGCGTTGACGAACACCTCGATGCATGTTTAGAAGCGGGTATCAATGTGGAAGGTATCAATGCGGAAGTCGCATCTGGTCAGTGGGAATTCCAGGTCTTTGGTAAAGGCGCCAAGCGGGCTGGCGACGAAACGTGGGTTGCTCGTTACATTCTAGAGCGCTGCGGAGAAAAATATGGCTATGCGATTGAGTGGCATCCGAAACCACTGGGCGCAACCGACTGGAACGGTTCTGGTATGCATGCCAATTTCTCAAATGGCGCAATGCGTAACGCTGGCAATGAAGCCACGTTTACAAAAATTTGCGAGGCCTTTGGAAAACAAATTCAGAGGCATATTGATGTTTACGGCGCCGACAATGACCAACGACTGACAGGTGCCCATGAAACAGAAGCTCTCGACAAATTTAGTTTCGGAATTTCTGATCGTGGCGCATCAATCAGAATTCCTGTCGGAACAATTGACGCCGGATGGAAAGGAAGGCTGGAAGATCGCCGACCCGCATCCAATGCGGACCCGTATAAGGTTGCTGCAGCGATAATTAAAACGGTTAAAGAATCTGGCAATTAACTTATAGAAGTCATGACAGTAGTTAAGCTAACTGCAGAGCAAAAAACAAAGTCTTGACGCAGTAACAAGTAGAACAAAAAATTATTTAGTAGGCCCTGAAAATATTTTCAGGGCCTATTTTTTTGCGGGAAGATACGCCCTCCTAAGAACGGCACCTTTTTCCCTGTCGGAGGTCTCAAATACAACACAAGGAATCCCACCAAGCCAAATGCCGAAGATCTTTATGTCAGCCCTAACACTGGATGCGGCACATACGGTTCTTCAAGCCAGACGCATTCTTGAGAATCCAGCCTGATCTCAAGTGCTGCGATAGCAGCATCTAAATGTTCAATCTTCGTCGCACCAATAATAGGAGAACTGACACCAGGCTTAGACATCAACCAAGCCAACGCAATCTGAGCAGGGACAACACCTCTCCGACTTGCCAATTCGACAACCCGCTCAATCACCTGAAAATCGGACTCACCGTAATACAGAGTGTGCGCGTAATCGTCAGTAGCCGCTCGCAAAGTCTCTCGCCCACTGTCTGCGCGCTTTGCAGACGGTCGACTTCGGTTCCCCGCCAAGAACCCGCGGGCCAGTGGACTCCATGGGATTACCCCAATACCCTCAGCACGGCAAAGGGGAAGCATTTCTCGCTCTTCTTCTCTGTAAATCAGATTGTAATGGTTTTGCATCGACACAAATTTGGACCATCCACGCTGTTTCGACAACTGAAGCATCTGAAGAAACTGCCACGCGTACATACTTGACGCACCGATGTACCTAACTTTTCCCGAGCAGACAATGTCGTTTAGTGTGCCTAGGGTTTCCTCAATCGGAGTTTGTGAATCAAATCGGTGGATTTGATACAAGTCAACATAGTCAGTTCCCAAGCGCACTAGTGAAGCGTCAATCGCCTTCAATAAATGTTTTCTCGACAATCCGCGATCATTTGGACCATTCCCTGTTGGGAAGTAAACCTTAGTCGCAATCACCACCTGATCACGTGTTGTAAAATTAAGGACCGCTCGCCCCACGATCTCTTCACTGAGACCTTGGGAGTACATATCGGCTGTGTCAAAAAAATTAATGCCGGCCTCAATAGCACGTCTAAAAAAGGGCCGGCTCTGAGTCTCACTGAGCACCCACGGCCGCCATTTAGTCGAACCAAAGGACATGGCACCAAGGCAAATCGGTGACACCCTTAGGCCTGTTTGCCCTAGCCGCACGTATTGCATAAGTAGAGAGAAACTATGTCACGCGCTCATGTTTGTAGGATCAACTGAATAACACCGTAGCCCACCCTGAGGTGATTATGGCACCGTATGGTAGTGCCCATGGTCAGGATCCCACACTTGGCGGGATCCAGAGCCACGTTCAGTCGTAAAGTTGTAGACCAGTACGACGACCACAGCTAATACTACGCCAGCAATAGCAACGAGGCTCACACGTGACATCTGGTCGTGTTTGCGCTCACAGCACTGCTTAAACTTCAGTCCACTTCCACACGGGCACGGATCATTCCGTCCAACTTTGGCAACGGCCATTACTCCTCCGTGACTTCGACACCGCTTGTTGTGTCAGAGAATAATAAGTATACCGTCAGCTAGTAAACTAGAAAGTCGAGCAGTTGAAAGGACAAATAAGAAACAGTAATTTCCTGCTTCGATAAATCGAGGCTCAATGATTTCGTGGCACGCAAACTTTATGGTTCTAGTAACAGTTTGCCGATATGGCTGCTGGCTTCCATCGTTTGATGGGCTTTAGTTACCTCCTCAAATGGAAAACTCGCATGTACGACTGGATGGAAGCGTTTCTCGGCAATCCACGGCCAAACATGTACTCGAATCGCCTCAGCAATAGCGGCTTTTTGACTGATAGATCGAGATCTAAGCGTCGAACCAGTCAAAAAGAGACGCCGCGACATCAATGAGGCCAAGTTAATTTCCGCAGTCGCTCCGCCCATTAGACCGATTAAAACGAGTCGCCCCTCCACCGACAGCGTTTTAAGGTTCGGCTCGAGATAGGGACCACCAATCATGTCTAGAATAACCTCGACTCCCTCACCCTTCGTCGCGATCCGGACGGCTTCAGAAAACTCGACTTCGTGATAATTAAATGCTCGTGCTGCTCCGAGACGTTCACACGCCACACACTTCTCCGCCGTGCCCGCAGTCGCAAACACCTCGACTCCTGATAACCGCGCCATTTGAATAGCCGTTGTTCCGATACCACTTGAACCGCCGTGCACCAAGAAACGTTCGCCGGTCGCAAGCCCAGCCCGGTCAAAGACATTCGTCCACACAGTCATACACGCCTCCGGTAAGGCCGCGGCGGTAACCACGTCGATACCCTCCGGAATCGGTAGACATTGTGGCGCAGGAACCACACAGAACTCAGCATATCCGCCGCCGGTCACAATGCTGCACACTTGATCGCCGACTTGCCAATTCGAAACGGCACTACCAATCGCCACAACTGTGCCTGAAATCTCAAGTCCTAGGATGTCGGAAGCGCCAACCGGAGGCGGGTAATGTCCTTGACGTTGCATAACATCTGCTCGATTGACACCACATGCTGCTACCTTGACGAGGAGTTCCTCAGGCGTTGGCGTAGGAATCGCCCGCTCGGCAACTGTCAGACGTGCGACCGATCCATGCTTGACGACTTCAATAACACGCATTTTCGATGGTATGTTCCGGACCATTTCACCCCAATCCTTTGACAGGAAATTACGTAAGGCTGACAACTATACACGCCTGCCATGAGTCACGACACCTGAGCCAAAGGTATAATCAGTGTCACGCGTCGCCAGAAGAACGGTGCATGCTTCCTCTCTTCGAAACGACTCACAATGACGGTAAGAATTAGACGAGTCAAGATGTGGCGAACGACAATCCGGAATCGACCCGGTGTACTCGCATCGACTCTAGAACCACTCGCCCAAGCGGGCGCCAATTTAAGTGTCGTTATGAAATATAGCCTTTCTAGCCGTTCAAGCCGGGCTACGGTTGAAATCTTGGCTGGCTCAGGACGTCGTGCGACACTTGCTGCACACGCTGCGGGATTCACCCTTTCACCAACGCCGGTACTTTTAGTGGAAGGGAATAACCGACCGGGACTCGCGTATGCTGTCACCACTGCTATCGCGTGGGCCGGAATCACGGTCCGGTTTCTTTCAGCGCAAGTTGTCGACCAACGTTATTCAGCGATTCTCGGATTTCGGACAGAAAAAGACGCTCTTAAGGCACGCTTACTGATACGAAAGGTCGCGAATACGACCAAGATATAACCTAACAGGGACGACAATGAGCTTGCGAATCACAATAATTGGTTATGGTCGTATGGGGAAGGAAATCGACGCCCTAGGAAAAACACGTGGCTACACAATCGTCAATCGGTTAGATATCCACAACAATGCTCTCGGTGAAGGGCTCACTGCGGAAACATTACAAGGAAGCGACGTGGCAATTGATTTTTCGACCGCGGACGCAACAGTGAACAACCTCCCCAAACTGGCGGCAGCTGGCATCAACGTTGTGATCGGGACCACGGGTTGGAATGACAGTGAACGTGCCATGCGACAAGTAGTCGAAAATGCTGGCATCGGTGTAGTAGTAGCCGCCAATTTTTCTATTGGCGTCAACCTACTCATGGGCATTGTCGAACGTGCAGCGTTCCTCTTTAAGGACCAGAACGATTTTGGCGCTTGGATTCACGAATCTCATCATGCCGCTAAGGTCGACTCTCCATCCGGAACGGCGCTAGCGCTCAATGAGACAATGAAAACATCGGGTTACACAAACTCGATAAATCTAGCATCGACCCGGGCCGGATCGTTACCGGGAACCCACACCATTGGTTTCGACGGACCGTTCGAAACAATTACCTTAACCCACACGGCTCGGAACCGTGCAATATTTGCCCAAGGGGCGCTCGAGGCTGCAAGATGGGTTAAGGGCCATAAGGGTTGGTTTACTATGCGCGACGTCCTGGCGCTCGATTGAGAATGAGAATCGGATAACTATGAAACACCGCTGGTCAGGATGTGGAACGGCCCTGGTGACCCCGTTTACGGAAGCTGGGAGCATTGACGAGGAAGCCGTCAGCCGTCTCGCCAAACGTCAGATTGAAAACGGCATCCATTTCTTGGTTCCATGCGGAACAACTGGAGAAAGCCCGACACTGTCAAATTCGGAAAAGCTCCGAGTCGTCGATCTCGTGGTCCAAGAAGCCAGTGACAAGATTCCTGTACTGGCGGGGGCCGGCGGTTATGACACCAAGTCGGTAGTCGCTCTTGCCCAAGACATGGTTCGCGCCGGAGCAGACGGCATCCTCTCCGTTGCACCGTACTACAACAAGCCTTCACCGGAAGGCATCTATCAGCACTTTTCTACTGTCGTAGAAAATCTAGACTGTCCAGTGATGGTATATAACGTTCCGAGCCGCACCGGGGTAAATATCGATCCGAAAACTTTGCGGCGAATCGCGTCATTACCTAATGTCGTCGGCATCAAAGAAGCGTCTGGAAACCTTGGTCAGATCTCTCAAATCTGTTCGGACGCCTCAGAGACATTCAGCGTTCTTTCTGGTGACGATGAATACACCCTGCCCATGATGGCAGTAGGCGGCCTTGGTGTCATCTCAGTCGTCTCGAATGAAGCACCTTCTGAAATGTCTGCCTTGGTGAACGCGGCGCTCAAAGATGATTTTAAAACCGCCTTGTCTATTCACAAACGGCTTCTACCTTTGATGCAGGTTAATTTTGTCGAATCAAATCCGATCCCAGTAAAGGCGGCCCTCGCGGAGATGGGACTTCTTACCGCACGATACCGATTGCCGCTCATAGCTCCTGAAGAACATAATCGCCAACGAATAGTCGACGTATTGAAAAGCCTTGGTTTTCTTGACCATGATTCATAACAAGACGGGCTAAATCGGAAACTGAATCTCAACCCAAATATGACACGTATGCCAATCCCACAGCTGACCGCAAAAATTGAGCAACTCTACGAACTTGGGACTGATGCAGACGTCCAACAAGCACGTGACACTTTTTCCCAACTCCGAGACAAATTATCACAGGGAAAGGTTCGAGCCGCCGAACCTGACATATCCACTCCTACCGGCTGGAAAGTCAACTCTTGGGTAAAGAAAGGCATTCTCGTTGGGTTTCGAGTCGGTTCCGTAGTGTCCTATCCGTCACCAAGTAGTGATGCTCCATATCTGGACAAAGATACGCTTCCGCTGAAATCTCTCGATGACACTTCCGGAGTCCGTCTCGTTCCGGGCGGATCGTCTATTCGCGACGGTTCTTATGTTGGCCCTAGAGTCATATGCATGCCACCAATGTATATCAACATCGGCGCATACATCGATGAAGCAAGTCTGATTGATTCCCACGCCCTTGTAGGATCTTGTGCCCAAATTGGAGCACGTGTTCACGTTAGTGCAGGAGCGCAGATCGGAGGTGTACTTGAACCGATTGGGGCGATGCCAGTTATCGTTGAAGATGATGCCTTGGTCGGCGGGAACACAGGACTGTACGAGGGGACTGTGGTCCGTCGACGGGCGGTAATCGGAGCAGGAACAGTGATAACCAATTCAACACCCATCGTGGACCTGCCAAAAGGCAAACTGATCAAGTCGGACCCTGGTGTTCCAACCGTGATTCCAGAAGGTGCTGTGGTAGTACCTGGCGCACGAGCTGTAACCACGCCACAAGGCAAGGATTGGGGTGTTTCGTTATACACGCCAGTAATTGTCAAATATCGCGACGATCGAACAGACACGCGGACAGAGCTTGAGTCATGGATTCGATAGACATAATAAAACTGGCTCGGTCGCTGATCGACATCGATTCGACATCCGGACGAGAAACTGAAGCCTGTAACTGGTTAGGAAGCTGGCTTCGAGACCGAAACTACCAGGTGGTTGAACAACCTGTCGCGAACGACCGCTTTAATATCATAGCCACACTTGATTCTCCGCCCGATGTTGTATTTTCAACACACATTGATTGTGTCCCTCCATTCTTTCCCAGCCGCGAAGAAAACGGCCTGCTTTTTGGCCGCGGCGCCTGTGATGCGAAGGGTATTCTTGCTGCGCAGTTAGCCGCACTTGAGCGTCTCCGTTTGGACGGTGAACATCGAGTGGCTCTACTGGTAGTTGTTGGCGAAGAACGAGGAAGCCAGGGTGCTCGAGCCGCAAATACGCGTCCACTCGGATCTCGATACCTTATCAATGGTGAACCGACAGAGAATAAACTTGGCGCCGCCACTAGAGGGGTCTATCGGACCCGTCTCGTAGCCCATGGCCGTGCTGCACACTCTTCTCATCCCGAGTTGGGTGAATCCGCAATCGAAAAACTTCTTGATGCACTCCTCAAACTCCGCGACCTTCCCTTACCCCAAGACCCACTGTTGGGAAGTACCTACTACACAGTCGGCTTGATGTCGGGTGGCTTGGCTCCGAATGTTGTACCGCCGAATGCCGAAGCTGAAGTGAACTTTCGCACGGTCGGCGCGGCAGAAGAGGTAAGAATAGCGTTGGCAAGTCTGACGTCGTTGGTGGACCTTGAAGCCGTAGTCGAAGTCCCGCCGGTTACACTTGAAACGCTATCAGGGTTTTCGACAGAAGTGTTCCCCTACACAACCGATATTCCTTTCTTGTCAGCTTGGGGGAAACCTCTTTTGTTTGGTCCAGGCTCTGTGCTAGTCGCGCATACAGATAACGAACATGTATCGGTCTTAGAAATGATTGATTCAGTCGAACATTACGTCACACTTGCCAAACGTTTACTGGCCAATTGACGCATCCTCCCAAATTAGTCGCGGACTACTCGAACTGAGACAACATCAACGCGGTCTAGTGGACGTTCTCCATCGGTAGGCACAGATTCTATCGTTGAAACGACATCGAGGCCTTCGACAACAACGCCGAAGGCCGTGTACTGATTGTCTAATTCTTCAGCTACATCGGTACAGATAAAGAATGAAGTCGACGCGCTTGCCGGATCCTCACCGTGGGCCATAGACACGATTCCAAGAACATGCTTCGTGTCATTAAATTCTGGGTTCAAGTTTGCAATTAAACGTTCTTGGCGTTCACTCAGTGGAGTGCTTCGTGTCGGTATATAGCCTGTCTGAATCACGAAGTCGGATACAACGCGATGGAACGACATCCCATCGTAAACACCTGCATCTGCCAAACGAAGAAAGTTACGTACATGGTTCGGTGCAAGGTCTGAAAAGAATTCCACCGTCATCGAACCAAAACTGGTTTCGATGACGGCCCGATAGCGGCCAAGCTCTTCCGCTGTCTCATTTGAAAACGGTAAAGGTTCCTCCTGAGGCCGATCTCGAATAGTGACCCTACGGACCGCAACTCGCTCCACAGCACGGCCTTCCGGATCAACCGCCGTCTCAGAAATTTTCGTAACAACATTGATGCCTTCAACGACTTGTCCCCATATGGTGTATTGCCCGTTTAGTCCGGGTTGATCGACTACCGAAATAAAAAACTGGGATCCCCCGCTATCTGGTTGATTCGGCACGACAATAGCCGCCACGGCTCCACGCAGATGAGGCCCAGTACTCAACTCATCTCCCACTCTCTGTAACCCCCCCTGTCCATAGCGGGCAGCTTCTTCGGGATCTCTTGTCAGCGGGTCTCCACCTTGGATAATTCCATGCCGAACCATTCGATGAAATGTAGTTCCATCGAATTCACCTTGTTCTGCCAATTCCATAATCAAACCAACGTGATTTGGAGCAAGGTGTGGAAGCAGGTCAATTACAATAACTCCGAGGTCTGTTTCGAAAACTGCCTGTTTCTCGCTCATTCCCTCAAGTGTCCACGGAGTGACAAATAATTCTTCACTCGCGACAGCGCCCTGACCAAAGGCGGCGCCTGGTGACAAAGATAGAATCATTACAAAGATTCCTAATACCCTAAAACACATGGGTATCAAGGGTATCATTCGTAGCTCATGCGCAGGTCACAAACACGCTGTCCGTGGGGCAATTCGGACCCTTTGTATGCGAGCTATCATGACCAGGAATGGGGCGTCCCCGTTCACGATGATCGCAAGCTCTTTGAGATGCTGACTCTCGAGGGTGCCCAGGCTGGGCTGAGTTGGATCACCATACTAAAGAAGCGAGAAAACTATCGCTCGGCATTTTCAGGGTTCACACCTGAACTCATTGCTCGTTACGACCTTGGTAAACGCCAACAATTGTTGGCAAATCGCGGTATCGTACGAAATCGCCTCAAAATTGAATCAACCATCAAGAATGCTAAAGCCTTTATAGTGGTGCAAGACGAATTCGGTTCCTTCGATCGTTACATTTGGCAGTTTGTCGGAGGTGTTCCAAAACAGAATGATTGGACACAAATGGTTCAAGTTCCAGCGAACACGCCTGAATCAGACGCGATGAGTAAAGATCTCAAAGGTCGGGGATTCCGATTCGTGGGATCGACGATTTGTTATGCCTTTATGCAATCCACAGGCATGGTCAACGACCATCTTGTCAGTTGTTTCCGGCACCGAGTCGTTCACCAACCTCATTGCGCCGACTGAGATGGCAGAGTGCAATCGCAGCGGTAGTAGCCACGTTGAGAGAATCGACGACAGGATCGATTGGAATTCGAACCCTGGCATCCGCCAATTCTAGCGTCGACCTAGAGAGACCATCACCTTCATTTCCTAGTATCAATGCATTGCTACGATCTACTTTGAAGAACTCGTAATGATTGAGACAGATTGCATCATTATCAGGAGTAAGCGCCACCAGGTCGTACCCGTGACGACGGAGTGACTCAAGACCCGTTGGCCAGTCTTCAACAACTGCATATGGAATCTGCAAAGTTGTAGCGATCGAAGTACGTATGGCCTTACGATATAGTGGATCACAACATCCCGGACTCATTAGGATGCCTGCCGCGCCAAAAGCCGCAGCATTTCGAAAAATTCCACCAATATTATCGGCGTTGCCAACCTTCTCCAAAACAATGATGGGTTTCGGGAAAGTCACCAACCGCAACAAGGCCTGAACTGTCTTCGGCGGGGGTCGTTCTACAAGACCAAGACATCCTTGATGAAAATCGAAGCCACCAATATTCTTGATCATGTCACGACTAGTTACATAGACCGGGCATTCAGATATATCGAAACTTTGAAAACGATTCAACGCCTCCAATGTTGTAGAGGTGACAAGTAAAGCCTTAATACAAAACTTGTCTTCAGCGAGAAGTCGACAAACAGCCAGTCGACCTTCAACTACAAAGTTTCCAAGTTCACGAAGTCTTATCGGATCTGGAATGTCTCGGAAGGCAGAAAGTCGGCGGTCATTGAGCGATAAAACCTGAACGATTTCCACAACATAATCTCTTTTCGTTCAATCCCGGTTCAACCGGCCTGCATGACCGAACGGGTGCTGCGGTGACGGTCCACCACCTCAACACCGAGGTGTTTACTGAGGTAGACCTTCGATTCTCGATTGTTCGTAACGTTGAGCTCAAACTTAATGACATTGAATTCGAGGTGGTCAAGTGTGCTTCGCATATCGTAGAAACGATTTTTCGTCTTGACCAAGATCTCGTCAAAACCGTTATCAAGAGCCCAAGTCTCCTGTTCCTCGGTCAGCGCACGAAAAAATCCCTGCCCTCGCCAATCTCTCCGGGTTCCCCCAATCCAGCTGTATAGCACTTTCCGATCTTGAAACTGCACATATCCTTCGAGACGTGAGACAAGATCCTTCAACTTCGGGTCGGTCTCACCGAGGCCAATCTCATGTGACACCTTATAAGCGACCGGAAACAGATTGGCTGGGTCAGCAGCCAACGATGCTTCCGCCATGAGAATGTGATGTTCTCGACCATCGAGACGGTCAACAACTTCCACAGCCCGTTTCCGGCGACGATATTCACCAAAATGTTCCTCGATGTACTCGATCTCCAAGGCACCCTGGCTAAGTGCGTACTGTCGAATGTGATACTCAGAATGATTTTCTGATTGCATCGACCCTTCTCAGCAACTGGCCGACCTCATACATTCACGTCTGCAGTCAATTCAGCTAACAAGCCATCCCACCAGTAAATTAACCAAGCAAGTGACCCAAGCTACCGCGTTTAGCCTGGCCCGGGTAGATTCCAAGGTAATCAGCCGAAACTTCCTGATATCTCACCCCGTAGGTTCATAGGCCAGATTAGACGCCAACCAACGTTCAGCTTCTCGAATCGTAAACCCTTTGCGCGATGCATATTCCTTTATTTGATCGTTGCCAATCCGACCAACTGTAAAGTAACGAGCATCTGAAGAAGAAAAATACAATCCACTCACGCTGGCTGCCGGAATCATCGACGCGGAGTCTGTTAATGCAATCCCAACCGGCCCGGCATCAAGCAAGTCAAACAACTTGAATTTCTCACTGTGGTCGGGACAGGCGGGATAGCCAAATGCCGGTCTGATACCTCGATATTCCTCAGCGATGAGTGCCTCTCGACTTAGTTCCTCACTGTCCCCATAACCCCATTCATTCCGCACTCTAATATGGAGATATTCCGCAGATGCCTCTGCCAAACGGTCAGCGAGTGCCTTCACCATAATCGCCTTATAGTCGTCATGATCTCGCTCATATCGTTGAACTAGTTGGTCAACACCGGCCCCGGTAGTAACCGCAAACGCACCAATGTAATCAACTTGTTGGCTATGGATTGGCGCAATAAAGTCTGCCAGTGAACGACTCACTTTCCCGTCGCCGATATCCTGTTGCCGTAACATGTTAAAACGTAACTTCTCTGTTCCTGGACCAGCTTTACCTGACTGTTCTGGGCCATAGACGACGATGTCGTCTCCGTCACTGGCTGCCGGCCAAAAACCGTAAACACCCGTGGCCTCAAGAAGTCCCTCATTGGTAATCTTCGACAACAAACGAGTCGCGTGATTGTACAGTTCGCGCGCCGCTGCACCGCGATCGGGATCATCTAGAATAGCCGGATAACGTCCTTTGAGCTGCCAGGCAGCAAAAAAGTAGGTCCAGTCGATGAGCGGCACTAGGGTATCGAGTTCTACCGTGACCTCGCGTCGACCAGTAAATGCAGGAACTGGAATCTGAATTGTTGACCAATCAACCTCGACACGTATACGCTTGGCTTCTTCATAAGACTTGATCTTCCGTTCTTGTCTTGCGGCGTGCTGCTCCCGCAGGGTTGCTTGGTCTTTCTTATTAGCCAGAACGAAAGTATCACGCTGCACCGGATTCAATAAATTCGACACCACATCAACCACTCGGGATGCATCCGATACGTGGGTCACGCTACCGTCGAAGACCGGTGCAATCTTGACTGCGGTGTGTTGGCGACTCGTCGTTGCTCCGCCGATTAACAGCGGTAGACCGATATTCCGGCGAGCCATTTCAGCAGCCACTAAAACCATCTCGTCAAGCGACGGCGTGATTAAACCGCTAAGACCGACGACATCTGCCTGCTCATCGTCAGCAGTCTGCAAAATTGTGTCACATGGCACCATCACACCTAAGTCGATAACTTCATATCCATTACACCGAAGCACTACCGCAACAATATTTTTACCGATATCGTGCACGTCACCTTTAACTGTGGCCATCACGATTTTTTTGGCAACTATTTTTTCATTCGACTGATCTGCCTCCATGTACGGTTGAAGATAAGATACTGCCTTCTTCATGGCCCTCGCACTTTTAACAACCTGTGGCAGAAACATCTTACCGGCACCAAAAAGGTCTCCGACCACTTTCATACCGTTCATCAGCGGACCCTCGATAACGTCGAGTGGACGCGAACTCTGTTGCCGAGCCTCTTCGACATCAGTCTCAATAAAATCAACGATGCCATGTACAAGTGCATGCACCAGTCGATCATCAATGTCGGCCTCGCGCCAGGCTAAATCCACTTGACGTTTCTGACCTTCACCCCTCACTGTTTCCGCTAGTTCAACCATCCGATCGGTGGCATCAACACGTCGGTTAAAGATGACATCTTCAACATGAGTCAAAAGATCGGCCGGAACATCCTCGTATACAACAAGTTGACCGGCATTTACGATGCCCATGTCCATACCAGCCCGCACCGCGTGGTACAAGAAGGCAGAATGCATTGCCTCACGCACCACAGCATTGCCGCGAAATGAAAACGACAAATTACTGACACCGCCACTGACCTTCGCACCTGGACACTCTTGTTTAATACGCCGCGTCGCTTCTATGTAATTAACCGCGTAGTCGTTGTGCTCTTCGATACCGGTCGCAATCGCCAACACGTTAGGATCGAAAATGATGTCGTGAGCATCAAAGCGAATCTGCTCTGTCAGTAACCGATACGCCCGTGTGCAAATTTCAACCTTTCGCGCAACTGTATCTGCCTGTCCAGTTTCATCGAATGCCATAACGACAACGCCTGCGCCGAACTGTCGCGCGATTTTGGCCTTCTCAAGAAAATCGAGTTCCCCCTCCTTCAAACTGATGGAATTTATGATCGCCTTACCCTGGACGCACTTGAGACCAGCTTCGATCACTGACCATTTGGAACTGTCGATCATGATCGGCACGCGCGCTATTTCTGGCTCCGTCGCGATGTAATTCAGAAATCTAGTCATCGCCTGTTCTGAATCAAGCATTCCTTCATCCATGTTTACGTCCAGAACGTTTGCACCGCCACGAACCTGTTCAACGGCCACCTCAACCGCCTCAGTAAAATTGTCCGAGGTAATGAGATTCGCAAACTTGCGAGATCCCGTAACATTCGTCCGTTCGCCAACCATAATGAAATTACTTTCGGGACGAATCGTTATTGTTTCAAGACCACTAAACTTCGTCGTTGTCTCCTTCTTCATGGGACGCTGGCGTGGTTTCACCCCATTGACTGATTGCGCGATCGCTTCGATATGGTCGGGTGTAGTTCCACAACAACCGCCCACCATATTGACCAACCCACTTGTCGCAAACTCTTTAAGTAGTTGACTAGTTTGGTCTGGAGACTCGTCATATTCGCCGAAAGCATTCGGTAGTCCTGCATTTGGATAACAGCTGATGTAGGCCGGAGAAATTCGTGCCAACTCGGCAACATACGGTCGCATGCCATGCGCACCCAACGAACAATTAACTCCAACTGAAAACGGTCGAGCGTGGGCTATCGACACCCAAAAAGCATCAATCGTTTGACCAGAAAGGGTGCGGCCACTTCGATCAGTAACCGTTACCGAGATCATCAGCGGAAGATCGACATCTTTGTCTTCTAAAACGTCGCCAATCGCCAGGATTGCTGCCTTCGCATTCAAGGTGTCAAATATTGTTTCGACGAGAAGCAAATCGCAACCCCCGTCGACGAGACCGCGCGTTTGTTCGGCATATGCCTTTCGCACATCATCAAAAGTCACTGACCGGGCCGTGGGATCGTTTACATCAGGAGAAATAGACAACGGCTTGTTTGTTGGACCAATTGCACCTGCCACGAACCGTGGTCGATCTGGCGTCCGATGATTCCAGTCCTTGGCAACCTGTTTAGCTATCTTGGCCGCCTCACAGTTCAGTTCGTAAACGACCGACTCAAGACCGTAGTCAGCTTGAACAATTGCATTCGCGTTGAACGTGTCCGTTTCAACAATGTCAGCACCCGCGTTGAAAAACGCCGCGTGGATTTCGGCAATGACTGATGGTTTAGTCAAGACCAGTACATCAAAATTACCCTTGAGATCATGAGAATGATCGGTAAAACGCTGCCCACGAAAATCTTCTTCCCGTAACTCGCGGCGCTGGAGCATCGTGCCCATGGCTCCATCAAGTACGATCACACGCTCTGACAGTGCGGTGTCGAGCTGCTCACGCACCGTCTTCGTTGTTGTCCTAGGCCTATCGGTCATGGGCAAGAACTATTTTTCCCTGATTTGTAGGGTTTTTCGTGTGGAGGCAGGTTGACAATCGACGACTCGAACTCCTGCGCAACTCGGAAACGCTGAGCTGAATAGATTAGATACGGCAGCGTGAACCACAACCGCTTTATTCCCCTTTGAAAAAGATTCTCCAAATCCGCCCGCCGACATCATCGGTGACGAAAACGGACCCATCGGGACCTTGCGCAATCCCTACGGGTCGATGTTTCGCATCCTGGGGTGACATCAGGGGGCTCTCACCCTCAAAACCACCAGCAAACATGTCCCAATCCCCTGTAAATTTACCATCCACGCGGGGAGCGAATGCGACCTGATACCCACCTTGCTCCCGAGGCGCCCTATTCCACGAACCGTGAAATACAACCAATACGCCATTTCGGTAACGCTCGGGAAACTGGCCACCTGTGTAAAACAGCAAGTCATTCGGCGCCCAGTGCGCTGGGAACGCTATCAACGGTTCAACATACTGCGCACACTCACCAACTTCATGGCCGTCGCCACCGTACTCCGGGGCAAGTAGCCGCCTGTTCTGAAACCGATCGTGATAACAGAACGGCCACCCAAAATCTGCGCCGTCGGTTAACTGAAAAAACTCTTCGGAAGGTATTTCGGCATTGCCCTCGTCATCAAAATCCCATAATGAACCCAATGAGTCGCGACCATGCTGAGCTGCATAAACACCCCGTGTCCTAGGGTCCCACGCAATACCCACAATGTTTCTTGTGCCGGTTACAAATTGATGTCCGTCGTTCTCCTGGGTCTGGCCAAGCCGGTCAGCATCGAATCTCCAGACACTGGCCTGTCGAACACGTTGAGGACACGGGGTCAGCCCCTTTGACCCCCGTGTTCGTGCCACCTCCATACACGCATTGGACGGAGCGCCAACGTTAACATAGAGGTTACCAACACCATCGAAGGCAAATGCTTTCGAAGCATGGCTACGCTGTTCGGGAAAACCTTCGACCACTAGTTCAGCCTCACCCGACGGGACTAGCTCGCCAGGTGCCCTTGCATAGCGGTAAACAGCCGTCGTCGTCGAAAGATACAGGTAATCACCACGGAGCTGCAGACCAGTACCATAATGGTCTGAAAATCGTTCAATAATATCGGCACGCCCGTCGCCGTCGTCGTCACGCAGAGCCACAACACCTCCACCTGGTTCGTTCTCCGCACGTCCTCGATTTCCACGGTTATGAACATAAACATCGCCGTTAGGAGCCACATCAATATGGCGCGGGTTCTGGAGACCGTCGGCCACAACCACCGCGCAAAAGCCGGCGGCAAGCTCCAAACCACCATTGTCTGGATCGCACGGCGGTCCACTTCCCGACTCCGTCGCTACCGCTACTTCCTGTGGTGGCGCTGACGAACAGGATAAACACAAGCAAAACCCAAGTACCGTAGTCCAGTCCAATAACCTCACCCCGACCTCCTGTTTGACGCGTCTGCCACGTGTGTGTCCGAGGCAGACTCATCCTCACACTCATCGCAACCGTGACATGACGCCTGCTCGCCAGGCTTGGTCACCCCAATCAAATCTCTCACGTGTCGATAGAGTGACACCACAGCAAATCCAACGACGATCGCGACTACTGGTTCCTGCCAAGTCACACAACACCCCAGCCAAAAAACAAACCTGTCTGATAAACCGCCAGTGACGCCACATAAGCCAGCACCGACATATACGCAAGCATGAAAAGCGGCCACCGCCACGTTCCTGACTCTTTTCGAACCACGACGAGCGTGCTCATACACTGACACGCTAGCACGAAAAACACCATAATCGATACACCCGCGAGCGGTGTCATCAACGGTGACCCGTCTTCTCGACGGGCGGACTGTAACGAGGAACGGAGCGTTCCACTCTCCTCATCTGCCCCTTCAATGCCAAATACGATTCCAAGTGTTGAGACAAAAACCTCTCGAGCCGCAAAAGCACCCAAAATACCAACGCCAATGCGCCAATCAAAACCGAGGGGCGCAAGCACTGGCTCCACCACCTGCCCTACTCGACCCGCGATACTAAACCGAATCTGTTCAGCCGCCTCCAACCCATCCAGTCTTGAACGCTCGGCTTCTTGCGCGACAGCGTCTGAAAAACCCGTTACGCCGGCTCGCTCGGCATCGTAGCGGGCCTCAATATCAACACTCTTTGGAAACGACAACAGAGCCCACAAGATAATCGTCATCGTGAGAATGATTGTGCCCGCATCCGATAGAAATTTTTGAACTCGACGCCAAGTAACCAGACCAACATTGCTCCAGACCGGCATGCGATAAGGCGGAAGTTCCAGAACAAGCGGAAGCCTCGGACCTCGCAGCACCGTTCGACGAAGAACGGCTGCAGCAGACAAAGTTGCAACTACGGACAATGCGTACATTGCAAATAACACGACAGCGCCGACGCTTAAGATTCCAAACACTCTGGATTCTGCCGAGAAAACCACGGCAGTTACCAAAGCATAGATTGGTAACCGAGCACTGCACGAGACCATCGGTAGTGTGAGCATCGTGATAAGTCGGTCCCGACGGCTCTCAATCGTCCGCGTCGCCATCACGGCCGGAATGGCGCATGCAAAACCAGATAACATAGGCACGAAGGCCCGACCATGTAACCCAACTTGCCCCATCAGTCGATCAATCACAAACGCAACACGCGCTAGATACCCCACATCTTCAAGCACCGCGATAAAGAGAAAAAGCATCGCAATCTGTGGCACAAAGACCACAACATTGCCAACACCTGCTATAACCCCGTCCACTACCAAACCGCTGACCGGACCAGCCGGAAGCAGCGCCGTCGCACCAACCTGCAGCCTTGCGGTCAGACTTTCGATCAACCCAATCAGCGGTTCCGACCATGAGAATAGTGCCTCAAACAAAACGGCCATAACGACGGCAAAGACCGCCATACCGGCGACTCGATGCGTGAGAACACTGTCTATGCGATTGGTCCAGGTACGCGTATCAGGTCTGACAGTAGTCCGTACGTCCTGCGCAACATTCTCAATCCACTTGTACCGTGCTCCAATGATTTCCTGGCCAATTGGCCGATGCTGTTCGGCCGCCCGTCGTCTGACCTGATCGACTGTCGCCCGCACGGCCCGAGGAATTCCAGAACTAACACCGTCATCACTTTCGTCAGAAAGTAATGACCAAAGAGCCCACGAACGTCGAGCAGCTGCCGTCTCACCCAATTCCGCCTCAGCTACGGACTCTTCGACCGCTAGGATCTCCTGCTCCACCGTTTCTGAAAATCCCGTCCACACGACGTTGTTCCTATAAGCCAGCCGAAGAGTTGACGAAAGAACCTCGCGCAATTCATCAAGCCCAACCCCTCGCGACGCTACAGTGGAAACCACCGGCACCCCAAGCCAGCTTGACAGCCGATCGGTATCGAAATTAATACCACTTGCGGTTGCTTCATCGATCATGTTCAACGTCATCACGATCGGCACACCGGTCTCAGCGATCTGTAAAACTAAATACAGACTTCGCTCAAACGCACCAGCGTCAACAACCACAACCACTGCATCTGGACGATCTCCCCACCGGCCATGCACGGCGTCAACTGCTACCTGCTCATCTGGGGAGTGGGCGCTGAGCGAATAAGTGCCGGGAAGATCGGAAATTTCCGCGAGTGTGTCGCCTGGTAACGTGACCCTGCGGGAAGAACGAGTGACGGTAACTCCCGGATAATTTCCAACCTGCGCCCGGCTGCCCGTCAGTGCATTAAAGATTGTGGTCTTACCCGAATTTGCATTGCCGGCTACTAAGATTCTAGGAATGTGTGTTGTCGGAACAACTTTGTCCTCGTGGGTCGGAAACTGAAATAACTGAGCTACAGACACCGGCGAGACGACACTCGCTGACTCTGGCAATAGTTCAATCTTGCCAGCATCGGCTAGTCGCAACGAAAGTGAATAGCCGCGCAGTCTGATCTCCAGTGGATCACCCAGCGGAGCTCTGCGGATGGCTTCGACCCGCGTACCAGGCAATAACCCCATTTCCATGAGGCGGCCTGACACTTGCCGATCACCACCGACAGCATTAACCACGGCGCTCTGGCCAATCGGCAACTGGTCTAATGTGGAAAAGCCTTGGTCCAAGCCGGGGACAACTCCTGAAACCCACAGTGTGAGGCCACCGTGGCGAACCAATCAAAAAATGAGACTCAATCTCATTTACAGGGTTTCAGTCTATATCCGACCTTTTTGGTCGGTCAAGGTGGGAACTGCCGTCTTCTTTATCTAAATGAGCCGCAAGTAAGCATCATCGCGCCGTAGAATGGATTCGCAATTGGCCCCTCCTCCTGGACCCACGACTTGTCCAGCATCGGACAATAAGCAACTTTTAGTTCACCCAGTCCAACTAGTTCCGCGTAGTGAATCAGCGCATCACTCAAGCTCCCAAAAGCCTCCCTTGCCGATGCGATATCTTGGGTAGCAGCCAGCACTTTCGCAGCGTCGACGACAGCAGCGGCATCACCACCAAGTGCCACCGCGGCCTCTGCCATGGCACTAGCATGCTCGGAAACACCGTTGATCGAATCACCCGCAAGGCCAACCTGCAGTTTTAAATACGGCGAGGTAATCGTCGCCGGTAACTCTGCAGCCACCGGTACCGCACACAGCATGACCACAACAAACAAACTTAATCGCTTCATGCATCCCCTCCAGGTCTTGAACAACAGCTCCACGGTCCCGAAAACGCTGTCAAACCGCGACTCATTGCCTTAGCTGGTAGCATTCGCTAACCTCGTCAAATTGTCACTAGTTCTTTCAGTTTGCGTTGATGCTGATTGTAACTGGACGTCTGACTCGAACGGAAATGTCAATATCATCGTGCAGGCCCGCTGTCAGTGCTGAGCCATTGAAATAGGCAGCCATTTGACCTTCTCAACAGAGTGCTCATAACCACAAATGTATTCCAAGAGATTCGAGGACGCAGTCAGAACCATGCTCGAGGCACACGGACTCAACCGGCGTAAGGCCGGACCAGGTTTTCAAGCTACACACGTTTTGTCGGTCGCGACCATTGTCTCGGACTACGGCTTCGATGAAGACGTCCTCATTGCTGCCGTTTTACATGACACACTTGAGGATACCCATCTTCCGGTCGAGATCATCGAATCCCGGTTTGGAAGTCGAGTGCTCGCCATTGTCCAGGATGTCACGGAACCACCGAAGCAAAAGAATTGGCGGGAGCGAAAACTCGCTTATATTGAAGGCCTTCGTAAGAGCCAACGCCATGAATCATTTGCGGTAGCGGCAGCAGATAAGATCCACAACCTCTCAAACATGACCCAAGGACTTCTAGAACACGGCGCCAGCTATATGGATGTTTTTTCGGCTTCGCCCGAGGAAATGGTCTGGTACCACGAAACTGTACTCGACACGCTTCGTGCGACATGGAACCATCGCATTCTTTTCGAACAACGCACTCGACTGGATTCGTTCATCGATGCTATACGTCGGACAGGCCGAGCAACGAAATAACTGCCCTAGTTTTCGAAATACCAATAGACGAAACAGCCGGGTTCGCTCAAAGTAAGAATCCATGGCCGACTGGGTCTCTAGCGTCAAGAACAAATGCATGGTCTCCGGTGATCCACGCAGCTCCTGTAACGCTAGGCACTATCGCCGAAGTTTCACCCACCAAGATGCGTTGTTCAATCCTGCCTTCAAATGAGGTGCCGATGATGCTCTCGTGTACAAAGGGTCGGTCAACCGGAAGCAGGTTCATCGCATCAAGTACAGACATCACTGCGGCGGTTCCATTCCCACCTGGCGACCGGTCTACCTGTCCATTCACAGAAACCGTCACACTTCTCAAATCGGCGTCGTCTGCGTGCGGCAAACCAGTAAAGATAGTTCCATGGAGTCCCCTGAGATGAGACAGCTCAGGGTGGCTGACGTTAACCCTGGATTCAACGACGCCCGCGATCTCCATCCCTAGTGCACTGAGGGCAGGCACATAACTCGGTAAAATAGGTACCCCGGCAGTTTCGCTGTCGATAATGACGTAGAAATCCCCACCAAACGCGACGTCCAGACTGACGTCACGTGCGCCAAGTTTGACGTCAACGCGAGGAACGGACACGAAGGAAGGGACCGCCACGACCGACACTTGATTCACCCGGTCACCCTCACGGGTTGCCATCGCGCGGACGGTTCCCACGGGTGTATCCAAGCGAATATCTGTCTCATCCGCCACCTGCAACAGTCCTTTCTCAAGCGCTACGGTGACAACACCAATCACACCGTCAATAGACACCAATCCAAAACCTTGAGTATTCATGAAGAGCACACCAGCGTGAGACCCTGTCTCTACAGGCTCAGTCAAGACAGCACCGCACATATCCGTGTGACCACGAGGTTCCAGCATGAGTAAACGTCGAAGTCCGTCATGATGCTTGGTAAGCCACCTTTGCTTGGTAAGCATCGTTGGACCGACAGGATTCGGAAACCCCTCGACAATCAATCGCAACGGTTGACCCGCCACGTGCGCATCAATCGTTTTCAGTAATATGTTCATGAACAAAGCAGCCTACCTCAAACGCATGGGTCCAGTCTCAAAACGGCAGGACCACTTCCACATTGAACCACCCGCCGGAGCGCGCTAAGCTAGACGGGTCGGCGAGACCCATTTCACGGAGACTCAAGTGAAGAACCGAAATTTACTGACGTTGTTGACATTATCGCTCGCTCTTAGCCTCGTCGGCTGTGCGGAGCCGCCGACTGCGGGAGTCGATGCCGCAAAGGCACGATTAGAAGCCGTCGCAAACGACGCAAATACTTACGCAGCCGACGCGTACAGGAGCGCTGAAGCTGCTGTTACAGCACTTGATACTGAACTTGACACGCAGGCGGCCAGTTTTGTCCTGTTTCGCTCGTACGAGCGCGCCATCGAACTAATCGGTTCGGTTGAAACGGCGGTCGATGCGGTGGAGAGTGCCATCGAGGTCGAGAAATCAAGATTGCGGACCGAGACCGAGCGGCTAGTTGGCGACACCGAAGCAGCAGTCACGACCGCCCGAGCGTCGATCACGACTATTCCAACTACCGATCTCGAGGAAGAACAGGCGAAAACTTGGGATGAAGATCTTGCAACTGTGGAATCGTCGCTGGCAGAGACGGCTCGACTTTTAGCCGGAGAGCAACTCCTTGGAGCGCGCTCTGAGGCTGAATCTGCACTCGCTTCGGCCAACGCGATCAACCGAGCAATCACCACACTTGTGGCTGAATTGGAACAGGCTCGCGAAGAAGAAGCAGCCCGGCGGGCGCGAGGCGATGTCACTATTCCTTCAACGGTACTGGCCGACGGACAAGAACTCTCCGCCGGCACCTACCGGCTTAGCTTGGCTGCGGACGGTCCGACGACAAACACCACGGCCCCTCGTGGACGCTGGGTCGAGTTCCTTGACGGGGAAACCGTAGCAGGACGAGGACTAGCCGTCGTAATATCGGACGGAGACATCGGCGAAGTATCCGAAAGCGGAACACTCAGAAACGAGGCACAAGTAGTAGTCTTGAAGGAACGTGATTACGTCCGTGTGTGGCTGAACCGAGATGGCACGAACTACCTCGTCCATCTGCCACCAGCAAATTCTCGTAATTGATCAGATTAACAACCACAGCAGCGGCTACACAACTGGCCTAAACGGTCGCCATTAGCATCACCGCTAAAAGCTTATATCCAACTTAACCCGTGCTGTACGAGGAATAGAGGGATGGAAATGGATATCATCCACGCCGTCCAGTGGTTCACCAGGCAAGCGTGATGTGTAGAAGTAATCGATGTCTGATACCGAACTGTTAAGAAGATTAAAGCCCTCCACAACCACCGTCAGACGTTCGTTGATTCTCGCGCTGAACTCGCCATTCCAGATCGTCGTTGACGCCGACATCTGACTCCCGTCTTCGACAAGTGGCCGGGGACCGAAATGCCGCAACCGCACGCTCCCATAGAACCGCTGGCTTGACAACACACTGAGTGCACCAGAGATCACACGGTCGAGAGCACCAGGAATCAAAGAGCCAGCCGGGTCATCGTCTGAAAATTCGGCACGAGACACACTGACATCTAGCTCACCAACCAGCCAGTCAGTCAGCTTGAGATAATTCGTCCATTCCAACCCGTAACGTTGACTCGGACGACTGGCTTCAGCAATACCTGCGTCACCAACAAAGATCAATTCTGAATCAAAGGCCAGATACCAGAGTGCCATCGTTGTCTGCAGGCCGGATACTGCCACACTACGCAACCCAAATTCCCCGCCGCGGGCCGGGACCAGTGGACTTGCTGACTCCACTGGTTCACCACTAACCGGGTCCACGACTGTTGTCGCGGCCCTGGCATCGTTACTGTGATATCCATGACCATAATTTAGGTAAACTTCAGTTGCCTTCCACGGACCTAACACTGCAGTGACTTTCGGACTGACCAACCCCGTCACACCGGTCCCACTATTGAGTGGTCTCAACGCATTCACGCTGTAGCGATAGACGTCTCCCCGAAGACCCAGCGTGGTGCGAAACACCGAACTCCATTCAACCTCGCTCTGGCCGAACAATCCCAGTGTTGTCTGGCCGACCGTATCGCGACGAATCGCATCAAGAAACTGGCGCCCTCGTGTCGCATACAGTCCAACGGTCCCCACCGCGTCGTTCCGCATATTGACGCCAACAGCCGATTCAATATGGCGGCCAAGCCAATTGCCCATCCGTCGATGTGTAACCTTCCCACCCGTCACCCAGCGGCGACCTTCTTGTTCCACCTGGTCGCCATTAACCGGGTCCACGAGAAAATATGTAAAGTTCTGAAACAGGTTCAGCCCACCCCTGAGTGCATACGCGGTAATCCGTGTTGATTGGTTAGTCCCTGACCGAAGCCAGTCGCCTGCGACACTGTAGCGAGTCGTACGACCGGCATCCGTGGCATCGATATTGCCGTAGCGTGATATCAAACCGCTTTTTGTTGCTCGAAGGGGTATTTGGTCCGTTGCGTTCCACCGGGCAGCATAGGCCATACCCGTAATGGAAAACCCGTTGCGAGCATCTCCTTGGCTGTAACGTAAGACACTGTTTACCTTCCGCATGTCGTCAGCCAATTCCCATGGGCCGTCGTTCTTGCTTAACTCAAGACCAAACAACATATTCCCTCCTGCAACCTCAGGAGATACAGCACCAAACAGACGAGACCACCCAAACCCGCCAGTACTTAGACTCAACACGGGGCGGTCGAGCTTGTTGGTATAACTAATATTGGCTGACCCCGCTGCGGAAAAATCACCGTGTTCAGCAAAATACGGCCCTTTCGTGTACTGCACCCCACTGACCAATTCCGGAATCAACAAATTGACGTCGCTGTAGCCATGAGCGTGCGCCCCTGATGATTCATTCATTGGGACACCGGCCAATGTCGTCGCGAAATCTGACCCATGGTCCAGATTAAATCCCCGCAGATAGTATTGGTTCGCCTTTCCCTCACCGCTATGTTGACTGGTGATAAATCCAGGAACTGCTTCGAGCACCTCTCCCGGGCGCATGATTGGTCTCGTCTCTAACTGATCGGACGTCACAGCTCCGACACTCGCCGAAGTTGCGATGCCAACCAAGTTCTCACGAGGGTCGTCAAGTTCAGCAATGTTACGAAAGGTCCGACTGCCCGTAACCACAACATCGGCGGTAAGGCCGAGGGTCAAAACCACATTGGCAGTCTGTTCTTCGTCACCGACCTCGATCTCACGCCGCAACGTGGAGAAATTAATCAATCGGAACACCAACTCTACCGTTCCTCTGTCTAATCCCTCAAAACGATAGGAACCTCGTTCGTCGGTGGTAGTCACCGCTTCCACTCCAGAGCGGAACAATTCAACCGTCACACCCGGAAGCACACCACCAGTTTCATCCGAGACCACTCCAGTCACCCTACTGCCGTTCTGGGCAAACACTGGTTCAACTAAGAACAGTAAAGTCACGAAAAACACGACGTATAAACTCGGGAGACTTCTCATTTTTTCATTTAAAACAATTCTCTTTAAATATTTGTGAACGATTTCAAAGTCACCTTGGCGCACACACAAATTGGTTCGTCCATGAAGATTCTACGAAAAATGAACTTATTACAAAGAAATATATCGGGGTGGGCGGGCTTTGGCGGGGACAGTTAACAGAACCGGCAATCGTCGTCAGTGGCATCATGTATGTAATAAAAATTTAAATATCGCCGGCGAGCAGTGTCAAAGAAACTCTGTATCACTGGTAGCGGTACGGGGAATCGAACCCCGGTCTCGTGGATGAGAACCACGTATCCTAACCCCTAGACGATACCGCCTTACTTTTACAAACTAACCTTCGTTTATATCATAATCTGGTGATGCGTTTACTTGGCATAAGTGCGACTCTTATCCTATTTGCGACTGCAGGGACCGCTCTATTCTTAGCTAGTCGAGCGAGTGGACCGGAACTCACAATTCTTACTCCAACCCGATTAATCGGTCGCTCAGCGGTATTTGAAGCCACTATTTCGACACCAAACGGAAATCTTACCTCCCTTGAAGGGTTTATTGAACAAGCCGGGCGACAAATACCACTCTACTCACTCAATCGGCCACTTGAAGGTCAAGTACAACAAGATGGTCCCGACCGTATCCGAGTGACCCGCCGTATCGACCGGACGTCGCATCCGGAACTCGTCGCTGGCGAGGCACGGATTGTTTTGTCGGCGGCACGGCCTGTTTTATTCGGGCTTCGTGAGGTCAACAGTGTCGCGGCTGTCGATGTAGAAATTCGCTTGGACCCACCGCGCCTCGAAGTGGCGTCGACGTTTCACTACGTTAATCACGGTGGCTCCGAACTCGTCATCTACCGCGTCAGCCCACCAGATGCCGAGTCCGGCGTCCGCGTCGGTAACCGCTTTTACCCGGGTTATCCAATATCAACCACTGACACGACGGACGAAACCCTCCGGATGTCTTTCTTTGCGCTGCTCTACGACCAAGACCTCGGCACACCTGTTGAGCTGTACGCCAAGGACTCGGCTGGCAATGAAACAAGTGCATCCTTCGATCACCGAATGTTTCCAAAACCATTTCGGCGGTCACGGATCATCCTAAACGACCGCTTTCTGCAAACCGTCGTACCCGCTATCGTGGAACAAGCCCCGGAACTAGCCGATGAAGAGCTCTCTGCGTCACCATCTCTCTCTGAACTTACTGACCTCTACCTCTTCATTAACGGAACCTTGAGACAACGCAACCGTGATTACGTAGCATCGTTTGCCGGCGCTACCAGTGCACACCGACAATGGCAGGAACCTTTTCTTCAACTCGCCAATTCACAGGTTGAATCTGGATTCGCAGACCATCGAACCTACGTCTATCAGGACACTGAAATCGACCAACAAATTCATTTGGGGTTTGACCTGGCTTCTACTGCGAATACGTCGATATCAGCAGCCAATACCGGGACCGTTCTTTACGCCGACTACCTAGGTATTTACGGTAACTGTGTCTTCATCGACCACGGTATGGGGCTGCAGTCACTGTACGCACATTTGTCGTCTATTTCCGTTGCTGTGGGCGACGAAGTCACCCGCGGCCAACCGCTCGGAAACAGCGGGAGCACAGGTCTGGCTGGCGGCGATCACTTACACTTTGCCCTATTCCTGCAAGGACACCCAGTCACACCGATCGAGTGGTGGGATGAGCATTGGATCGAGGATCGTATCGAACGGAAACTTCGCCAAGCCTCAATCTCCCCACTTACGGCCCCCTCGACTCGATAAACGGTTTGCCCGTGGCGCCACGAATATCGGTATGATATCTTTGTGGAGTTAAACGCATGAGAGCGCTGTCAACGGGCAGCTATCCAGCGAGCATTTCTCGTACCCAAACATCGCACTAGGAGATTTTAGATGCAGCACCGAACATTGTGGGCGTTCGCCTCAGCCCTAACCCTTGTAGTAGCAGTAGCGTGTGGCGGTGGTGAATCCGACGCACCGGCACCAGCACCCGAACCGGCAGCACCGGCGTTCGACCCAGCCACGGCCGGAAATGTGACGGGGACCATTACGCTTGACGGAATGGCTCCAGAACCAGAACAGATTAGGATGAACTCCGACCCAGCTTGTGTCATGGAGGCCACTGACACACAGACCGAGTACTACATTGTTGGAGGGTCAGGTGGTCTGGGTAACGTCTTCGTGTACGTCAAAGAGGGCCTAGAAGGTCAGTCGTTTCCAGCAGCCAGTGGCGTGGTTGAACTGAGCCAAGATGGCTGTCGGTACATTCCACACGTGTTTGGAGTCCAAGTCGGACAGACCGTGTCAATTGTCAACAACGATCCGACTCTGCATAACATTCACGCCATACCGTCCATCAACGAAGAATTCAATACGGGACAACCCATCGAAGGCATGGTCTACGAGAGAGTCTTCGATTCTCCGGAAGTGATGGTACCGTTCCAATGTGATGTTCACGGTTGGATGAATGCCTATGCTGGAGTCTTAGACCATCCGTTCTTCGGAGTCACTGGTGAGGACGGCTCTTTTGATCTCAGCGGCTTACCGCCTGGAGATTACGTCGTGGAAGCCTGGCATGAAGAACTCGGCACTCAGACGCAGAACGTGACCGTTGGTGAAGGTGCAACTGCTGAGCTAAATTTCACGTTTACTGTAGGGTAAGTCTCTACCGGCGACACAAGGACGAGGTCGCATAATTCCCAGAGACCCAATTGCAAGATGGGGCGGGCGTTCACTAACAGGACGCCCGCCATTTTTCTCATCCACGGTTTCTGGTTAGATCGGCGGCTGCATCTGACTATGCTCTGGCTGCACCGCTACACCAAACTGCTTACCGCCACATCGTTGCTGCTGATTGCAGTGGGTGGCCTGGTCACCAGTACGGGCTCTGGCCTAGCTGTTCCAGACTGGCCCAGCACCTACGGTTACTTCATGTACAGCTTTCCCCTGTCGATGATGGTAGGGGGCATTTTGTACGAGCACGGACATCGACTGATCGCTAGTACCGTCGGCCTAATGACGATCGTGCTGGCACTCTGGCTGACGTGGGTAGAGCCACGACGGTGGGTTCAACGATTGGGCTGGATCGCCCTGGTCGCAGTTATCACCCAAGGCGTGCTCGGTGGTCTTACGGTTCTCTATTTCTTGCCAGCTCCGATTTCAATTAGCCATGCAGGACTGGCACAGATTTTCTTCATGCTTGTCGTCAGTCTCGCCCTCTTTACGTCTCCGGGGTGGCAGAACCACTACAGGCGCAATCAGAGTGAAACGGAAACCATCATCGGCGACGTGGCCTTGCGTCGCTTGGCGATGTTCACGCCAGTTGCTGTATATATCCAAATCCTCATTGGGGCAACCATGCGCCACACCGGAGCCGGACTCGCCATTCCTGACTTTCCTCTCGCATTTGGCAGTATCGTTCCACCGATCTGGAATCCTGGTATCGCGATTAATTTTGCACATCGTATCGGGGCAGTAATTGTGGTTTCGTTCGTAATAGCCCTGAGTGCCCATATCTTGTCTCGGTTAAGAACCAGACACGAACTAGTTCGACCGGCCATCCTTCTGCTCGTAGTCGTCATTGCGCAATTTGCCCTTGGTGCTTGGACGGTGCTTAGCGAGAAACATGTTGCTATCAATACCGCACATATGGCCAACGGAGCGTTGTTATGGGTCACCTCGGTGGTACTGGCGCTCCGCGTGTATCGTGACCAATTCGAAACCCCACACACCCTTGGGCAGGAGGGTCATGCACCGCCTGTAAACTTGACTCCTGACAGTTCAAACGGGGCAGGTGCATGAAGACGGATACGGTCACGATATCGTCGAAATGGCCCCGGCTGGTCGACTTTCTCGTCCTTACAAAACTACGATTGAACTCGTTAGTAGTCTTCACGACCGGGATCGGTTACTGCCTCGGTTCTACCGGTTCCTTTGATCTTCTAACTCTCTTCCACACCGTCATGGGATCACTGCTCGTGGCTGGTGGTGCAGCAGCCTATAACCAAATAGCCGAACGTGACATTGACGGAATTATGGAACGAACGCGTCAGCGACCAATTCCCGCTGGCCGAGTTCAGCCGTCGGAAGCGTTTGTACTGGCAGGACTGCTAACCACATTCGGTCTAGTGGAACTTAGAACTGGAGCGAATCTCTTATCTATGGTCGTCGCAGCGGCAACCTTGGTTAGTTACATAGCAATCTACACGCCGTTAAAGCGACGAACGTCGTGGTCCACAGTTATCGGGGCCGTACCAGGCGCGCTGCCACCAGTAATTGGCTGGGCTGCAGCTCGCGATTCGTTAGGTATCGAAGCGTGGGTGTTATTTGGCATAGTGTTCCTCTGGCAGCTACCTCACTTCCACGCTCTGTCATGGATGTATCGAGAGGACTTCCGACGAGCGAAACTGCCGCTCATGGCCGTCGTTAATCAGGACGGACGTCGCAACGCAAAGTATGCACTGCTGTTCGCCGGAGCCCTCGTGCCCGTAAGTCTGGCGCCAACGGTTGTCGGCCTTACTGGTCGGTTCTATGCGGGAGCCGCGTTCGGTTTTGGAACGGCATTTCTAGTTCTCGCGTGGCGTTTTTTCGAAGAACCATCGGATATTAGAGCTCGATCGCTATTTGTCGGCTCTCTGGTCTATCTCCCACTAGTATGGGCCTTATTGGTTATCAACAGTGTCTTCTGAGCTTCCAGCTATCCAGATCTCGTCGCTCAATCACCGGTACGGCGACCGTCAAGCGCTAATTGATGTGACGTTTTCGGCCGATGCTGGCAGTAGTTTTGCCCTTCTCGGCCCCAATGGAGGGGGCAAGACAACGCTCTTTCGAATCATCACCACACTACTTCCAACGACACCGGGACATGTCTCAGTGTTTGGTCACGACATTGCGAACGACGCACAGCACATACGGCGGGTTATGGGCGTCGTGTTTCAATCACCCGCCCTCGACAGTCGTCTGACGGTGACAGAAAACCTCAAGACTCACGGGCACCTATATGGCCTCAGCGGCAAACGCCTTGCTGCTCGCATTACCGACGTACTCACTCTAGTCGCACTGGCGGACCGTGCTCAAGACTTCGTCGGAACACTATCAGGCGGACTCCAACGGCGGGTCGAAATTGCCAAAGCTCTGCTTCCAGAACCAAAACTCCTCGTGTTAGACGAACCGAGTACCGGCCTCGACCCGGGTGCCCGAAGAGAATTATGGGATCACTTGGACAACCTCAGGCACACACTCGGCACTACGGTCATGCTGACGACTCATCTCATGGATGAAGCAGAAAAATCAGATCGCGTCGCCGTACTCCACGAAGGACATCTCGTTGCCTTAGGGTCTCCCGATGACTTAGTCGCCGAGATCGGAGGTGACGTCATCATGATTACATCAAAGACTCCCTCGGTACTGGCTGAGGATATCCATCGCCGTTTTGGACAGGACGTGTCTGTAGTCGATGGTTGTGTCCGCATAGAACGGACCAATGGACGTTCCTTCGTCTCGGAGTTGATTGAGGCATTCCCGGGACAAGTCGACGGCATAGCCGTCGGGAAACCAACCCTTGAGGATGTGTTTTTACACCACACTGGACAACGATGGAGTTAACACTCGCTATTTACACACTCTGGCGCCGCGAACTCGCACAGTTTCTGCGGCAGCGATCGCGTATCGTCGGAGCGCTGGGCACACCAGTCGTGTTTTGGGTCCTACTCGGCTCTGGACTTGGTAGTTCGTTCAGTGTGGGCAGCCTTGGGGTACCAGCTGGCGGATATCTCGAATATTTCTATCCCGGCACTCTCGCACTGATCTTGTTATTTACCGCGATCTTTTCAACAATCTCAGTGATCGAAGACCGCCATGATGGATTCCTGCAAGGAGTCCTCGTGTCTCCAGTCCCGCGGAGTGCAATTGCTCTCGGCAAAATCCTCGGAGGAACGACGCTAGCGCTTCTGCAAGCATCGTTGTTCCTCTTCCTTGCACCATTGGCCAACACGCAGATCAATATCGCGAGCGTCCCGTTGTTATTGGCCGTACTGGTCATACTGGCGTTCGCATTAACAAGCCTTGGTTTTGTATTGGCATGGATGCTTGACTCGACACAAGGATTTCACGCCATCATGAACTTGCTACTATTTCCGATGTGGCTCTTATCGGGTGCCGTCTTTCCAGCAAGTGGCGCAGCAGGATGGATTCGCGGCGTAATGCTGGTAAACCCTATGAGTTACGGTGTGTCGGCACTCAGAACCGTCCTGACAAATCCTACGATAGGTACCGAGACGGCATCGATAGGCATAACAAGACCGCTCGTATTTGTTGCAACCTTTGGCCTAGTAATGTTGGCCCTAAGTAGCTGGAGTGTAACGCACCGTCGTAGCTAGCTGGGAGGTTCCCATTGATCGAATTGTCTAGTTTACCCACGCTCAATGCACTGCTCAACGGAATTGCTGGTCTGTTTTTGACGGCCGGATACATCCTAATTCGACGGCGTCAAATTAGAGCACATCGAGCCTGCATGCTCGGTGCATTTGCCACCTCGACTGTGTTTTTGGTCTCTTATTTGATCTATCACTACAATGTCGGGTCAGTATCGTTCACAGGGACAGGTGTCATCCGGTTTGTTTATTTCACGATCTTGATCACGCACGTGATCCTAGCAGCAGTGATTTTGCCACTGGCCCTCATTACACTGGTTCATGCATTACGAGAGAGGTTCGACCGTCATGCACGAATAGCCCGGTGGACGCTGCCCTTATGGTTGTATGTATCCGTCACGGGTGTGGTCGTGTATGTCATGTTGTACCAGCTCTAGTGCCACGCACCGGCCCAAAACCGTCTTTTTAAGGTTCATACAAAAGATGGGGGGCAATCCGTTGCCGCCACTGACGTTCACCAGCGGTCCAGTCCAATGCAATGTCGGCAGGGTCGCGACCCACTTGAATACGTTGAATGGTTGCGCGGGAACCCACTAGTCGAGTCGCTGAGTCAAGGTCAAATTCATTCGGATACAAACGAAGTAACGCCGCCGCAATTTCAACACCGACTCTAACAGGTCGCATGACGTCTCGATCAATAACAGACATTCCAACACCAAAACACAGTTCGTCCGCATAACGGTCACGGTCAGGAATGAACTCCATCGGATAAAAGCGCACACCATCCAAATGCCGGCCATTGAGAACCTTCGCTAATCTGGTCCCATCAATCCAAGGGGCTCCAACGTATTCGAAGGGGCCATCAGTGCCGCGCCCCACCGAAAGATTCGTATGCTCGATGGAACCAATTCCCGGATAGAGTGTGGCTTGAGTCACAGATCGAAGATTGGGAGAGGGATTAATCCACAACAGACCTGTTTCGTCGTACCAAAGTCGGCGACGCCATCCCTCCATACGAACAACCTCCAACTCAACGCCAATGTCTCGTTCCGCATTAAACACTTGAGCTAATTCACCCAACGTCAGTCCATGGCGAATCGGCATGGACAAATATCCAGTAAACCCCTGCAGCGCGTCGTCAAGAAGTGGCCCTTCGACTGATACACCATTGATTGGGTTTGGACGATCCAGAACGACCACTTTGATGTTTCTCTCAGCGGCCGCCTCCATCATGTAGCCTAACGTAGTGGCATAGGTGTAAAACCTAGCACCAACGTCCTGGAGGTCCACAACAATCGTGTCTAATCCATCGAGCATGATCGACTTCGGTCGTCTGGTGTCACCGTACAGCGAGTAAATCGTTAGTCCCGTTATGGGGTCGATGGCGTCGGCTACTTCAGATTCGACGTCTCCACGAATCCCGTGCTCAGGACTAAACAAGTGCGTTAGAACAACATTTTGCGCTCCGTGTAGTAACTCAATCGTGGTAGATCCACTGGACGCCCGGCCAGTTTGATTCGTCACCAGACCCACGCGTTGACCTTCAAGTCTGGAAAAATTCTCGTCTCGGAGACGGTCAATCCCAGTTCTGACAGAACTATTACTCTCGTTCTCTCGGACTACGTCAATTGTCACCGCCGCCGCCGCTAACGTTGCAACCCTCCCGCGCAGCGCTGTCACGTTGCCACCACCGTTGGGATGCACTCGGTTTGACAGAAACACCACCACGGTCTGCGTAGCTGGATCAATCCAAATCGAAGTTCCCGTAAAACCAGTGTGGCCATAAGACCCAGTGGAGAACAAATCTCCCCTGTTCGACGAGTATCGTGAACTGATATCCCAACCCAACCCTCGCTGTTCTCCCATCCCAAAAGTCGTGGCTGGCCGCGTCATCCTGGCGATAGACAAGGGAGACAAAACATGTGCCTCATCCAACATGCCATTTGCCAGTAACATCGCACCGTATCGAGCCAAATCGTCCGCGGTTCCAAACAAGCCCGCATGTCCAGCAATGCCTCCCATCCTCCTCGCCGTCGGGTCGTGCACAACGCCCCGCAACATCACACTGCCCTCATCTCCACAAGGCCAACCAAAGGGACGACAGGATTCGGTCGGTGCAACCCTGACTCGCTTGGCCGGTGACGGTAAAAAGCCTGTGTCGGTCATCCTAAGTGGTGAAAATAGGCGGCGGTCGACAAATTGATCGAAAGGTGTGCCACTTATACGCGCCACAATTTCAGCAAGAACAATGAAATTGATGTCGCTATACACAAACTGCGTTCCTGCAGCGTGAACTGGTCGCTCCTCAATCGCCCGTGCAATCGCTCTCTGATAGCCTTGAAATTCCTCGTCAAGAGGAAAATCAGGTCTCAATCCAGACATGTGGGTCAATAGATGCTCAACCGTAATTTCGTCCTTACCGTGACGCTCGAAACCTGGAATGTAGCGATCCACTGGGTCTCGTAACCTGATCAGTCCATCTTCCACCAACATCATCACAGCTGGGGCCGTTGCGACAACCTTCGTTAGTGAAGCAAGATCAAAAATCGTGTCGGTCGTCATCGCTTCGGATGTTGGTTGCACCGCGCGACGTCCGAACGCCTTGTGATAGATGATTTGACCGTGGTGCGAAATCAAGACAATGGCACCGGGCAGGTCTGCGTTGCGAATCGCAGTATTCACTGCGTCATCAATCTCATCCAATCGGGCAGTATTAACTTGAACACTAACTTCGGCGTCCTGTGCAACTACCGCACTTACCAGATGACCAAATGCACACAACAGGAAGATAGAAACGGCAACCGTAATCGGAATGCCACACCAGCAGCGAGGAGGGGCCCCAGTCGAGGAGCGCATTTAATCTGCATTATACTGTGGGTATCATTTTTACTTGGATAGCTATGAAAATTGACACGCCCCAACGCCTGCTGTCTCTGTTTGTGCCTTTTTTGTGTACTTGGCTAATCACCGTGCAGCCAACCTTGGCACAACAATCCGTAATCCGAGGGGTTGTTCGTGACACGGCCGGCAACCCCATTACTGAAGCCGCCGTCAGGGCGGAAAGTAATATGACACCCCGGATCGGTGAAACAGAAACAGATGATTCCGGCCGATTTTCGTTTATTGGACTCGAACGCGGGCGATGGCTGTTCACAATTCAGAAACGGGGTTACCAACCCACTCAGGGCTTTGCACCAGTCAGACGGGCCGGTAACAGTGGCGTCGTCTCACTAACCATGGAAATCGATCTGTTGGACCCTCCGGTCGCGTCCACCGGCGTCTTGGCTGGCATTCGAGCGGATGACCTTCAGACGGAGGTCGATGCCGCTAACGCACTATTTGACCAAGGTAACTACACCGGCGCTATTTCTGCGTATCAGGTCATCCTTGAGCAAGTACCTCAATTAACAAGTCTGAACCTCCCAATCGGCCACGCCTACAAGGAGATACAGAATTTCACAGCAGCACGGGCGGCCTATCGCAAAGTACCGTCGAACACACCTGCCAGTAAAGAGGCCGAGTCCGCACTCCAGGAGCTCGATAACGTAGAACCAGCAAGATGACTCGCCAGCGCTCAGCATCAGCTATACTATCTATAGAATCTACTGTTACTTAGGGAGTACTTCATGAGGTTTGCACGTTTGTTGCGAGGTTTGTCAGTTTTGGCGTTATTGCTTGCGTTCGCCGTCGCACCCGTATTGGCGCAAGCCACCCGTGGGCGGGTCACCGGAAGGGTGCTGGACGGTGACGGGCAACCACTAGGCGGGGTTACGATCGAAGCCAATTCTCCGGACCGAGATACACTGGCAACGGTCAGTGAAGACGATGGCCGTTTTTCGATGATTGGTTTTTCATCTGGTACATGGACTATTACCGCCGAAGTCGACGGGTATCAGCCTGGCCAAATAGTCACCGCAGTGAGCCAGCAAGGTGCAGCAACCGCAAATTTCAATCTCAACAGGGTTCTATCTCCATTTGAACGCTTAGTCGGCGAAGAGGCGTTGGAAGGTCTTGATGCCGCTGCGCTGGAAGCGGACCTGAACGCTGCCGATGACGCTTTTGACTCACAGGACTATGCCGCAGCGATAGCCGGATACAACCAACTGTTGTCAGTGCTTCCAAGCATGACCTATCTACATCTCAATATCGGAAATGCTCATCGAGGTAACGGTGATTACGAAACCGCAATCGCCTCCTACGAACAACTCGCAGGCGATCCTGAGAGAGGTGAACAGGCAAAAGTTGAAATCGCGCGGACCCGGTTGGCGATGGGCGATCTTGATGCCGCCGCAGACATAGCGACGGCTGGAGCCAACGCGTCAAGGGAAGACCTATTCAACCTGGGCGAAGTTGAATTTGCCAAGGGTGAAATGGAAACCGCAGTCGACTGGTATGAAAAAGCCGCTGCTATTGACCCGAATTGGGAAAAGCCGTGGTTTAAGTTGGCACTTGTTTCTCTTAATCTGGGTGACTTCGAAACCGCGAAACAACACTTCCAAAAGGTGATTGATATCGCGCCA